>JAEXCN010000541.1 GCA_023402175.1 Pseudomonadota bacterium | reverse complement strand
CTCCGGGCCGGCCGAGAGACATGCGTCATCGTCGACCGTACCTCGGTCGCGCAAGGCGTCTGGATGCATTTTGTCCGCCTGAAGGGTCTCTCGAAGACCACGCTGATCGCTCTCTCGCTGGTGTCGTCCGTTGCGGGTTGCAGCAGCGCCGACACGGCACCGAATTCGATTACCGACAAAGGGCTCACGAACGCACCGCTTCCGTCCGGCGACGATCCGAGCGGAGCGAGCGACGCTCCAAACACCAATCCCCCACCTGCGAGCGATGCCCCGCCCGGCTCCGAGTCGTCGCCACCGTCCACTCCGCCGGAGTCGACGCCTCCGTCGGACACGCCGTCGACGCCCCCGGGCGACACGCCGTCGACGCCTCCGTCGGACACGCCGTCCGATCCTCCGGTGACGCCTCCTCCGGTGACGCCTCCTCCGACCGATCCTCCGGTGACGCCTCCTCCGGTGACGCCTCCGTCCGATCCTCCGGTCACGCCTCGCATCACGAGGCTGCGCGGGACGAACCTGGTCGGAATGGAAGGCCGCTACGACTACGATCAAACGAACGGGCCCGTCGCGGACAGGGACTACGCCGTTCACTCGAATCAGATTGTCGACTATCTCGCTTCCAAGAGGATCGACAGCATTCGCTTCCTCTTCTCGTGGGAAGGAATGCAGTCGAAGCTCGGTGGGCCGATTCCTGCGGCTTCCAGCGGCAACTACAAGGCCTATTTCGACAACTACAAGCGAATTGTCGATTACGCGACGTCGAAGGGAATGACCGTCATCATCGAGCCGTGGCAGGCGAGCTCGTCGAGCGGCGCCGGCGGCGCGCGCTGGCGCGGCAATCTCGTCGGCGGCAGCACGGTCACGAGCGCTCACTTCGCCGACTTCTGGTCGAAGATGGCCACGATCTACGCGAACAACCCGCGCGTTGCGATCGGCCTCGTCAACGAGCCGAACAACATGAGCACGATGTCCTGGTTCGGTATCGCGCAAGACGCGGTCAACGCGATCCGCAAGGCGGGCTTCACCGGTGAAATCTACGTACCCGGGAACGGCTGGACGGGTGCCGGAAGCTGGAACGACAGCTGGTACGACACGGGTTCGCCGAAACGATCGAACGCGTACGGCTGGATGAACGCGCGCGGGGCCGGGAAGCCCCTCCTCGATCCGCTCGGGAAGATGACCGTCGAAGTTCACACGTACGCCGACAGCGACGCCGGGGGCAGCTCGACCGAGGTCCTCTCGACGACGACCACGAGGTTGCGCGTCAAAGTGGTGACCGACTGGGCGAAGGCGAACAGCCTCAAAGTCTGGGTCGGCGAGGTCGGGATGTACGCGAGCGCGTCGAACGCGAGCGGCAACTGGAGGGACTTCGTCTCCTACCTCGATTCGAGCTCCGACACGCTCATCGGATTCGCGTGGTGGGCGTGCGGTAAGCCGGGGTGGTGGAACGACGTCGGCGCGAGCGGCGGCGGACACTTCTCGATCACGCCGACGAACAACTACGCGAGCGACACGGTCAACATGACGATGATCGCGGGCGCGTTCGGGAACTAGAGACGCGCCGGCTTGCTCCGAGGCGAGCGCCGACTTCGGCGCTCGAAATGAGAAAGCGCCGCGGCGGGCTCGTTGGGGGACGAGGCTCGCCGCAGCGCTTTCTCGCGTCAGTGCGTGGCAGCACGAGCGGCTCAGCTTCATGGCGTCGTGCTTGCCCTGGGCGCTCGACGGCGCGGCGGAGTCGCTCGCCACGGGGGCTGATCTCGATCACCTTGCGCGCGCTGCGCCGCGTTCGCTTGCTCGATGCGCAGGGCGCGCATCGCGAAATCGCGAAGAGGAGGGCGAATCGGAGCCTGCTCGCCATCAGGAAGCTCGAAAGGGGCTGTCCGCGACTTCGACTGATCAAAAATCACGATTCGGGGGATTAGGACGAGCACCGCTCGGGATCCTCAAAAGGTCGACCTCCGCAAATTGGCTGAGGTTGCCTTGCGAGGTTCGCGCGGCGAGGGAGGCTCGCTTTCGGAATGGCTCAGCATGTCTTGGTGACCGGCGCGAATCGTGGATTGGGGCTCGAGCTCGTACGGCAGTACTGCGCGGCGGGTTGGGACGTCACGGCGACATGCCGGCGCCCGCACGAAGCCGATGCGTTGAATACCCTCGACGTGCGCGTCGAGGCGCTCGACATGCGTGAGGCAACGAGCTTCTCGAGGTTCAGGGAAAAGCTCGCCGGAACGCCCATCGATCTCCTCGTCAACAACGCGGGTATGTACGGCGCACGCGGACCCGCCCAGGTCCTTCCGACGCTCGATGTCGCTTCGTGGATGGACACGTTCCTCGTCAACGCGATCGCGCCGATCAAGCTGACGGAGGCGCTCGTGCCGAACCTCCTGAGAGCAACGTCGCCGAAAGCCATCTTCATCTCGACGGACATGGCGTCGTTCAGCGTCGACACCGGCGGCGGCGAGTACATCTACCGCTCGTCGAAGGCAGCGCTGAACAGCGCCGTGCGTTTGCTGGCGATGGACCTCGTTCCGAAGGGCATCGCTGTCGCTGCGCTTCACCCGGGCTGGGTCCACACGGACATGGGAGGCCCGAACGCGCCTCTCTCGCCGCGGACGTCGGTCGAGGGAATGCGCGCCGTGATCGAGCGGCTCGCGTCGCCGTCCGGGCCGTCGTTCGTCAACTACGACGGTCGGGCGATCGGCTGGTAAGCTGTTCGTCACATATTTGGTGCTATTCGGCGGGGCCGCTGTTTTGCGATTTCTTGTTTCGCTCATCGAATCGTAGAGCGCGTGCCGATCGCTCACGCGAGCAAGACGATCCGAAGCCGCCGCCGGTTGCACCGATCGAACGCTGCCCGAGGCTGAAGCTCGAGCTCAAGAGCCGACGCCAATCACCACGATCCGGCGGATCGGCGTAGGACCGTGCACCCGTGGTCGCGTCCGAGGTTCACCCTTCGGCGCGACGCGAGCGGCGCCGTGTTCGTCACGGGCAGCGGGCAAAGAAAAACGCCGCGGCGGGCTCGGGGGGGGGACAAGCCTCGCCGCAGCGCTGTCCGATTCTCATGCGGATCCCGAGCCACCGCCGAAGTCCGCGAGATCGCGTCGCGAGATGCCCACGGCTGTGCAAACACGAACGATCACGCCGCCAATCTCGAAAGACGTCGGCGAGGTCCGGGATGGGCAAGACGCGCCATGCAGCCTCGAGCGCCGTGACGCGTTCGGCGCCATCGCTCACAGCGGCACGTTCGAGGTGCTCGACGACCTCGCGCACGGTCGTCGTCGTGACAGCCACCTCGGCGTGCACGGCGGTGCCTGGCAGCACGAGGAGCCGTGGGAGGCCGAATTCGACGTCCGGCGGCTGGACCAGCGGCGTCGCCGTGAGCGCGGCGGCGAGCCAAGCGTCCGGCCAGTTCGTCACCGAATAGGCGAGTCCGGACGGCTCCTGACCTCGTCGAACCCGCAGCAGGTGCTCGCGCGCACGGAGCGCGCACGTCTCCAAGAAGTCGCCGCCGCGCGAGGGGCACAGGGCGTCGATCACGTCACGACCTCGATGTAGCTGCGGTGCAGCACGGCCATCGCGAGCATCTGCATCTTACGCCCACACCCGGAGCGGCGTTCCTTCGCGCAAGCTCGCAGATCCCCGGTGCAGTGCTAACGACGCTTCGTCGTTGTCTTCTTGGGGGCGAGACGAAAGCCGCGCAGCGAGAGCGCGCGGAGCTCGAGATCGGCAAAGACGCGGGCAGCATCGGGGCTCGCGAAATCGAGCGTGCCGCCCTCGGAGTGTGACTCGTCGAGGAGATGATTCATCCGGAAGCCTTCGGTGGTGCTCTTCCAAGTGAGCTTCTTACCGTCGAGGGAAAGCGCGACTCGATACTGGACCGGCTCGCCGACACAAGCGGCCTCGACGACGAGTGGTCCGTTCCAGTCGTGCGCCAGCGGCTCGGGCCGAAACTTCGCCGCCTGCTCGAGGACTGCGCGAGGGGAGCGGTACGAATCGAAGTCCTTGGCCCAGGAGCGGAGACGCGCCTTGGCGTCGGCCCCGAGATTGGCCGCGACGAGGGGCAACAGGTTCAGCGCCGGGTCGCCGGGGCCCGCGTAATCGGAGGTGCGCGCAGCATCCGTGAGCCTCCGTTCTACGGCGCGGAGGCACGCTTCCTTGGCGCGTTCTCCGATGCGCGCCACGACGTGCGCGGCGAGCAGATCGGGAAAGGCAATGAAGGTCGCGCTGGGATGCGTGAGCTCGGCGAGCACCTCCTCATCCCGCGCGGATTGCAGCCAACGACGAACCCCAGCCTCCTGCCCGCAATAGCGCAGCGTGACGCGCACCCAGCCGCGATCCTCGACGGACACATGTGGCAGCTCGAGCAATGCGGCGAGCGCGGGGACAGCAGCCTTCCCCTGAAGGCGCATCGCGCGAAGACCCTCGATCCGCGCGTCGTTGCTGCTGCGGTCCCCATCGTCCGCCGACCACGCATAGAGGTCACGCAGGACCGCGCCGCCGTTCGAGACGACATCTGGATGAACGACCTTCTCTTCGCGAATGCGCTCGAACACGCTGTCGAGCCGGTGAAGGTGTGGCCGAAGGAGCGCCGCGCCCAGCTCGTCCTTCGGGACCTCGAGGGCGAACTCGTCCTCGTCGTCGAACGGCGGCGGTGGCGGTGCCCCGATTGCAGCGAGTGCGCGCCGGGCCGCGGCCTGGACGACCTCCGCGCCGGTCTGCGACTCGGTCAGCGAGGTCCTCCTCGCATGAACGTGTGGAAGGACCCAGGCGGAGGGGATGGCCGCGCGGCTCTCCTCGATCCCGCGGAGGACGCTGTGCACCGAGAATGCGCCCGTTCGATTGCCAAGTAGCCGCTCGACCCACCCGTGATATTCGCGATTCTCCGGATCGAGAATCAAAAGGCCCGCGAGAAGCGCGCTGCGAATGGCGAGATCGGCCTGGAGATGCTTGCGTGGGGCGTTGAATGTCTCTCGCAGGAAGGCCGTTGCATCATCGTGCTCGGCAAGCCTCGCGATGGCTATCGCGCACTCGGCCACGTTGGCCTGCGCAATGTCCTCGACCGAGTTGGAATCGGAACGGCGGTCGATGACCGTCGCCGCATAGGGATGTGCCCAATCGAGACAGCTCGCGTGTCCGCGTCGGGTCAAGACGCTCAACGAGAGTCCGAGAGCCGTTCCAAACAGCCCCAGGTTCGTGCGAAAGGACAGCGTCTTCTCGGCCAGCCGGACGGCGATGTCGTCGTCACGACGGAGCGCGACGCGCAACGCTTCGGTGAAGTGCGAGTCGACGCTGAACATGTTGTCCAGCGTCGGGCCCTCCTTCGCTTTCTTGTCGTTGCGCGCCTTTGCCGCCTCGAGCGTTGCAAAGAAGCGCAGCGCGGCGCGCTCGAGGAGTGCTCCTGCGCGCGGGTGGGCGCTGCCGGCCAGCCCCTCGATGACGTAACGAACGCGATCGTCCTCGACGGAGAGCTCGTCGATGGCTTGCTCGAACGCGGCCATCGCGAAGTCGTCATCGGCGATGCCGAGGGTCTGCGTGATCCCTGCGTGGGCCTTCTTGTGGTCGGAGTCGTAACGGAGCCCCGAGCGGAACGCGGCCGCAATCACCGGATTGAAGCGCCGATCGTACTCGGCAGGATCGCAGGGCCACGTGTTGTAGGCCTCGGAGGTGCGCTCGCTGAAGTACCGCTTGATTCGCGCGGCAAGCTCCTTGTCCTTCTTCGAGGACACGATCGACTCGAGCGCGAGGTCATGCACCGCGACGTCGTCGGGATACTCGGCGATCACCGCCCACGGATCCTCGCCTGCCGCGAGGCGCGCCTCGATCTGCCGCGCGTTCGCCGCCGCCCCGGTCTTGCCGGCCTTCGCTTTCGCGCCGGCGGCGGCCACCGCAGGATCGAAGAGCTCCGGGGGCGCGTTCTTTCGCACGGCATCGCGGAGCGTCGCGAGCGTCTCCGCCGAGATCTTTCCGAGCTTCGCCGTGTCCCGCTTCTCGAGCAGGCGCTCGACCAGCTCGGCGAGCGCGACGGCCACTCGCCCCGGCGAGCGCTTGCCGATCGCGATCGCCTCGCGGCACGCCTCGACATTCCCGACGAAGTAATGCGCCAGGATCCAGTAATGGGTCAACACCGGGTGCTCGATGAGGCGCGGACGCTCCTCGAGCCAGACCTCGAACCGCGGCGCGCTATCGAGCTTGCGCGCCAGCTCGAAGCCTTTCTCGCCCGTGGGCAGATCCATCAGCCAGTGGCTGCGCGCGAAGAGCTGGTCCGCGGCGGCCCAGATGGGACGTTTGGCCAGATTCTTTTCGAACGCATCATCGAACTTCGCGGCGGCTGCCGACCACGGATATTGGTCGGAATCGTCGCCATCGTCCGCACTCTCGCTCTCGCTCGAGCGGGGCGCGAAATAGGAAGCGATGAAGTTGGCGATCGATCCGAACCGTCCACCATCGAGCTCGCCGATCTCGTGGTTCAAGACATGGACCTCGGCACCGTCGCCGCTGCCCGTTGCGAGCGTGCTGACGAAGCAGCTGTCGCCGGAAGGATCCGACCCGAATGCCTCGAGACCGGTCAGCGCCGTGATCCAGAAGTCACCGGCATTGACGAGCTTCTCGAGCTTGAACGCCTTCTCCAGCTCGATCGCATACGTGATCGGGGCGCGAAGCATCCACACGTCGGAGATGTCGTCGAAGCTCTTGGCATACGCCTTCGCGACCGCTTGCCACTCGCCCAGCTCGCAGGGTGGGCGCCATCCGTAGATCGCCGCGAAAGCTTCCCGCGCCGAGTCATCCCGCGCGCCCGGCTCTCCGACCCGCGCGCAGAACTTCTCCTGCGCTTTCCCGGTCAGCATCGTGTGCGCCATTACGGTCGACAGTTGGCCGCCGGCAAAGGTGTTGGCCGTCCACTTCATCGCGCTCGTACCCTCATCCCCAGCTCAATCTCGGCGGTATGAGCTTTTGATCGGTGAGATTGCGCGTCGTCCCTCCAGACGTTGTCACCCGTTTGGGAGCTAGAAATCGCTCAGGATGCTGCCGGGTGGCCCGCTTCCGGTAGACCGAGCGCGGCGTAGACCGCGTTTGTCTGCCGTCGAAGCCTCCGCGATTCCGGCTGTCCGTTGAGCTGGCGCTGGAGCAGCCCTTGCGCGGCGGCGAGCGCGGTCTCGGTTCCGTTGCGGACCAGGGCATCGAGATAGATCTGCTCGAAGAGATCGCGCTGGGCGTGACTGCCGCCGATCTCGACCAAGCGCGGAAGCGCGAGGCCCAGCGCCTCGATTGCGGCGGTGAAGTCGCCCCGAGCATGAGCGAGCACGCCGCGTGAAGCAGGCACGGCCACGCGTCGCCAGGCGGAGCGTGCCGAGCGAGGCGCTCGCTCAGCAAACGCCTCGATGTTTCGGAGCAACGTGTCGGCCTCGGGACGACCGGCACGCGCGAGGCCGTGCAGATACTGGACGTCGAGGAATGGCAGCACGTGATCGCCGAGGCGGTGCACCAGATGACCGGCCACGTCCTGCCAGCGGTCGCCCACGTCGATGCCCGCGAGCTCGAAGCGCGCGAGCAGCGATACGGCGCCGATCTGATCTTGCGAGTACTCCTTGACGACGCCCCAGACCTGCTCGTCGTACACCGCGAGGGCTTCCGCATCGCAGCCCAGCTCGATCAAGAACAGCGCGAGGTGCCACCAGTTGTGCGTGACCATGAACGAGTTGAGCTCGGTCCACGTGTCGCTCATGCCGCGCATGAAGGCCAGGCCTTCGGAGATGCGCCCTTCGGTCAGCATGACATGAGCCAGCGCGTGATGGGCCCAAGGCTCCTTGCGGCACATCGCGACTGCGCGACGCGCGCTGGTCTCTGCCTCGCGCATCAGGTGGCATTGTTCGTAGCCGAACGCCGCCATGCCATGCAGATAGGGCACGTCACCCGCCGCCGGCAGCGCCGCCAGCGCGAGCCGCAGCATGCCCGGACAATCGCCGGCGTTGAAGCAGTGGTACTGGCCGAGCTTCAGTGAAGCCAGGTCGCGCGGGTGCTCGCGCGCTTGCTCTTGATGCAGCGCGATGGCGCGCGTGATGTCGCCGTCCACCCAGGCCGCCACGGCGGCGATGAAGCGTTGCTCGCGGACCGTCGCGCGCGCGGCAGCGGCCTGCGCGCGCTCGATGAACGGCCGCGCGTTCGCTGCTGCTGCGTGCGATTCGGCGAACATGTGCAGCGCTGCGCAGTAGGCCTGCACGATCGGGCTCGGATCGCTCTCCGCCGACAGCACGTTCACCGCGCGCGCCTCGCACGATACGAACCCCATCACGAAGTCGTCGACGGCGCGAACGCTCGCAGGTTCGGTCACCGTGAGGGGATTGCCCAGACTGTCGGTCAGCATGGCGATGCTGGACATACTCAACGGCCCGGCGCATCAGGAATTAAGGCTTCGCTTCTTGTTCGGCGCGGCACGGAGGGCGGGGCTCGTCACGACGTCTTGTGCGCGATAGGTCGTGCTCCTGAGCCACAGGCCGTGCTTGTCGTTGTTGGGATCGCCGTGGCCGAGGAGCCAGTCCGCAAAAACCTGACGAAGCTCATGATCGAGAGGTGCGTCCTCGATCCGTCGATGCCACTCCGCTCGCTCCTCTTCGATGATCGTGCTCACGACGGCGATGTTAGCTCATCGACGTACTCGGCAGCGGCGAGGGTGTAGCTGCCGTCGAATAGCACCCGCGTCAAGGCTCGCTTTCCGCGCAGGGATGCGGAGAGGTGCTCTTTGAATAGCCTGAAGCCGACGGCGCTGCAGAGCCGTTCGGACCGTAGCCGCCGCCGTATCCCGGACCTCCGTTCGGCGCATAGCCGCCGCCGTAACCCGGTCCGCCGTTCGGGGCGTAGCCGCCGCCGTATCCCGGTCCGCCGTTGGGAGCATAGCCGCCGCCGTACCCCGGATAGCCGCCGCTCGGACCGAATCCTCCCCCGTTTGGCGCATACCCGCCTCCGTATCCTTGATTACCGCCGCTCGGACCGAATCCGCCTCCGTTCGGCGCATAGCCTCCGCCGTTACCCGGATACCCGCTGCTCGGACCGAATCCGCCTCCGTAACCTGGATACCCGCCGCTCGGACCGGATCCGCCTCCGTATCCTTGATTACCGCCGCCCGGTCCGACGGCGCCCCAGTAGCCCGGGCCGTACGGACCGAAGTTGCGGCCACCGAAGTCGCCCGGGTACATGCCGCCGTTGCCCGGGTAGCCGCCGCCGCCGTAGCCCGGGTAGCCGCCGCCGCCGCCGTAGCCCGGGTAGCAGCCGCCGCCGTAGCCTGGGTAGCCACCGCCACCGAAGTTGCCCGGGGACATGCCGCCGTTGCCCGGGTAGCCGCCGTATCCCATTCCCGGGCCGCTCCCGAGCCCGCCCCCGGGCGGGTAGCCGCCAAAGGGCGCGGCCGACGCGCCATACGGCGGAGCATTGCCGCCAAACGGCGCTCCCGCCGCAGGACCATTCGCGCCGTACGGCGCCGCACCGGGCGCACCCGCTGCACCCGGTTCGTCGACTCGGTACGCCTGCGCGGTGGTTCCGCACGGATGGTAGTAGTCGGCTCCGTATCCGTAGACGGGTGGTGCGCCCTCCTCAGTCGCCTTCGCCTCCCTACCGTCCGCGCTCTTGTCCGCCATGCCCCACCTATCGACGTCGCCCGTCGGGTAGAGGCAACCCGTGAGCGCGATCGCGAGCGTCAACGCGACGCTCCCCCGTGAAGACCGACGTTCGGCCGACATCTGCAGGGATCTCCGAGCGAGCGCCTCTGCATGTGGAGCACCACCGCGCAAAGACTCGACGGTCGTGCCGCGGCGCGAGCAACGGTCGGTCCCGGGTGGCTTCGGGCCGATCGACGAACGCGCCAGCGATCCCGCGACGAGCTCACCCACCACCGCGCGGCGTGGCGGGCGCGCTGCGTTCGTGGGCTGCACCGAGGATCGCGGCCCCGGTGCAGAACTGCGCTCGACGTCGTGACTTCACCCATTCGCGTCGCCGACGATCGTTCACACGTGCGGCTCGATGCCGAGATTGCGCGCCGTCGCCGACGTCGGAGCGCGTGTCCAGGCCGAGCTTGCTGACGCGCGCGAGCTCCCGTGCAAGGTGTCTCACCGAGGGCAGAGATCGCGGAGGAATATACTCCGCGCTCGCGACGCGATGCTCGCGAGGCGCTGGTCCTCGGCGAGCCCTCTAACCCAACAGCTCAAACTGGTGCGCTGGCCTGTGCAGGTGCTTCGGGAGCACGCTCCGGCGGAGCCATGAACTCCGGACCGACCGGATCGTGGACGGTCTCGGCGATGGCGGCATCGACGTACGCGCGCGCCTCGTCGTCGAGCCGGATGCGCATGACATCGTCGAGCGGGGCGAGCTCTCCCGGGTGCCGAGCTCCCCACAGCGCGACGGACACTCCGAAGGTATCGAGCACCCAGCGTACTGCCAGCGCGAGGACACCGGTTTCGTATCGCTCACGCGCATATCGATCGAGCACCTCGACGGCCTTCACGTATTGCTCGAAGCGCGGCGGCAAGAACTTCGGATCGACTTTCCTCAGGTCGTCTCCGGAGAACTGGGTGTCCTTACCGATGGCGCCGCTCAAGAGCCCGCGACACAGCGCGCCGTAGGTCAACGTGGCGACGCCGTGCGCACGGCACCACGGGATGATGTCCGCCTCCGCCTCTCGCTCGAAGAGATTGAATGGTGGCTGTGCCGACGCGATCGGCGCGACGCGGCTGAAACGTTCCATCTGCGCGATGGAGTAGTTGGAGACGCCGATCGCGAGAATCTTCCCGGCCTGCTTCAGATCACGCAGCGCCTCTGCGGTCTCTTCGTAGGGCGTGGCCGGATCCGGCCAGTGGACCTGATAGAGATCGATGTAGTCGGTGCGAAGACGGGTGAGCGAGAGCTCGACTTCTTCGAAGATCTGCCGCCGCGTTCCGTTCCTGAAGAGCGCGTCACCTCGACGCTCGAGACCGACCTTGGTGGCGAGGATCACGCGATCGCGCTGGTGTCGCTCGGCGATGGCACGACCGACGACCTCCTCGGAGTGCCCGAACCCGTATGCCGGCGCGGTGTCGATGAGGTTGATCCCGAGGTCGAGGGCGGCATGGATCGTACGCACGGATTCGTCGTCGTCGCTGCCGCCCCATTGAAACCCGCCCATCGCCCATGTGCCGAGACCGACCCGGCTCGCTGGGACCCTGACATCCAGAATCGTCGTCGTCTCCATATCCATCTTGGGCCTCCTCTCCGACGTTTCCGACGTTCGTTTTCGACGTTCCCTCACCGATGCATCCGACTTGCGTCCTCGCCCGCGACCAGGCGTTCCACCTCTTCGACGGAGACGCGGTTGAAGTCCCCGACGACCGTCAGCTTGAGCGCACCGGCGGCAATCGCGAAATCCAGCGCGGCTTCGGGCGACCGTCCATCGAGCAACCCGAAGATGAGGCCTGCAGCAAACGCGTCCCCACCACCGATTCGTTCGACGAGATGGATGACGTACCGGGGGCCTCGATGCAGTGTCTTGCTCGCGCTGTCGTAAAGGAGAGCGCTCCATGCGTTCGTGTTCGCCGTCCGGCTCTCGCGCAGCGTGATCGCCACTTGTTCGATGCCGTGCTCGGAAGCGACGCGCTCCGCGGCCGTGCGCAGGCTTTCCAGGCGACCTTGCGTGCTCGTCCCTTCAGAATTCGCGGGGGAGGCGCCGAGCAGGTGCGTCAGGTGCTCCTCGTTCGCGATCAAGACATGGACGTGCTCGAGGAGCGGTCGGATGACCCGTCGGGCGTCGACTTCGGACCACAGCTTGCTTCGATAGTTGACGTCGAAGCTCACCCGGGCCCCACTCGCCCGCGCGGCTACGAGCGCTTCCCTCGTGCACTCGGCCACGCCCGTTCCAAGAGCGGGAGCGATCCCCGTCGTATGAAACCAGCGGGCGCCGCGGAGGACGTCGTACCAAGGAATGCGCTCCGGCTCGAGCTCGCTGAATCCCGAATGCGCGCGATCGTAAACGACGAGCGATGGACGCTGGCTCGTCCCGGTTTCGGTGAAGTACAGGCCGAGACGCTCGCCGCCTCGCTGAACGGATTGGACGTCGACGCCCTCGGCTCGTAGCGCCCGTATCGCTGCATTGCCGAGCGGATTCTCAGGCACTCGACTGACGAAATGGCTGTTCAGTCCGAAATGCGCCAGGCTCACGGCGACGTTTGCCTCCGCGCCGCCGAAGTGGGCATTCAGCGTCGGCGATTGCATGAATCGCTCGTATCCGGGCGGCGTGAGACGGAGAACGATCTCGCCAAAGGTGACCGTCTTCGGGCGTGTCATCGGGCCCTCCCGCATGACTCGCTGATGGCGCTCGTCAGGCGACGGGCCGCTTTGGTGACGTGCGCGTAGTCGCCTCGCGCCACGGCCTCGTCGTCGATCAAGGCGCCGCCGACGCCAACCGCGAAGGCTCCGGCGTGGAGGAAGTCCGCAGCGTTCTCGGCGGTCACTCCTCCTGTTGGCAGCAGCCTGAGATGCGGCAGCGGACCGAGCACGTTCTTCACGTAGCCGGGACCGAGGGCGAGCGCGGGGAACAGTTTGACGAGCTCGGCTCCGGACTCCGATGCGCTCAGAATCTCCGTCGGCGTGTAGGCACCGGGGATCGCCAGGATGTCGTAGCGGTGGCAGAGCTCGACGACGGCCGGCCGGAACGTCGGACCGACGACGAATGCGGCGCCAGCAAGGATCGCGAGTCGAGCCGTCTCGACGTCGAGCACGCTGCCGGCGCCGATCAACACCCGTGAATCGAGCTTTGCACCGAGCGCCGTCATGGCCTCGAGAGCGCCCGGGATCGTCACGGTGATCTCGACGATATGGACGCCACCGGCGGCCAGTGCCTCGACGACGGGCAGGAGCGGCGTCGCGTCTTCGAGGCGAACCACGGCGAGCGTGCGCTCTCGCTCGAACGTTCGGAGCGCGTCGATCCGCGAGCGGAGGATCATGCGCTCTCCCGCTCCGGTTCTTCGACGACGTTCACGGGTGAGCGTGGGCGCTGACCCGTCAGCACGCGCACGACCTCGTTCGCGGCGATCGTGCGCACCATGCGGATCGACTCTTCTGAGTAGTACGCTGCGTGCGGCGTCACGATGACGTTGTCGAGCCGAAGGAGCGGGTTCTCCGGTCGCCAATCGCGCTGCTTCGCGGGCTCCTCTTCGATGTCGTCCAGCGCCGCTCCGGCGATCCAGCCCTCCGTGAGGGCGCGGTAGAGCGCGCGATCGCTGACGATCGGTCCACGCGCGGTATTGACGAGGATGGCGCTCTTCTTCATGCGACGAAGCACGTCCTCGTCGAAGAGCCCGCGCGTCTCGTCGGTCAGCGGAGACTGGATCACGAGATGGTCCGAGCCCTCCACCAGCTCGACGAACGAGACCGGCCGCACACCGAGCGCGCGCATCTCCTCGGGGTCGACGAACGGGTCGTGTGCCCAGAGCTCGACCCCGAACGGCGCTACTCGTTCGGCGATCGTGCGCGCGATCGCCCCGAAGGAGAGGAGCCCGAACACACTTCCGCGGAGGCGGTGGATCGGCCTGCCGGTCTGCCAATGCCACTCACCACGTCGCGTCGCTGCGTCGTACTTCACGATCTGGCGTGCTGCCGTGAGCCACAGGGTCACGGCGTGATCGGCGACCTCGTCGGAGCACCAGTCGTTGGGCGCGTTCGTGACCTGAATCCCGTGTTTGGTCGCCGTGTCGACGTCGACGATGTCGACGCCCGTCCCATACCGGGCAATCACACGGCAATGCTCGAACGACTCGATCGCGCGGGCGCGCACGGGTGCGTATTGACAGAGCACCCCGTAGGCATCGCGCGCGGCCTCGATGACCTCGTCCTCGTTCTTGCACTGCGCCGCTACGAGCTCGAATCCGGCTTCTTCGATGATCGATCGTTCGATGTCGACGTCACCGAAGTCGTAGTCGAGGACGACCACCTTGATGTGCCCCGCGCGCAGGACGTCCGGCGGCGTCGGATCCGGCACCACCGTCGCCTGATCCTCGACCGTCGCTTGCGCCGACTCGGACGCTTTCGGAGCCACCGCGCGCCGAGGAGCAGCGGGCGCGCGCGCGGGCGAAGGTCGCGGGGGCTCTACCGGCTTCTCGCCCTCGGCCGACGAGGGCGTCAGCGACGCTCCTGACGAAGCCGTGCTCGCGACACGCGCGTAGAGCGCCAGGATTCCATCGCTGTGACGTGGAGGGGGAGGGTGCCAGCGCGCGCGCCGATCCGTCAGCGCCTGCGCGACTTCCGCCTCCGTTGCCCGACGACCATGAAGGCCGACGACCGCCAGCTTGCGATCGGGGATGTTGATCTCGACGAGGTCGCCTTCCTCCACGAGCGCGATCGGACCTCCAAGGGCCGCTTCCGGCGACACGTGACCGATGCAAGGGCCCTTCATCGCGCCGGAGTAGCGACCGTCCGTGACGAGCGCCGTGGTCTGACCGAGCACCGGATCGGCGTCGAGCACCGCCGATGCGAAGTACATCTCCGGCATCCCGTTCGCGCGCGGGCCCTCGTACCGGATTACGATGACGTCGCCCGGCACGATCGCGTGGTGCTTCAGTGCGTCGAGACAGTCGAGCTCGCGATCGAACACGCGGGCCGGTCCCACGTGGACATGCATGTCCTCGGGTATCGTGAACGACTTGATCATGGCTCCCTCGGGCGCGATGTTGCCTCGCAGGATCGCGAGGCCGCCTTCGATGCAAAACGGCTCCGCGCGCGGGCGGATGATCTCTGTCGCTGGGATTCGGTAGTTGTGGAGATAGCCGAGGCGCTCCTCGAAGAACGTCGAACGCTCGATCTCGTCGAGGTTCTCTCCGAGCGTCTTGCCGGTCACGGTGATGCATTCGAGATGAAGCAGGTCCTTCAGGGCGAGCATCACCTTCGGGACGCCGCCTGCGTAATAGAAGTATTCGACGGGATATTTGCCTGTCGTCTTCACGTTCGCGAGGACGGGCACGCGTCGGTGGATTCGATCGAAGTCGTCGACGCTGAGATCGATCCCGAGCTCGCGCGCGACAGCGGGAAGGTGGAGGAGCGCATTCGTCGATCCACCGACGGCGGCGTGGAGGACGACCGCATTTTCGAATGCGTGGCGAGTGAGGATGTCGCGTGGACGGAGGTTGCCTTCGACGAGCTTGAGGATCTGCTTGCCCGCGGCGCGCGCGTATCGGAGGAGCATCGTCAGCGGCATCGGAATCAACGCCGAGCCTGGGAGCGCGAGGCCGAGCGCTTCGGCGAGGACCTGACCCGTCGAGGCCGATCCCATGAACTGACAAGCGCCGCAGGTGGGGCACGCATTCTTCTGTCGCTCGAACAGCTCGTCGTGAGTCTTCTCGCCTCGCGAGACGTGCATCCCCAGCGGCCATAGCTTGTTCGAGGTGAAGTAGTCGGGGGCGTTGAGCTGCGTGCCGCCGGGCACATGGATCGACGGGAGATTGCAGCGCGCGATCGCAATGAGATGTGCGGGTACCGACTTGTCGTTTCCCGAGAGGAGCACCACGCCGTCGTGCGGGTGCCCGAGCGCGTGGATCTCCACCATCGCCGCCATCACGTCGCGCGAAACGAGCGAGTAGCTCATCCCGCTCGTCGCCTGCACGACGCCGTCGCAGATGTCGCTCACGGTGAAGACGCCAGGCTTGCCCCCTGCCTCGTAGACGCCGTGCGAGATCTCCTCGATGAGCGGCCGGAAGTGAAACGTTCCGGGATGGCCCATGCCGTAGGCGCTGTCGACGAGGATCTGCGGTTTGCCGAGGTCTTCCTCGGTCCAGTTCATCCCCATCCGGAGCGCGTCGCCCTGGAAGTTCACATTCCGGAGCTTCTGACTTCGGAGCTCTCCTGCGCTCTTCGTCATGAGCTTCTCCTCTCCCCACTTCGTGACTCGGAGATCATGAGACGCGATTTACGAAGAAGGGCCCGTGCGGGAGCGCCGTCGAGGCCTTCGAGTCGTAGCGGCAAGCAGATCAGGTCGTAGAGACCCGGACCGACACGTGAGAGGTCGAGTCCCTCGATGATGCAGACCCCAGCGCCAAGCAGACGCTGGTGCGTTTCGACGAGGGCGCCCATGTCGGCGATCGACAGGTAATCGATCCCGACCGTCCAGACGCCTTGCCCGGCCAGCCACGCCGCCGCCGCCGGAACCAAGCCGGTGTAGTCGCGGCGAAAGCTCTTCTCTCCCCAATACCGGGAATTGCGTGTCTTGAAGAGGATGCGATCACCAGCGCGGATGTCTCGCGTTTCGATGTCGCTCTGTCGGATCCGATCGACTTCGCCGAGATCGAGAACGCGGGCGGGTCCGATCAAGCGGTCGAGGCGAATGGCGTCGACGCCCGTGCCGTCGACGATGAAGTGGACCGGAGCGTCGACATGCGTTCCCGTGTGCGCTCCGAACGAGAGACTCGAGACCGTCGCCTCGTCGCCACGCTGGAGATGCTCCGTCTGCGTGATGTGGATCTCGGGATTGCCTGGCCAATGGACCATTCCGTCCCGGACCGGCACGGTCACGTCGATCCACGGCTCCTCCGACTCGGGCAACGTCAAGGGCTCCACGGCGATGTCCACTGCCAGATGCATCGGCCGCACCCATCGCCAACACAGGCATCACGTCCGAAGTGGTCCCGGGCGCGACGGTGAAGCGCGCGATCGAGCGCGGACGCTGACGTCGAACCCGGCAATCCCCGCAATGCTCACGCCGCGAGCGTCACGACCTGCTTGATGCCGGACGGACGGTGCAGCAGCTCCGCTGCATGCTCGAGCTTCGCGCGATGCGTGATGAGCTTCCGGAGGGCGTGGGGGAACAGGCCCATGAACTGTTCGAGCTGACGCACCGCCGCTTCGAAGGAAGCGCGGGAGGCGTTGACGGTGCCGAACAGCACCTGGTTCTGGAGCACGATGTTGCGCATGATGCCGTCGAGATCGATCTCGATCGGCGCATGGCCTCCGGGCACACCGCTCAGGATGACGACCCCGTTCGGTGCGAGCGCCGGAAGCGCACCGAAGGCGACCCTGGCCGTACCCACCGCCTCGAAGACGACGTCGGCTTTTCCGATCCGGGCGGGGAGCTCTGACAATGGCGTGTCGGCCGCCGAGACATACTCTGCGCCGAAAGCGCGGATCAGCTCACCGCGATCGCTGTCCGCCGCTTCGCGCGAGTAAACGAACGTCGTGACGTTTCGCGCCACGAGCATCATTGCGCCGAGCAACCCGATGGGCCCGGCTCCCAGCACGAGGGCTCGGAGGCCGACCGGTTCCCACGGGTAGCGTCGCAGGATCGCGTCGAGGTCGACCGACGCCTTCGCAGCAATCGTGAGCGGCTCGATCAGGACGCCGACGTCCGCGAGGCAATGCGGGACTCGCACGAGGTACCGCTCGTCCTCCACCACGGTCTCGGTCAGGAATCCATCCGCCCCTTGGATCCCGCGTTCGACGAAGCGCCCGGAGACGCAGAAGTCCTGACGTCCTGCTCGGCAGGCCACGCAACTGGCGGCATCGCACGGACGGCGGACGGTGAGCGCGACTAGATCGCCAGGGGCGAGCGTGCGGACGCCAGAGCCCACCTCGACGACCTCGCCGAGCGCCTCATGGCCGAGCACCAGCCGTTCACTTCCGGCGGCTGGTGATCCGTAGTGGAACGCGCCAATCTCGCGGTCCGTGCCGCAAATGCCGACTTCGCGGATCCGCACCGTCACGTCGTGCTCGCCTCGGAGCACGGGCGCCGGGACGTCGATCATCCGCAGCTCGCGTCGACCTGGAAATACCGCCAGCGCTCGCATCGAGGACTCCTCGAGAGATTACGCATGGGACGTGAAGCATCCTGCATGCCGCGACCACCTCGTCTGCATTTCCTGGTCGTGGCCTCGGTTGCTTATCACCACCGCATACTCATGATCCCTGCATGCCTGCCCCCATCGAAGACTACGGGCTCATCGGCGACGCGACCACGGTGGCTCTGATCTCGACTCGCGGATCCATCGACTGGCTCTGTCTACCGCGCTTCGACTCCGATGCATGCTTCGCGAAGCTGCTCGGCACCGATCAGAACGGATACTGGGCGATGCGACCTGCCGCGGCGGTGCATCACGTCCAGCGGCGGTACCGAAAGGATACCCTCGTCCTCGAGAGCGAGATCACGACCGACAAGGGCCGAGCGCGCGTCATCGACTTCATGCCGGCGGGACAGACCGAGCACGACATCATCCGGATCGTCGAGGGCATCGAGGGGGAGGTCCCGATGCACGCGGATCTGAAGGTGCGCTTCGGATACGGCGCCCAGATCCCTTGGATCAAGGCGAATGAAAGCACCGCGACGTTGACGTCGGGACCGAACGCGCTCTTGTTCAGCAGCCCCGTACCTCTCCAGCCGGACTGGGAGGCCGCGCGAGTGGAGGCGAACTTCACGGTCCACGCAGGGGAGCACCTCCCTTTCGCGCTCACGTTTTACCCGTCGCACCAGCGGCCTGCACACGAGACCATCGATACAGCCAAGGAGCTCGCACGAACCGAGCAGTTCTGGCGCGACTGGACGAGCCGGTGCGCGTACCAAGGGCCGTTTCGTGACGCCGTCGTCCGTTCGCTCCTCACGCTGAAGGCGCTCACGTACGAGCCGACGGGCGGGATCGTCGCTGCTCCGACGACCTCGCTCCCCGAGGAGCTCGGAGGCGTTCGAAACTGGGACTATCGGTACTGCTGGCTCCGCGACGCGACGCTCACGCTCGAAGCGCTCATGCGCGGCGGTTACTTCGACGAAGCGACCCAGTGGCGCGATTGGTTGATGCGCGCCGTCGCGGGCGCACCGGCCCAGCTCCAGATCATGTACGGAGTCGCCGGCGAACATCGCCTCCCCGAGATCGAGCTCCCGTGGCTCCCGGGATACGAGGACTCTCGCCCCGTGCGCATCGGCAACGGCGCCTACGACCAGTTCCAGCTCGACGTCTACGGGGAGGTCCTCAACTCGCTGTATGATGCACACGTCCACGGCGTCCCAGATCTACCGGACACGTGGGGGCCCATCCTCGCGATCGTCGACTTCGTCGAGCAGGCCTGGCAACGCAAGGACGAAGGCATCTGGGAGGTTCGAGGCGGGGGACGCCGCCACTTCACTCACTCGAAGCTGATGGCCTGGGTGGCTGTGGATCGAGCGGTCCGGATGATCGAGGAGTTCGGTGTCGGAGGACAGCACCGCCTCGCGACACGGCTCCACCGCTGGCGCTCCCTTCGCGAACAGATCCGAAGCAATCTGCTTCAGCGAGGCTTCAACGCTCGCATCGGCGCTTTTACCCAGTCGTACGGCTCGGACGCCCTCGACGCGAGCGTTCTCTTGATCCCGCACATGGGCTTCCTGCGTGCCGACGATCCGATGATGCTCTCCACCGTCGCAGCCATCGAGAAGAACCTCACCTGGGACGGGCTCGTCCTCCGGTACTCCACCGAAACCGGTGTGGACGGTCTGCCAGGCCATGAAGCGACGTTTCTCATCTGCAGCTTCTGGCTCGCAGACAACTACGCGATGGTCGGTCGCCTCGATGACGCCGAGGCCCTCGTCCAGCGCATCGTTTCACTCTCGAGCGAGCTGGGGCTCCTGGCCGAGGAGTATCATCCGGACCTGCACCGGCAGCTCGGGAACTTCCCGCAGGCCTTCTCGCACGTCGGCCTCATCAACACCGCGCACCTCCTCGAAGCGAAGCGAGCAGGCAGGAGGATCGTGTTTCCCGTCGCAGCGTAGCTTCACGGAGCATTGCCCGAGGAGCTGGCCGCAGGGCGCCGGACCGTGCGTACGGCCCAGATCGCTGCCGCGAGTGCGAGGAGCAACCCGGCCAAGCCAAGCAGCGTGGGCCCGCCCGCCCTCGACGTGTTGAGGATGATCACCTTCTGCGCGATGGCGATCAGCGCCACCTCGAGCACGACCTCGACGTGAACGACGCGTTCGTAGAGGTACGAACGCAAGGTCGTCAGAAGCTCCATTCCAATCAGCACCAATAGAAAGAAGCCGAACAGCTCGAACATCTCCTCCACGTTCAGGAGGAGCCCCGTCGGGGTCGAGATGTCCTTGATCAAGAGCCAGACGAGCTCGATGGTGCTCACCGTGATCACGACGATGAGAAGCCCCATCAAGGTGAACACGATTCCGCGCTCGTATTTCTCGACGATGCGCGAGGCCCGGTGAGAGTCGGGTCGAGTTGCGTCGGACGTCGATTCCAAATGCCCTCTGAGCGCTTGCGGCCGACAGCCGATGATTCGCCTGTACCGTTTCATGCAAGCCGTCGGCCGCACGACGCGCCCCAGCTGACGTTCCCGTCTCGTCGCTTTGGCGTCACCGAGCGGGCGGGACCAGGCGAGCGAACCATGGGGATGCACGGACGCCGTCGAAGTCGTGGTCGGCTCGCGCCCGCTCGACGAACGACGAGCCACCTCGTGCGATCGCCAGCTCGAGCGCTGCGGCCGCGCGGGGATCCCGGGACCTCGCATAGGCGCAGGCGAGGTTGAACGGCGCAAGCGCGAACGTCGGATCCGCGAACGTCGCCTTCAG
Organism: Pseudomonadota bacterium; assembly: GCA_023402175.1. Classification (GTDB taxonomy): domain Bacteria; phylum Myxococcota_A; class Polyangia; order Polyangiales; family Polyangiaceae; genus Labilithrix. Next base: position 21,285 of record JAEXCN010000541.1, on the reverse strand, counting down.
GAAGAGCGCCTGCGCCGCCGCGAAGTCGCCTCGCTGATGGAGGCGAAAGCCCGTGTCGTTGTAGACCCGCGCGGCGAAGACGTCGGCCGAGACGCGCAGCATCTCGAAGGCCCCGGCGTATTCCATGCCGTGCCAGTCCGCGAGGACACCGAGCTCCGTGCCGTCGGGAGAGAGCGCGATGCCATTCGGGACGACGCCGTAAAAGACGTTCGGCGTGCCTATGCCGACGTTCGTCCTGAGCATGAACGGGTAGACCGCCTCGTCACCGGCGACGCGGCCGCCGACACGAAGCGCTGGTTGGCGTACCGCCAGTCCCGCTGCGTCCTCCTCGCCGGGGATCGATGTCACGCGAAGCTCGATGTCGCGCGCGTAGCGCCACGAGCCGCTGAGCTCGGGTCCCGTCGTGTCGAGCCCGCGCTCCTTCACGGCGGGGACGCCGTGGGTACGCAGCCACGCGCGGATCTCGCGCAGCGTCGGACCGTCGTAGTTGCCAGCGCTCGCCTCCTCGACGTTGGACATCTCCTTTGCGTTGCCGCTCGCATCGAGGAAGCGACAGCGCGTCGCCCCGAGTCCTCCGTCGGTGCTGCAGTACCCGAAGAGCTGTCCGTCGGCGGTGAAGCCGACGTAGTCTGCGGGATCGTTCGCGCCCGAGCGGATCTTCGTCGGATAGCCGCCGATGCGGATGGGCCCTGGCGGGCCGAAGTCGGGAACGGGGAGCGCGGTCGTGGAGCTCGCGGGCGTCGCTCGCGCGCTCTGCATCGCGGTGTCGTCTTGCGACGCGGTGGAGGCATAGCTGCTGGTGGCCGGTCGCGGAGCCGACGCGCTCCGCGGCGGCGCAGCCGAATACCCGGAACAGCTCAGTGTTCCGATCGCGAGGGCGAGCGGCCCGGATAGAGAGAAGACGATGCGCATGCAGGCGCGGAGGAAACGCTCGAAGGAGCGGCGTTCATCCAAGGCCGCGCTTGTTCGGAGCGCGCACGTCCGCGGAGCATCGAAGGTCGGTGGGCCTTGCGGCGGAACGCCCGTCATCCAGTCGGTGGACGAGGCAGGCGCCCTGAAATCACGGCGTTCGTAGGAAGGGAGCATGTGCGATACCAACTCCCTGAAACTTCTGCCGAGGATGGCCGTCTGTCCAGATCGTGAGCTCGCCCTACCGAAACGACATCGGTGCACTCCGCGACCGCAAGGACTCCCTCGAGCGAGAGATCGCGCAGCTGAAACAGGAGAGGTCGCGGCTCGAGGAGCTCCGATCCCGCGAGGAGGAGCTCGAGAGAGAGCTTGCCGCCGTCGCGCAGCGGCTCGGCGCGAGCCACGCGAAGCGAGCGCTCCCGACGCTCGACCAGCTCCGCGTCGCGAGCCCGTGCAGCGCGAGCTGGGACGAGATGCGCGGCGACGAGCGCGTCCGCTTCTGCACGAGCTGCGCGAAGAACGTCTACAACCTCTCGGCGATGCCGCGCGAAGACGCCGAGCGTCTCCTGCAGGAGCGCGTCGGCAAAGGCGCTGAGGGCAACGAGCTGTGCGTTCGCTTCTACCAGCGCGCCGATGGCACGATCATGACGGCGGACTGCCCGGTCGGCGTGAAGAAGAAGCGCCGGAAGCAGCTTGCTCTCTCCGTGGCAGGCGCGGGGGTGATGGCGCTCGCGGCGACGACTACGGTCTCGCGCACCACGGTCGTGATGGGCGGAATGCACATGCCGCCGCCCGATGGAGCGGACCGGGTTCCCCCCGTGATGGACGAATCGGCGCCGCCGACCCCGCCGTCTCCTCCACCGACGGCGCCGACCGAGATCGCGCCGAATGCGCCGCGGTGGACGACGGGAGCAGCCGTGGCAGTCCCGCCGCCCCCGGAGGTCAAGGGCACGACGCCGGCCGTCATGGGCCGCCGTACGCGTTGACGCTACCAGACAACGAGTGTCGGGCTGGACTGGGTCGTCCTCGAGCCGTCACCGAGCTGGCCGCTGCTGTTGACTCCCCAGCACCACACGTTGCCGTCGGAGACGCGCGCGCAGGTGTGAATGCTGCCCGCGGCGATGTTGGTGATTCCCGAGATGCTCCGAACGGAGACGGGAGCGGATCTCGCCGTCGTCGAGCCGTCACCGAGCTGGCCGGTGCTGTTGTTTCCCCAGCAGCGTGCTGTGCCGTCGGACATCTGCGCGCAGGAATGGCGGTCGCCCGCGGTGAGGTGAGTGACGGTGCCGGAGAGGCCGGTGACCGCGGTGGCGGTTGGCCGGCTCAGCACCGTCGTGCCGTCGCCGATCTGGCCGAGCACGTTCTCTCCCCAACAGCGTGCGCTTCCGTTCGAGAGACGCGCGCACGTGTGAAACGCTCCCGCGGCGAGGTCCACGACGCCGGAGAGGTTGACGACGGGCGTGGGGGAGTGCCTCTCCGTCGTCGAGTTGTCACCGAGCTGGCCAGAATCGTTCCGTCCCCAGCAGCGGACGGAGCCATCGTTCAACCGTGCGCAGGTATGGCCGCTTCCTGCGACGAGGTCGGTGACGGCAGCGAGATTGGGAACGGAAATTGGGGAGTACCTGTCCGTCGTCGAGCCGTCGCCGAGCCCTCCGTAGACGTTGTTTCCCCAGCAGCTGACAGTGCCGCCGTCGAGGCGCGCGCACGTGTGATAGCTGCCTGCAGCGATCTGCGCGACGCCCGAGAGGCCGGGGACGAGAGTGGGGGAGAACTTCTGCTGCGTCGACCCGTCGCCGAGCCGGCCGTCGACGTTGTACCCCCAGCAGCTCACGGTGCCGTCGCCGTGGCGCGCGCAGGTGTGATAGGTGCCCGCCGTGATCTCGGCGATGTTCGAGAGGCCCGTCACCTTCGTCGGTGGTTTCGGCAGTGACCCCCCAACGCCGAGCTGGCCGGAGTCGTTGGCGCCCCAGCAGCTTACGGTGCCGTCCGGGGTGAAGAGCGCGCAGGTGTGTGTGGTGCCCGCGGCGAGCTTCGACGGAAACCCTTCAGCACAAGAAGCGGAGTTCGTGACGATGCTCGTCTGCCCCGACGGGCAAGTGCTGCACTCGCGGTTCGCGGTCGCCGTGCCGGGCGTGTTCACGTAGCTGCCCGGTGTGCAGTTGCGCCAGGGCGTACAGCTAGATGCATTGGCAGTGGTGCTGAAGCTGTCCGCGCACGCGGTGCATGTCCGGTTGAACGTGGCGCTTCCATTGAAGGTGACCCGTTGTCCAGGTACGCAATCGTTCCATGCGACGCAGGCCGTTGCGGAGCTGCTGTCGTGATCCCACGTTCCGCTCGCACACGCCTGCTTGGGAGCCGTGCCCCCGGCGCAGTAGTTCCCAGTCGCGCACGCGACGCACTCGGGCGCCGACGTCGGCGTGGCGGGAGCCGTTTGCACCGTGCCTGCCTCACACGCGCCGTACGGCAAGCATTTGGCCTGGTTGGGCAAGGATGAATACGTGTCGGTCGGGCAAGGCGCGCACTGACGGTCCGAGGTCAAGCTGCCGGGCGTGCTCGTGTACGTGCCCGGCGAGCACGTGCTCCACGACGTGCAGCTCGTTGCATTGCCTTCCGTGCTGAAGCTTCCGCTCGCGCACGCCGTGCACGTCCGGTCGGCAGTAGCGCTGCCATCGGCGACGACCTCTTGTCCGGGCGCGCACGCCCTCCACGCGACGCAGGCCGTGGCGGCGGTGCCATCGTGATCCCACGTTCCGCTGGTGCACGGTTGCTTGGGGGTCGCGGCGCCAGCGCAATAGGTTCCGGCCTCGCACGGCTCGCATGCGGTCGCCGACGTCGGCGTGCCGGTAGCTGTCTGCTCCGTGCCCGCCTTGCAGACGCCGTGCGGTGTGCAGCTCGTCTGGTTCGGCGAGGACGAGTACGTGTCGTCCGGGCAAGGAGCGCACTGGCGGTTCGTGGTGAGCGTGCCGGGCGTGCTCACGTGGGTGCCCGGCGCGCAGCTCGTCCAGGCCGTACAGCTCGTCGCGTTGGCGGTGGTGCTGAAGCTAGCGCTGCCGCACGCCGCGCACTGGCGGTCGGCGGTCGCGCTTCCGGTGACGGCCACCATCTGTCCGGGCTCGCAATCGGTCCACGGAACGCAGGCCGTGGCGGCGCGGCCATCGTGATCCCACTTTCCACTCGCGCAGTCCTGCTTGGGGGTCGCGGCACCGGCGCAGTACGTTCCAGCCTCGCACGGCGCGCATTCGGGCGCCGACGTCGGCGTCGCGGCCGCGGTCTGTTCCGTCCCTGGCGCGCAGACGTCGTGCGGTACGCAGCTCGTCTGGTTGAGCGACGACGAGTACGTGTCGGACGGACAAGGCGCGCACTGGCGATCCGTCGTCTTCGATCCCGGCTCGCTGATGTGGTTGCCCGGCTCGCAGTCGGTCCAGAGCGTGCAGCTCGTCGCGTTGGCGGTGGTGCTGAAGCTTCCGCTCGTGCACGCCGCGCATGTCCGGTCGATGGTGCCGCTGCCAGTGACGGCGACGACTTGTCCGGGCACGCAATCGGTCCACGGAACGCAGGCCGTGGCGGAGGTGCCATCGTGATCCCAGGTTCCGCTCGCGCAGGCCTCTTTGGAAGCGGCGCCCCCAGCGCAGTACGTTCCTGTCTCGCACGGGGCGCACACGGCAGGTGACTTCGGCGTGGCCGCAGCGGTTTGCTCCGTGCCTGCCGCGCAAGCGTCGTGCGCGACGCAGCTCTCCTGGTTCGGTGAAGACGAGTAGGTGTCAGCTGTGCAAGCCGCGCACTGACGGTCCGCGGTGACGCTTCCGGGCGTGCTTACGTAGCTGCCTGGCGAACAGGTGCTCCAGAGCGTGCAGGTCGTCGCGTTCGCGGTGGAGCTGAAGCTTCCGCTCGCGCACGCCGCGCATGTCCGGTCGGTCGTCGCGGATGGGACGTTGGTGACGTAGGTGCCAGCGGCGCAGCTCGACCACGCAACGCATGCGGTCGCGGGATCCCCGTCGTGATCCCACGTGCCGTTCGCGCACGCACCACCGCCCGCGGCATCCGGCGAATCGTTCCCAGGTGAGCGGTTTTCTGGCGGACTGTTGCCGGACGCGGGATCGAGTGGGCTGACCGGGAGCTCATTGCATGCGCCGGCGAACAAGAGAACGGCGATCGTCGCGAAAGACCATGCTGCTGGGCGGTGTGCAACCTTGGGGGCAGCGAGCCTACGAATCTTCGTCATGAATCCTCGGGGAAGAAACCAAGCGCGTCGAGCGGCTGCCGGGTGACCGAGCGATCCCCACACCATCACCGTCACCGAAGACAATCCGCGAGCGGCGCGCGCACAAAGGGGCGGCACCATATCGGAGCCGAACACGCCTCGCTACGTCGTCAACGTCACGACATCGGCGCCGATGGGACGGAGCCGGCATCCGGTCGTGCTAACGAGCGAGCGAAGTAGCGGGAGGACGTTGGGAGAAGACCTCAGAGAGCGCCGAGGAACTGCTCGAGCGCTCGATCGAAGACGGCGGGCGCCTCGATGTTCGAGATGTGGCCCGCACCGGGGATCGTGATCAGCGTCGACCCGGCAATCGCCTTCGTCATCACCTCCGCGGCCGAGGGCGGCGTGACGACGTCCTCGGCGCCCACCATGACGAGCGTGGGCACACGGATCGATCCGAGCTGCGGCCGCGCATCGGGCCGATCGCGGAGCGCGACGAGCGTGTCCGCGATCGTCGCAGCGGGCGTCCTCGTCATCTGATCGCGCAGGCGCTTCGTCACGTCCGGTCGTTCGGCGCGCGTCGTCTCACCGGCCAGCTTGCCGAGCATGTCGTCGACGAACCCGGTGACGTCGCCCTTGGTCACGCGCGCGATCGACGCGTCGCGCTTCGCCCGCGCGTCCGCATCATCGGGCTCGGCGCGTGTATCGGCGAGGATCAACGCGCGAAGACGCTCCGGATGACGGCGCGCAAACGCTAGCGCCACGTAGCCGCCCATCGAGAGGCCGCCGAGCGCGACCGGCTCACGGATCGCGAGGGCGTCGAGGAGCGCGGCGACGTCGTCGGCCATTGCGTCGACCGACGGTGGCGTCTTCGCGTCGAAGGCGATCGTCCGGCCGAAGCCGCGGAGGTTCGGCGCGAGCACACGCCTCTGCTTCGAGAGCGCATCGAGCTCGCCGTTCCACACGTCGCTGCTGAACGGGAACGGATGCAACAGGACGAGCGCCGAGCCGGCGCCGCGTTCGAGGAGGTCGATGCGCCCACGAGCGGTGTCGATATCCATCCGTCGCAGGGTAGTCGCGCTGGCGTCGGTCGACGATGGTCGATGTCGCCGCACTCGCGTCGCGAGGAAGACCCCGCGAGCGGGGCGCGAGCAGCACGACAAGCTCCTCGCGCCCGCTTCCGTTTCGATGCATGGGCTGACGCCGATCGCGAACGTCAGCGATGCGCGTGGCCGTGTTGGCGGGGATGAGTGTGGCGCGGTGTGCCCCGCGTGTGCGCGATCGGAGTGCCGCCCTTCCGCTCTGCGCGGTCGCGACCTCCCCGACGCTCGACGTCACCCTGCTCGATCGCGCGGCGCGCGCCATCGCTGCGTTCGCCGGGGTTCTGCACCAGCTTCGCGTGCCGGCCCCTGCCCGGCGGCGGATCCTGGGCCGCGGCCTCACGCTCGCGCTTGTTGACGTGCCTCTTGGTCGTTGCTCGCTTCGCCCGTGTCTTCGCTCGCGCGTTTGCACCAGCTCTCGTTGTCATCGTTCACCTCGGCGATCAGCCGGGCAAGCGGCGTGCACGATCGTCGTCGCGCGTCGTCACTACGCTGGAGCCAGGGCGATGCGCTGCTAAGGTCATCGGCGTGTCGGGAACGCTGAGCGCGCTCCAGGTCCTCATCGTCGACTGCCAGGCGAGCGGCGCAACGCCGGCGCACGGCGATCTCCTCGAGGTCGGTTGGGCAGTCGCGGACGTCGCGAACGACCACGTGCCTGCGCGAGCGCACTGGATCCGGCCCGCAACGGAGCGTCCCGTCTCGCGCACCGTGCGGAAGCTCACGGGCTGGGACGACGGCTGCCTCGAGACCGCAATCGACCCGGCCGTCGCGTGGCAGCTCGTTCGCGACGACGCGTCTCTCGCGCGCGCCTCGAGCACTGGGGCCGCGACACCGACGGTGATCCACTTCGCGCGTTTCGAGCTCGCGTTCTTGCGTGATCTTCATGCGCGGACCGCCGCGGAGGATGCGTTTCCCCTCGACGCCGTGTGTCTGCACGCGATCGGCGCCCGACTCTTCCCCGATCTCCCACGTCGCAACCTGCGTGCGCTCTCCGGCCATCTTGGGCACTCGCCCGACCTGCAACGACGGGCGCTCGGTCACGTCGACGCCTCGACGTTCATCTGGCGCGCGCTCGTTCCGAAGCTCGAGGAGGCAGGCGTGCGGACGTGGGAGGAGCTCAAGGTATGGCTCGAAGCGCCTACGTCATCGTCTCGTACTCGGAGCGGCAAGCGCGTCTTCCCGATGCCCGCCACGCGAAGGAAGGAGCTGCCGGACGCATCCGGCGTGTATCGATTCCTGCGACCGAACGGGGACGTCCTCTACGTCGGCAAGGCAACGAGCATCAAGAAGCGGGTCGCGAGCTACTTCACCAGCAAGTCGACCGTCGAGCGCACGCTCGAGATGCTCTCGCAGGCTCACGACGTCGACGTGACGGAGACCCCATCTCCGCTCGAAGCCGCGCTTCTCGAGACGGACGAGATCAAGCGGCTCGATCCGCCGTACAACGTGCAGCTCCGTGCTGGAGACCGGTCCGCATGGTTCGCATCGCGATCGTGGTCGGCGACGGTCTCGAGCCCGGACGAGGAGCATCGCGTCGGTCCACTTCCTTCGCGGGGCGCGCTCCGCGGGCTCGCCGCGATGCATGCGCTCCTCGACGGCGTGCCTCTCGACGAAGGTCTCCGCGCCGCGGCCGTCGGTGTCCCGACGTCGTTTGCGCCCGACGCTGCCGACTTCGACGAGGTCTGGACGGCGTTCGTCGCCGAGCACCTCTCCGGGAGTGCGCCTGCGCGGACGCGCATTCTCCGCGCGGCGAAGCGCATCGTCGTGCCCGCCGAAAAGGCGGAGACCGACGATGACGGGCCCGAAGGGTGGGATCCGGCAACGGTGCGGCGTCATCTCGAGCGCACGATCGTCGGTGAGGCGCTGCTCGTGCAGCGTGCGCGTCTCCTCGCGCTCTTGTCCGATGCGCACGTCGTCTTCACCGAGCCGCGCGCGCGCAGCTCTCGGTTGCTGGTGCTCGCTGGAAGCGAGATCGTTCGCCAGGCCGACATCGCGGGCCCGGACGACGTCCCTCTTGCGATCGCGGCGCCGCCGTCACGATGGCAGCGGCTCGCGTCGTTCGACGCCGCGCGCTACGACCGTCTTCGCGTGCTCGCAACGGAGCTCCGCCGCATCGTCGACCAGGGCGGGTCGGTCACCGTACGCGTGGGGCGCCATGTACTCATGGGGATCGAGACAAGGGCCCATCGGTTGCCCGGGTTCACTCCCGTTGGAGCGTGCCAGTCGGTCGCAGCCGTCGATGGTCGAGCATTGCCGTGGTCGCCCGCGAGCCGGTAGTGGCGTATGGGTGAAACCATGTCCGCTGATGCCGTAGCCGTGTTCCGGCCGAGAGATCCCGCCAAGCTGAGGCCGTTCCTCGATCTCGACGACGAGAGCGAGGAGAGCGAGGGACTCTACGCCGAGGCGCTCGACGACGGCGCGATGCTGGTCCACACGTTCCAGCCCTTCGAGGTGTTCGCGCAGAATCCCAGCGAGGCAGAGGAGTGGCTCGCTCAGTTCGGCGATGCGCTCCCGGACGTCCACGACGATCCGCGCGGGCTCCTCTTCTTCCCGGACACGTGCGAGCCCGAGAGCACGACCTACGACGCCGTCGTGGAAGAGGTCGGTGACGACGGAGTCTGGATCGCGACGTCGGCCTCGACCGGAGAGCTCGAGGAAGATGCTGAGCCTTGGCCGATCGGCGGGCTGCCTCCGATCGACATGCAGTCGCTGCAGGCGTTCGCCGGGCAGCTCCTCGGCGGTGCAGAGGGCGAGGGCGCTTCCGCGACCTCCTTCGAGGTCGCGAAGCTGTTCGAAGGCCTCCAGCAGGAGCTTCTGCAAGCGCTCGGCACACCGCCGATGCACGGCGAAGCGAACCCCGCGGTATCGCCGGAGGACGACGAGCAGGCCGCGCGACCGGATCGATCATCCGACGACGACGATTCGTCCGACCCGCAGGACCCGCGACGCTGACCGCGCGTCGCGGGACGCGGTCGTGAGCTTCGTCAGCTCGTGCCGAGGACGTGCACCGTGCTCGCCTGCGGGCCCTTGTCGCCGTCCTCCTCGGCGAAGCGGACCTTGGTCCCGATCGACAGTCGCTCGAACTTCTCGTTGATGATGCTGTTTCGGTGGAAGTACACCTCGTGGCCGTCGCCTTCGGTCTCGATGAACCCGTAACCGCGGTCGTGGAAGATCTTCGTGACGACCCCGCGCGGCGGCGCGACACGCGTCTTCTGATCAGGGTGGAGCTGCCGCGAGTATTCCTCGAGCATGCGCTCGGCGTCGTCGAACGCGACGTCGATTGCGGCATGAAGGTCCTCTTTGCTGTCCTCCGGGTTGCGCGAGACGACGAGCTGCTTTCCTGGCACGTGCATGTCGACCTCGACCCGGTACTTCTTTCCTTGACGGCTGTGTCGATGCGGCTCTTCCACCACGACGTGGCACTTCGACATGCGGAAGAAGAAGGTCTCCAGTTTTTCGGCCCGCCGTTCGACATGCGATGCCACGGCGGCTGACGGAGGAATATCGCGAAAGGTGATCTGGACCGGCACTGCCATGCGGATGGCTCCTCTCTGATGACCTGGGCACGAAGCCGTGCAACTGGAGAAATCGATCAACAAGCGTGCCCGGCGCGGCCCGCGCGCCGCATGCTTTGGTCGCGCGCACCACGAGCATCACGCCGTCCACGCACCGAGCAAGCTGGACGATGCGTGTCCGGAGAGCTGGAGCGTGAGGGACGCGCTCAGATCGCGTCGAAGTCGAGGCCGCTCAGGAACCAGAGATGGCGGTGCGTGACGATGTGCTCGATCCTCGGATCGAACGCACGGACGCCGAAGTGCAGCCCATTGTCGCCAGCGGCCGGCACGAAGGCGTGGAGAGCGAGCAGAGGGAAGGTCCCCGAGTGGACGAGCGACCATGCCCGCGCTGCGTCGGCGCCGGCATCGCTCATCTCGCGCAGCGCGAGCGAGAGCAGGTGCGAGGCGGCGCGCATCCCGAAGACGCTCCGGTCGTGGAGCAGCTCGACGACGTCGCCGTAGATCCCGTCGGCCTCCGCCTTGACGCGGAAGATGCAGAGTGCACGGATTACGTAGCGGTCGCCGTCTTCGAAGATGAAGACGCGGTAGTCGGCGTCCGGCTGGTCCCAGATCCGCGGCCCGACGAAGTTGGCGTTGCGCTCGATGGCGGCTCCGATGTCGATCGAGAACCGGTCCCAGAGACGGGTCACGCGCGGGTCTCGCGTCGTGATCTCACGAACCCCCGAGCGGCGTTGTCGGCCGAACGGAAGTACGAGGGGTGTTCGCGGGAGGAGCATGCGCGCGGCCGCGGGCACGTCGAAGCGGGACGCGAGCGTGGAGAGCCGGAGCGGACGGACGAGCGCGGGAACCGCTCCGAGCGATGTCCAGCCGAGCTGCTCGAAGACCGCGTCGGCGACGCGGCTGTCGACGAACCCATACGCGAGCGCCGCGCCGTCGCTCTGCGCGCGGTCCATCTTGCGCCGCGCATTCGCGACGAAGGCGTCCACGTCGCCGTGCCCGGGGCCGAGCTCGAGGGCGAGGGCCCAGCGGCGTTCGCCGTCGAAGCGCATCGGTCGCAGGGCGATGGGCGGCAGCGTCTCGGGCCGTGGGTGGTCCTGCGATGTCATCCGCTCATGCCTCTAGCGACCCGTGGGAGCGAGGTCGAGCCGAAAGCGCGTTTCGCGCTGGGACTCGGGAGCGATCCCGCCGCGGCAGCAAATCGTAGGCTCATCCTTTCCGGAGGAAGCATTCTCGACGGTGCACGTATCCAGGGGCCGGAGGTTCGGTTCCATGTTCTTCAGCGACCTGCACGTTCAAATCCTCGCACGCGGCATCCTCGAGCCCGGAGAGCAGCTCGTCGGTCAGACGGTCACGAGCTACATGCCGTGGTGGGCTTTCGGGTTCATTCGTCGTCAGTACCTCGTCCTCGCGACGGATCGTCGCCTCGTCCTCGTCGATCATCGCTACTCGTTCTGGCAGCCGCTCGAGCAGCGCCTGCACCAGGTCGACTCGATGACGTGGGGCAACGTCCAGGAGCTGAAGGTGAAGGGCCTCTTCTTGAAGAAGAAGCTCAGCGTCCGCGGCATGGGCGAGCGCGGTCCGATCAGCCTGACGATGCCGATCCCGAACGGGTTCTTCGGCCTGCTCGCGCCGATGAAGAACAACATCGACGGTGCGAAGACGGTCGCTGCCGCCTTCCAGGGAACGCAGGCCCCGGCGCTCGCGGCGCCCGTCCCGCAGGGCTACGGCCAGCCGCAGATCTCGTATGCGCCGCCGGCTCCGCAGCTCGGCGCCCCGGTCCAGCAGCCGATGCCTCCGCAGAATGCGCCGGGGTACGGCTCGGTGCCGCCGCCGCCGTCGGGTCCCTACGGCGCGCCCGCGCCCGGCGCGATGGCCGGTCCGCCTTCGGCGCCTCAGGGCTACCCGCCGCCCCGCTCCTGGTCCTGAAGCGCGTTCCGTCTGCGATCGACCTCCTCGTCCACGCGCCAGCCGGCGATCGTCTCGCGCACGATCGCCGGTGCGTGCGACGGATGCACGCAGCAGGAAACCCTGCAGGCGATCACTGGGGCGATGGACGTCGCAATCCTTCACACGTGGCGTGACGGCCGCGAGTGCGCGTGCCGCTGCTCTTCGCGGACCTGGCCGCGTTCGTGGACAAGAAGCCAGAAATTCGGTGCGCGCTTTCGACGAGCGAGCTCGCGGGGCCCGAGTGCGAAGGCGGATCGGCTCATGCATTGGTGCGAGCTGTCCAATGGCACCCTACCGATTCATCACTGGCTTCGTGGCCGTCACGGCCCTAACGACCTTCATCCACTGCACGAGCAGCTCGTCGAACGACTCAGGCGACAAGGTCTGTTCGGGCGGGCAGGCGCTGCAGACGACCGGGATTCGTGGCACCAGTATGCCGCCGAAGACCCTCGCTCTGACGTTCGACGACGGGCCCGGGCCGCGCACGAAACAGCTCTCGCTCTTCCTGAAGAATCAGGGGATCCAGGCTGCGTTCTTCGTGAACGGTCGCTCGATGGGGGACGACGCTGCGGAGATCCTCCAGCAGCTCGTGAGCGACGGCCATCTCGTCGCGAATCACACCGAGACGCATCGCTCGCTCACCGGTATCGCGACGGCGACGCCGCGTCTGTCCGATCCGGAGATCGTTCAGGAGGTGACGGACACGGACGCGAAGATCGAGGCGTTCATCCCGTCGAAGCGCTTCCTCTTCCGCCCGCCGTTCGGGGACTACGACGAAGCGACGTTCAACGTGCTCGAGGCCACACCGATGAACAAGTACGTCGGGCCGATCCTCTGGGACATCGGCGACAAGATGAACGAGGCTGCGGGCCAGGTCGCGGACTGGGAATGCTGGCAGGACGGCGGCGACGCGAAGCGGATCCCGATGCAGACGTGCGGTGACATGTACATCACCGAGATCAAGCACGCAGGCCGCGGCATCGTCCTGATGCACGATCCCTACTTCAACGATCAGGATCCGGAGCAGCTCGGCACGGTCGACATGGTCATGTACATGGTCCCGATCCTGAAGGAGCTGGGCTTCACCTTCACGCGTGTCGACATGATCCCGGAGGTCGCTGCGCTGCTTCCGGCGGTTCCGTCCGAGGGCGACGGTGGCGCCCCGCAATCCGTCGCGCCGGAAGGCAACAACGCGAACGGTGGGAACGGCGCGACGCCCGACGATCCTTGCCACTGATCGCGCGTGACCGCGCTCAGAGGATCTCGCGTTGGCCCGAGCTCGGGCGGAAACCGGGCTCGGTCGGCGTGCCGAGGTGCAGCTTTCCTCCGAAGGCGAGCCGCTCGACGACCGCCATCAGCAGGCCGAGCACGATGTAGACGATGCCAGAGCTCGAGCCCGCGATCGTTCCGAGCAATCCGTGACAGAGCAGGACGAACGCGCCGAGGATGGGGACTACCCGGAGCTTGTGCGTTCGCGTCGCGAGCACGAGGGCGCTGGCGATCCAGAACGCGACCGCCATCAGCGTCCACACGGCGTCGAAGCGCGGAGCGAGCCCTTCCCACCGGGTCCTCAGCACGAACGATCGAAGGAGCTCGGCGATCGAGGCCGCGCCGAAGATGAGGGCACCGATGACTCGCGCGACCTCACGCGTTGCCCGGTCGGAGACTTCTCTCATGGCCGCCAGAGTGCAACGCGCGAACCGCCTCCGAGGTGAGCCGGCGAGAGGAGCTCGGCTGCGCGGCACGCGCTCCGGTTCGATCTCGAACGCAGCCTGACGGAAACGCGTTAGATCGACTCCGTGGAACGACGTCGGACGATCCTCGTGACCGGAGCTACCGGGCTCCTCGGCGGTCATCTCCTCGCGGCGGCGGCGCGGCGATCCGAGCACGCCATCGGCGTGGGCGGGCCGAGCCGCCGGGATGGCGGAGTCGATCTCGCCGATCGCGCTGCCGTCGAGGCGCTCTTCGCCCGCGTTCGACCCGATGTCGTGATCCACGCGGCCGCCCTTGCCGCCATCGCCGACTGCGCGCGCGATCCGGAGCTGGCTCGGCGGATCAACGTCGAAGGGACGTCGGTCGCGGCTCGAGCAGCGGCGGCAGCCAAAGCGCGCTTCGTGTACGTATCGACCGATCTCGTCTTCGACGGCGAGCACGCGCCTTATGCGGAGGACGCTGCGACCGGGCCGACGTCCGTGTACGGCAGGACGAAGCGCGATGCGGAGCTCGAAGCACTGGCTGCGCCCGGTGCGGTCGTCGTTCGGGTCAGCTTGCTCTTCGGTCCCACGCTGACGGCGCGCAAGGGGTTCTTCGACGTGCAGCTCGAAGCCCTGCGGAATGGAACGCCGATGCCTCTCTTCACCGACGAGTGGCGGACGCCGCTCTCGCTCGATCGCGCGGCCGAGGGGCTGCTCGCGATTGCATCATCGGACGCGACGGGGACGCTGCACTTCGGCGGTCCCGAGCGTATGAGCCGCTACGAGATGGGCGTACGGCTTGCCCGCGTCATCGGCGTGTCGGGCTCGAACATCGTCGCCGCCACGCGTACATCGGTGACGTCGACGGAGCTCCGACCACGCGATGTCGCGCTCGATTCGAGCAAGCTCCGAGGCCTCGTGCCCGAGATCGTGATGGGCTCGTTCGAGGACGAGTGCCGGCGGATGCTCACGCAAGCCGAAGCGTGAACGGGTTGTGGCGGATTCGGCCATCGCGCCGCGCGCCGCGCGTGCACGCATGGCAGGCGAGCGGCTCAGGCCGCGCGCGCACCGGTCGAACCGGAGTTTGGCGTCGTTGGTACGCGCGCTGCTTCCCGTCCTCGGCAGGGAATACAGCATGTCCTCGAAATCAATTTTCGCTTTCGCCATCGTGCTCGCGTCACTCGTTGCGTGCGGCGCTCCGCCCGAGACTGACGAGCCCGACGAAAGCGCGTCGGACGACCAGAGCTCAGCGATGAGCGTGCGCGACGACATGCCGGCGCCCGTCGATCGTCCGATGCCCGTGCCGGACCTCTCGTTCGGGCGGCGCGTGCCCTGGGACCTTCGACCTTATCTCGACGAGCTCCAGCAGCGCCGAGGCCTCGGCGGCGGTTGCGTGCTGCACTACGTGAAGATCTACGACCCGTCACGCGGGCACGAGATCGAAGTCCCGGTCACGGTCTGCAATTGACGAAGCCAGTGAGGCTGGATCAGGCGCGCGGCTTCGGGAACATCGAAGGCCTCGACGCGCTGCCGATGGCAGGAATGACGGCATCGAGACCGAGGAGCAGGTTCGATCTCACGTCGGTCGGCGACGATGTGATCTCGAACGTCCCCTTCCAGCGGACGATCGCGGTCAGTGCCTGGATCGGATCTCTCGACTTGCGGGTGTCGACCAGCACCTCGCTGATGTGACCGCGCGTGAAGTAGATCCGGCTCTGGAGTGGGGGCGACGTGAAGAGCACCGAGCCCGTCTTCTTGATGACGGCGAGGTAGCGGAGGACCGTCGCCGGCGGGATCTCCATGAGGCTGCCGGACAGATTGAACGACGTGCCTGGCGCCACATCGGGGCGCGCCGGCAGCAGCGCGGGGACGGTCGGCCCGTGCACGCGAAGGGCGACGTCACCGACGAGGATGATGTCGCCGTGGATGGCGGTGCCTTCTCCGAGCACGCGCGCTCCGTTGATGTACGTGCCGTTGCTGCTCCCGAGATCGATCACCTTGATGTCGGCGTGACGGACGACGATGCGCGCGTGCTGCCGGCTGACGATGTCGCTCGCGAGGACGATGTCGCAATCGGAGCTGCGGCCGACGACGTACGCGCCGCCCCCATCCACGGCATGAACGCGGCTGCGCTCACGCCCGAGGAGGATCTGGAGGTGTTTGCGCACGATCATCGTCCTTTAGCAGGGCAGGACCGGCCGGTCATCTTCGCGGCATAGGCAAAGGAAGACCACGATCGGACGCTCTGCTCAGAATAGAACTGGCCCGCGCGCGTCGATCTCGCGATCGGATAGATTCTTTCTTTGCCCGACAAGCCCATGCGCGCCGCCCACTCCTCTTCGAGCCTGCCGTCCTCGTCTTTTCTTCGCCGCTCGGTCGTCGTGCTCGTTCTCTGCTTCGGAACCGGTTGCGCGACGTTGCGCGGCCGTGCCGACGACGCGCTCGAGCGAGGGGACTACCGGCAAGCGGCTGCGCTCTATACGCAGCTCCACGCGCGCGATCCGAGGGACGCGAAGGTGAAGGGCCTTCTCACGAGGGCCGAGCGCGGTCTGATCGACCAGCTGCTCGACCGTGCCGAGAGAGCGCGCGAGAGCTCGAGCCAGGACGAGGCCCTCGGCGCCTCGCTCGAAGCGGTGCAGACGAAGGATCAGCTGCACGAAGGGTCGGTCGATGCTCCCCGCGCTGCCCGAATCACGGCGACCGTCGACTGGGCACGATCGACGCTGCGTGCCTCGATCGAGGGCGAGACCTCCCGTGGGCGAGCGCTCGTCGCGCGTGCACGTCGTGTCGGGGCAGCCCCGTGGCTGAATCGTCCGGAGCTCGCCGATCTCGGCCCCGAGCTCGACGCAAAGATCGCGAAGGCTGGCGTGAGCACGTGCACGCGCGCGACGCAGAAGGCGGCCGAGCAGCCGTTCGCGCTCGAGCTCGTCGCCGCGTACTGCAAGCAAGTCGGCGGTCCGATGCCGGCGTGGATGCCGCGCCCCCTCCTGGTCGGCGGCGTCGACATCTCGGGCGGGATCATCGGCACTCCGCCGAACGAGCAAGTCGAGCTCGAGCGCGTGCTCCGAGAGGCGATGGAGCGCTCCGTCTGGTTCACGGCGACGACGAACGGACGCGCGACCGCGCTCGTGCAGGGCAAGGTGTCGGCCGTGTTCTCGAAAGAGCCGGCGGAGCTCACGCGCTCGTGGACGGAGCGCGTCCCGTACGAAGCCACCGAGACGTACCAGGAGGCCGTCGAAGTTCCGTACGTCGTGACGGAGACGTACACCGAGAGTGTCCCGTATACGGCCTACGAGGAGCGCTTCGAGCCGTGTCGTCCTCCGCGGAGCGGGACCTGCACTGTGAGCCGTCCCGTGACGCGCTACCGCGACGAGCCGCGCACGCGCGAGGTGCGTCGCACCCGGACGGAGTACCGCGAGCAGACACGGCAGGTGACGCGCTACCGCGACGAGCCGCGCATCTTTCGCTATCCGGCGGTGAAGCACGAAGGTCGGTACCAGGCGACGTTCTTCGTTCGCGTCGACGTCGGCTCGGGCGTCCGGCCGATCGAGGCGCGCGCCTCGGCGGAGGATGCGCGCTCGGCCTACGAGCACGATGCCGAGTTCGCTCCGGCCGGCGTCCATCCCGAACGCGCGACGTTGCCGAGCGCGATGTGGTGGCGACAGCAGCAGCGCGAACGCGTCCGCGACGAGCTCGTGCGGTCGCTCGAAGAAGGCTGGCGGAGCTCGTTCTGCCACGAGGGCGTCGGCTCGATCGAAGACGCCGCCCGCTGCGCACGCGCGCGCCCGAACCCCGTTCCCCAGGCCGTTCGCCGCAAGGTCGAAGACCTCTTCGGCGACGACCCTGATCGCATCCTCGCCCTCCCGCGCCCGGGCGAAGCGATTCAGTGACGAATGACTGCGTCGCTCAGTCTCCGTGCTTCGCTGGGATGAGACGTGCGTCGGTGAGCTTTGGGACGACGGCCTTCACGAGGCTGCCGATGTAGCTCTTGCCGATCGACGGGTTCGTCGTCTTCGTGAGCGCAGCCCAGACGAGCTTGTCCTCGGCGCGCGGATCCCAGAGCGTGGACTCGAACGTCACGATCTCGTCGGAGACGACGTAGCCAGGACCGCCCCACCATCCCGGGCCGTAATAGGCGCTCCAGAAGGACCCCGAGTACGAGGGCACGTAGGTCGAGCGCTCGGAGACGTCCTTCAGCGACATGACGAGGATGCCCTCGAAGCCGAGCTCCTTCACCTTCTCGCGCGCCTTGTCCGGCTGCGGCGGCGGGCCCGGGAAGACCGCGTACGAAGGCGTCGCTCGGACGTCGTGCTTCGCGAGCTCTGCAACGAGCGCGTCTTCGAGGGCGCGCCGGTTCGCCTCATCCATGCGCGCGCCGAACACGATCGCGCTCTTCATCGGTGCCGTCGATGGAGCCGGCGCCTGCCATATCTGCGTCACCGACGTCCGTGCGCCGCTGCACCCGACGCATAGCGCGACCGCGACGGCGGCCAGTCCACGCAGCATGTTCCGGCGGGTATCGACCACCACGATCGCTCCTCGTTTCTTCAGGTCGGGTCCGCGAGGAACGTGCACCGCGCATGCCCTTCTTTGCTGACGACGTGGTGCGTCGTGGGCAGTCGATCCGTGAAACAAATTGCAGCTTCGACGCGGTCGACCGCCGTTCGCCGCAGCGTTCGCTTGACGCACGAGCGGCTTGCGTAAAGTCTTCCTTTCGAATTGTCGGTTTTGCCCGATCTCGACTTCGGCGTGTTCGACGCGCTCCCGGACGTATTGCTCGTCATCCGTGCCGAGGAGATCGTCTGGGCCAACGAAGCTGCTTTGCGTCTCCTCGGAGACCCGCTCGTCGGTGCGAGCTTCAGCGACGTGCTCGCGAGCGGGGAGCGCGATCGGCTCCTGCTGCTCAAGAAGCAGCGTCAGAGTGGATGGAACCTGCCGGCGACCTGCCGCGTGCGCTTCGTGCGGAGGTCCGACCAGTCGGAGCTCACGGCGGATGTGCGCCTCGGGCAAACGGGGGACACGCTCGTCGTGTGCGCACGTGACGTCACCGACGTGACGCGCGCAGAGGAGCTCATGGGCTCGCTCGCGCAGACGTTCGCGCGCGGCACCGCGTTGCTCGATGCCGACGCGCTGCTCGACGCCACCGAGCCGATCTTCGTCGCGCTCGGCTGGACCGTCGGCTTCACGGAGATCATCGACGGCACCTCGATCACCCGGCGCGTGATGTCACGGCCCGGCGATCCGGTCGGTGACTACGGCCGTTCGATCATCGGGATGAACATGCCGCTCGAGAGGACGCCGATCGTCGCGGAGATCGCGAGGACGGGGCGGCCCATTTTCCTCGGCAACGTTCCGACGCTGCTCGCGGGTGCTGTCCGATCGGCAACGGCGCTCGGCGCGAGCATGGAGCGTGCTCACGTGATCCGGAGCGCCTGGTGCCCGGTCCTCACCAACGGCCGCCTGACCCACGTGCTGGCCGTCACCGGGCGCGATCTCACCGAGCACGACTTCGTCGCGGTGCAGCTGTTCGCGGCGCTGATCGGAGCGGCCATCCACATGCAGTCGCTCCGCGCCGAGCTCGTGCACAAGGAACGCCTCGCGGCCGTCGGAGAAATGGCCGCCGTGATGGCTCACGAGGTCCGTAATCCGCTCGGCATCATCTTCAACGCCCTTGCGAGCCTCCGGAAGCGGCGAGGTGATGCGAGCACGCTGCCCGAGCTCCTCGACATCATCCAGGAAGAAGCGGAGCGTCTACGGAGGCTCGTCACCGACCTGCTCGACTTCTCCCGCCCGTACGTCGTCGAGCCGCAGGGCGTCGTGATCGAGCCGTTGTTGCGGCAGGCGGTCGAAGCAGCCAGGCTCGATCCGACGTTCAGCGGTACGGCGAAGGCGGTCGACCTCGAGATCGCGAATGGCAACGTGCCGCCGTTCGAGACCGATCCGCTCCTCTTGCGCCGAGCCCTCGTGAACGTCCTCGTGAACGCGCTCCAGAACGTCTCCGAGGCCGGCCGCGTATCGCTCTCGGCGAAGCTCGAGCGCGACGAGCTCCACATCCGAGTGCACAACGACGGCCCGCCGATCCCGCTGGAGATCCGCACACGCATCTTCGAGCCGTTCTTCACGACGCGAGCCGCGGGGACCGGGCTCGGCCTCGCCGTCGTGCGCCGCATCATGAGCGACCTCGGCGGAAGCGTTCGGCTCGAAGAAGACGAGCCGGAGGGCGCTACGTTCACGCTCCGTCTGCCGGCGCGCGCGGTCCGCTGATCGGCAGCTCGATCTCGACGCGATTCATTCGCGGGCGGCGACGTCGTCGTTCGTGCGGAACGGTGAGGCGCGCGTCACGGCTTCACGCACAGCATCGAGGGGGCGCAGAGCGCCTCACGCTTTGCGCGGTCGTGTTCGTCGTCGCAGCTCGCGCGGTACATCGTGAAGTCGACGCAGTTGCGGAGCGCTCGCTCGTCGACTCCGCCAGGACACGCTGCTCTGCCGAGGCGGCCCTGCAGCTCGGCTTGGGCCTGCGCGATGCACTCGCTCAGGTAGGTGTCATCGATGTGCTCGCACCTCCTATGGCGCTCGCAACGAGCCTGCGCGACCTGCTCCCGCGCGATGTCGCCTGGGACATTCACGACTGCCCCGGTGAGCGTGGTCGTACCGACGCGATCACCCGGGTCGCCGGTCTCGTGGACCGAACGACGGCAGGCCGAGAGCGCGAGCAACGGGCCCAGGAATACGACCGCCAGACCACCACGCCACGCACTCATCTCGAATCGAACCCTCGAATATCGAGCCCGTTCAGCTCGCTCCACGCTTGCGCCTGCAACGGTGGTGCCTGCATGTAAAATCGTGCCGGGTTTGTCGCAGGTCGCGCTTCGGCGCGGGTAAACACGGGCCCGACGCCGTGGTAGGGAGGACCTCATGCGTGTCGTCCTCCTCTCGCCCGCTTACCCGGCGGAGATGATCAACTTCGCGCGCGGGCTCGCCGAGGTCGGCGCGACCGTGTACGGCGTCGGAGACACTCCTCGCGACCAGCTCCCGCACAGCGTCAAGCCGTACCTCTACGACTACCTGACGGTCCCGGGCATCCTCGACGAGATGGACGTGATGGACCGCGTGTCCAGCTGGCTGCACGGCCGCGCAATCGATCGCGTGCTCACGAATTGGGAGCCGCTCGTCATGCTCGCAGCGCGCCTCCGCGAGCGTTGGGGCCTGCCCGGGATGAGCGTCGACACCGTGCGCGCGTTTCGCGACAAGCAGCTGATGAAGGAGCGCGTCGCCGCCGCCGGGCTGCGCGTGCCGAAATCGCGTCGTGTCCACACGGCCGCGCACGTGAGGGAGACCGCCGAGGAGATCGGCTATCCGCTGATCCTCAAGCCCATCGCCGGCGCGGGATGCGCCGACACGTACAAGGTCTCGAGCCCGCAGGAGCTCGAGCAGGTACTGCCGATGCTCGGCGGGCTCTCGCAGGCGAGCTGCGAGGAGTACATCGAGGGCGAAGAGCTCACGTACGACACGCTCTGCCTCGCCGGCAAACCGGTGATGGAGAACGTCTCGCAATACATCCCCAAGCCCCTCGAGGCGCGCACGGTCGAGTGGATCAGCCCCATCGCCATCAGCGTCCGCGATCTCTCTCAGCCGAGGCTCGCCGGCGGACTCGCGCTCGGGCGTGCGGCGCTCGATGCGCTCGGCATGGGCGACGGTTTCACGCACATGGAGTGGTACCTCACGTCGAAGGGTGAGGCTGTCTTCGGCGAGATCGCGTGCCGTCCCGGGGGCGCGGGCCTCGTCGACCAGATGAACTACACGTGCGACATCGATCTGTTCCGCGAATGGGCGCGCGTCTCGTGCTGGGGACACTTCGAGGCGGACGCGACGCGGAAATACAACGTCGGGATCGTCTTCAAGCGCGCGCAGGGCTGGGG
>JAEXCN010000475.1 GCA_023402175.1 Pseudomonadota bacterium | reverse complement strand
GACCACCACGCCGGCGGCACCTGCTCCGGCGCCCACGCCGACGGCGGCGGTGACGACCGCGCGCGCGAATCCGACGCCCGCACCGGCTCCCGCTCCCGCACCGACGCCGAAGAAGGCCGGCGGCCTCGGCGCCCTCACGGTCGTTTGCATGCCGAAGTGCGATCAGATCATCGACAACGGGACCTCGCTCGGCCCCGGTCACATCTTCAATCGCCCCGTTCCGTCCGGCCGCCATGCGCTCGTCCTCTCGGCTCCGAACGGCGTGAAGAAGACGCTTCAGATCGAGGTCGTCCCCGATCAGACGAAAGAAGTGCGTATCTCGATGGACAAGCCTTAGAGGCTGTTGCCGCGAGGGCCGTCTCGGCCCAGTATTGGCAATGCCCGAGTCCGTCGGGTCTTGGCTTTTCCGATGAAGTTGGGTCGCGCGCTCGCTCTCTGTCTTGTCGCCGGTGCGGCGTGCAAGGGTAACCGCGACATCGGGCTCGAGATCACGGTGCCGAGCGATCTCGTCAGCAGCACCGCGTGGTTCGAGGTCGGTGCCTACAAGGACGCGAGCTGCGCCGCCGTCCTTCCGATGCTGGCGAACGGCGTCCCCGAGGGCGCGACGGCACGCGTCGCGTTCCGCCGACAGGACGCGTCGGGTCCGAAGTTCGGCAACATCCCGAACGGCAAGTACGTCTTCGCCGCCGTCGCGCGCGACGAGGAGTGCGCCGTCCTCGCGATGGGTTGCAACGAGGAAGACGTCGGCGACGTGGACAAGGTCACGATCCGTATGGACGCGATCGACGAGCCGACCGGCAAGTGCACCGTCGGCGCGTCTTGTCAGGCAGCCAAGTGCGTTCCGGCGAACGACAACTCGGATCCGAGCGTCGGCGCAGGATGCTCGCTCGAGCTCCTCGGCGCAGGACCACTCATCAATTCCGCCGGCGGTCAGGGCACGCTCCTCAGCGCTCCCGCGATCGCCGCGACGAGCGCGGGGTTCGCGATCGTCTACCGCGAGCTCGATCCGAACGGCGGAGGCGCACGTCTCATCCTCTTGCCGATCGACTCGGCGGGCGGGGCACTCACGCCGGAGAAGCCGGGGTTGCCCGATCGATGCGCGACGTCCGACGAGACCGATGGGATCGGGCTCGTCATGAAGGACGATAGCGGCATGATCGCGCTGGCGCGTGCGCCGTGTGGTGGTAAGCCCGCGCTCGAGCTCCTCAATTTCACGGCGACGATCGACGGCGCGCCGGGGGTCACCATCGGCAAGTTCCTCGTCTCGACCTCGCCGCGTGATGCACGCGTGACGCTCGGTCCGGCGCGAGCGTCGGCGCTCCGCCCGGGTGGCGGGCTCGTCGTGTTCACCGAGGGCGGCGTCGCGAGGGTCGCGAACATGGATCCCCAGAAGGGCATCGTGGAGCCGAGCGGCACGTTCGGCGGCACGACCGGGATCACCGATGCATGGATCGCCGCGAACGACAAAGTCCTCGCGCTCCTCGCGGCCGGGACCGGCGGCACGATCCCGACCGACGGCGGAGCCGATACGGGCGATCCGATCGGCGAGGAATCGACGCTTCGACTGCTGACGCTCCCGGCGAACACGCCCGTCGACACGATCAGCGCCGCGCAGAGCGCGCCACGCGCGCCGGTCGTCTTTCCCGGTACGTGGGCGTCGATCGCGTCGCTCGCGGGCCGCGTGATCGTCCTCAGCGACGGCACAGGTCCTGGTCGTTCGGTCACGTACCGCGCGTTCGACCTGAATCGCGACACGCCATCGGACACGAGCGGGTTCTCCGTCGAAGGGGCCGGCAAGGTCACGGCAGGCGACGTGACGATCGTGGGCAACCGCGCCTACTTCGCCGCGCTCAAGCAGGGAGCGATCGGGCTTCACGTCTACGACAACGCATCGACCACGCTGACGCCGCTCCGGAGCATCTCCTTCGGACGAGAGCCGCGCATCTCCGCGATCAACACCGTTCGCGATGGCCGGGTCTCGGTCGCCGCCACCGCGTCGCGCGTCGCGGTCGCCTGGACGACGGCCAAGGTACTGGGCGCGAACGATCCGGCGGGCGGCTACGCAGTCTTCGGCTGCACGCAATGAAGCGTTCGCGGCTACTGGGAATGACCCGGCGTGCGCGAGCCCAGCACGTCCGTGCGCGGTCGGCGTCGTGCCGTGCTAAGCCGGCGTGATGCGCTCGCTCACGCTCGAGACCGATGTCGCCGAGCTCTCCCCTGGCGGAGAGGGCGTCGGGATCTGCTCGATCGGCGGCGAGCGCCGCGCGGTGTTCGTCGCGGGCGTCTTGCCCGGAGAGCGCGTGCGGGTCGAGGTCGATCCATCGCGCCGGCCCGCGCGCGGCCGGCTGCTCGAGGTGCTCGAGCGAAGCCCTTCGCGCGTGACGCCGCCGTGCGCACACGTCGATCGGTGCGGCGGCTGCGATTGGATGTACGTCTCGCAGGAAGCCCAGGCGGAGGAGCACGCGAAGATCGTGGGACGCCTCCTCGGCGGCTCGGTCCAGCCGAAGAGCCACCGCGCGGTGCGCGAGCTCGGCTACCGCACACGCGCGCGCGTGCACGTCGAAGCGAAGCGCGGGCGCACGGACGTCGGGATGTTCGCGCGGCGCTCGCATGCGCCGGCCGTGGTCGACACGTGCGTCGTGCTGCATCCGATCCTCGACCGCGCGCGCGCTGCGCTCGCGACGTGGCTCGAGGGCGCGAAGGGCCGAGGCGAGGCGCAGCTCGGGCTCGGCGCTCCCGGTGAAGCGCGCAAAGCCGTGCTCGACCTCCGCTGGACGGGCGAGCTCCCCGGCGCGGTCTTCGCGCGGCTCGAGCGTGCGGTCGCCGAAGGCAAGCTCGCAGGCGCGCGTGTCTTCGCGGGAGCGGTGCGTATCCCAGCCACGATCGGCGATCCCACGCCGTACATCGCCGGCGCGGACGGCGGGCCGCTCCGCCTCGCTCCGGGCGGGTTTTCGCAGGCGACGGAGGAAGGCAACACGCTGCTCGCCGGACGTGTCGCCGAGCTCGCTCGGGATCTCGCGCGGGGGCCGTGTATCGAGCTGTTCGCAGGGGCCGGGAACCTGACGGTGCTCCTCGCACGCGATCGCGAGGTGCTCGCCGTCGAGCAGGACCATGAGGCGTGCATCGCGGCGCGCGCGAACCTCGAGGCGCGCTCGCTCGCGGCGCGCGTCGTCGAAGCCGATGCGAACGCGTATCCGATCCCGAAGCCGGCGAGCCTGCTCGTGCTCGATCCTCCGCGGGAAGGCGCCCGCGCCGTCGCGGAAGCGCTCGCGGCTCGAGCTTCGAAGGGCCGAGCTCCGGCGATCGTCTACGTGGCGTGCGATCCGCCGACGCTCGCGCGCGACGTGAAGATCCTCACCGACGCGGGATACGTCCTCCAGAGCGTCGAGACCTTCGAGATGTTCCCGCAGACGAGCCACGTCGAGACCGTCGTCGCCCTCGTCCCTCCACGCGGCACATGACGAGCCGGCCGCCCTCGCTCGTCACGATCGTGCGGCGCGCGCTCGCCGGAGAGTGCGCGCTGCCATCGGGGAGCGCCGTGGTCGTGGCGGTCAGCGGCGGACCGGATTCGATGGCGCTCCTCTCCGTGCTCGCACGCGTCGGGCCGCGGTTCGGCCTCGCGATCCGCGCGCACGGCGTCGATCACGGACTCCGCCCCGAAGCCGCTCGTGAGCTCGACCTGGCGGAGAAATTCGCTTCCGAGATCGGCGTCCCGTTCGATCGTACGCGCGTGTCCGTCGGACGCGGCGGCAACCTACAAGCGCGGGCCCGCGAGAAGCGATGGGAAGCGCTCACCCTCGTCGCGCGTCGACACGATGCGGCGATCGCGACCGCGCACCACGCGGACGATCGCGCAGAGACGTTCCTCATGCGCCTCCTCCGCGGCGCGGGAGCGCGCGGCCTCGGCGTGTTGCCGCCGCGAGCCCATGCGCCGCGGACCGATACCGCGAGCGCCCCCACCGCCCCCGTCGTCGTACGCCCGCTGCTCCGAGCTCGCCGGCGCGACGTGCTCCTTCACGTGGAGCGGCATCGCGTGCCGTTCGCGACCGACCCGTCGAACACCAATCCACGGTACCTGCGAACGGCAGTGCGGCAAGACGTCCTCCCGCTGCTCGACAAGCTCGACCCGGAGGTCGTGCGGCACCTCGAAGATCTCGCGGACGAGCTCGTCATGGCCGCACGCGGTGGTAAGCCCGCTGACTGGGCTTCGGCCCTCCCGCGCGCAACGCAGGATGCCCTCGCAAATCTCCGAGCTTCCGGATCCCGAGACGCGCGCGTCTGGCTTCCGGGTGGCCTCGTGGTGAGCGTGGATCCTCGGGCTCGCAGGAAGAAAGCGCCGTAGCACGAGCGCGAGGCGCGCTTTACCCGAAAATACCAAGTGGTTAGCCTGGCAACATGGCGCAGCAGACCTCAAATCAGCAGTCGAGGTCTGCTCGCTGTAGGCGACAGGTGATACCCGCAAACGACGAAGACGAACGAGACCCCGCGAGATCGCTTCGCACGAGAAAAACCGCTCCTCCGGAGCAAAGCCTCGAAGAGGCCCTGAAGCTCCGGAAGAAAACACCAAACTCTTGCGAATCCGACCCTCGATGGAGGGCATCTGACGTAGTAGCCTAGGAATCTGAGGTCCTCGTGAAGCAATCCCACAAAACGCTTCTTCTTTGGGTGGTCCTGATCGTGATGTTCCTCACGATCTGGCAGTTCCTGACCCCCGCCGACAAGAAGGTGCCCGTCGCGTTCAGTGACTTCGTCAGCGAAGTCCACCAGGGCAAGGTCGACGAGATCAAGATCAAGGATCGCGAGTACAGCTATCGCGTCCGCGGCGCCGACCAGGGCCAGAAGAGCGGCGGTTGGAGGGAGGCCGTTGGCCCCGTCGCCGACGAGAAGCTGATCGAGACCCTCAAGCCCGAGGATCCGAAGGCGGCCCCGCCGAAGGTCTTCTTCGAGAAGGAAGATCAGTCGCCGTTCTGGTCGAGCACGATCATCACGCTCATTCCGATGGGCTTCTTGATCCTGATGTTCTTCCTGTTCATGCGGCAGCTGCAGGCTGGTGGCGGCAAGGCCATGAGCTTCGGCAAGTCGAAGGCGCGCATGCTCTCCGACTCGCAGAACAAGATCACGTTCGCCGACGTCGCGGGCGTCGAAGAGGCGAAGGACGAAGTCGAAGAGATCATCGCCTTCCTCAAGGACCCGAAGAAGTTCCAGCGCCTTGGCGGCCGCATCCCCAAGGGCGTGCTCATGATCGGCCCGCCAGGCACCGGCAAGACGCTCCTTGCCCGCGCGATCGCAGGTGAGGCCGGCGTTCCGTTCTTCAGCATCTCGGGCTCGGACTTCGTCGAGATGTTCGTCGGTGTCGGCGCGAGCCGCGTCCGCGACCTCTTCGAGCAGGGCAAGAAGCACGCGCCCTGCATCATCTTCATCGACGAGATCGACGCCGTCGGTCGTCACCGCGGCGCAGGCCTCGGCGGCGGTCACGACGAGCGCGAGCAGACGCTGAACCAGCTCCTCGTCGAGATGGACGGCTTCGAGTCGAACGACGGCGTCATCATCATCGCCGCGACGAACCGCCCCGACGTCCTCGACCCGGCGATCCTCCGCCCGGGCCGCTTCGACCGCCGCATCACGGTCAACCGCCCCGACGTCCGCGGCCGCGAGGCGATCCTCCGCGTCCACACGAAGCGCGTTCCCCTCTCGCCCGATGTCGACATGGAAGTCATCGCGCGTGGCACGCCGGGCTTCGCCGGTGCGGACCTCGAGAACCTCGTCAACGAGGCCGCGCTCCTCGCGGCTCGTCAGGACAAGGACGCCGTCAGCCAGGCGGACTTCGAGCTCGCGAAGGACAAGGTCCTCATGGGCTCCGAGCGCCGCTCGATGGTCATGACGGAAGAGGAGAAGTGGAACACGGCCGTCCACGAGGCCGGTCACGCCGTCATGATGATCGCGAACGCGGACCACGATCCGGTCCACAAGGTCACGATTATCCCGCGTGGTCGCGCGCTCGGCGTGACGATGCCGCTCCCCCGTGGCGACGTCCTCGGCCGCACGAAGGAGCAGTTCGAGGCGCAGATCCAGTCGGCCCTCGGTGGACGCATCGCCGAGGAGATCTTCTTCGGCAAGCTGACGACCGGCGCATCGAACGACATCCGCCAGCTCACGACGATCGCCCGCGCGATGGTCTGCGAGTACGGCATGTCGAAGATGGGACCGCTCGCCTACGGCAGCGAGGAAGGCTCGATCTTCCTCGGCCGCGACTACAACCAGCGGAGCCAGGACTACTCCGAGCAGACGGCGCGCGAGATCGACCAGGAGGTCCGCCGCATCATCGACGAGCAGTACACGGCGGTGAAGACGCTCCTCTCCGACAAGCGTGACCGCGTCGAGGCGATCGCCAAGTATCTCCTCGAGCGCGAGACGCTCGACGCCGAGGAGCTCAAGGCAATCTTCGAAGGCCGCGAGATCCCGCCGCGCCAGCGCGTCATCATCCCGACCTACGCCGACAAGGAAAAGGCGAAGGCGGAGAAGCGCAAGGCGGCCAGCATCTTCGGCGGCCCGCCGAAGCCGGCCACCTCCGGCTGACAAGCCTCGACATCCCCGCAGCGGGCTCGCTCTTCGGAGCGGGCCCGTCGCGTTTTGTGGCTCGCTCATCGTGTGCGGCCCTTCCCTCGCGCGACGTCGGGAATGCTCCGAGAGGCGCCTACTTACTTGGATGCTGTGGGGTATCGCCCCTGATGGATCGGCAATCGTCCAACGATCCGCGCAGATCGTAGGGAAGGATTTCACGTCCTCAGGAATGATCCGCACTTCCCTGATCCACGTTGCGTGGTTCGCAACGTGCTCCCAGCCGAGCCATGCGGATTGGCGTGGTGGGGCTCGCGCTGGGGGTGGTCGTATCGGTGTCGCTGGCGGCGTGCTCGGACGCCTCGGAGCCGAAGCCGTTCGAGACGAAGACGAAGGACACGACGGTCGTCTCGCCTCCCGAGCTCTACGAAGAGATCGTCGTCAAGGAAGACCGCCTCGAGGTGCCCGCCGGTCACCCTGCGCTCGCGAACATCGCGGTCGGCGGCGTCGTCACCGGTCTTCCGAGCACGAAACATCCGGAGCAGAACCCGTACGGCTACTGGCGCCGCGTCACGGAGATCCGTCCCGAAGGGGCATGGGTGATCTTGATGACGGAGCAGGCATCGCTCGCGGAGGCATTCGAGCGCGCGCAGTTCGATGTCGTCCTGTCCGACAACGCGAAGGGAGGCGCCCCGCCGACGTCGGGCGCGAAGGGCACTGACGTCTCGACGCAATCGCTCTCACCGCAGACGCTCCGTCCGCTCGCCGAGGGCGACACCGAGTTCCGCGCGACGTTCGCGCAGAACTTCACGCCGCGCGAGATCATCAACGGCGCCGACGTCGCCGTCGGCGGCAGCAGCGTCGGAGCCGAGCGGAAGATCCGTCTCGAAGGTGGCTTCATCAAGGTCGAGCCGTACGTTCGCCTCGCCGGTGAGTTCGAGGCGAGCTTCTCCGAGCCGGTGAAGCGCTTCGATACGACCGTCGGGATCGACTACCAGGGCGAGCTCTCGCTCTCGGTCTCGTCACAGCTCTCGTTCCAGCAAGGCATCGTCCTCAAGGGCGTCGAGATCAAGAAGGAGCTCATCCCCTCGCGCGTGCTCAAGTCGGGCGTGTTCATGATCGGCTGGGTTCCGGTCCCGTACACGCTCCGGTTCCGCACCGAGGTCGCGTGCACGTGGTCGATCGCGGGCACGGTCAAGCTCACGACGACGCACAAGGTCGAAGGCAACCCGTACGCGGCGCTCCACTACCGGCCGGACTCGGGCTGGACCTACGACGACAAGCCGCTCGACATGCGGCACACGAGGGAGAACAAGGTCGACGCGGAAGGACAGCTCGAGCTCCGCTGCCAGCTCGAGCCGCGGCTCGGCATCTACATCGCCGACTCGGCCGGCCCGTACGTCACCGTCTCGCCTTACGTCGCGGCGCAGGCGAAGGCTTCGACGGAGTGTCCGCCGCCCGGCGTGAATTTCCAGGTCGTCCCCGGCGTCGAGATGAAGTTCGGAGCGGAGGCGAACGTCTTCGGCAGCGGCACGCTCGCGTCGCGCCACTTCAAGGTCGACTTCCCGTTCGATCCCTGGGTACAGGCGGGCAAGCAGTGCGGCGGCGCGGGCGTGAGCGAGCCGTGTGTCGGAAGGGCCGACGGCTACTACTGCGGCGCGGAGATCAACGGCGAGCCCGGACAGCTCTACTCGTGCAACGACAACAAGACGTCGTCGAAGACGCCGTGTCCGAACCAGTGCCAACGCGACGGCGACAACGTATCGTGTCAGTGACGACGCTCTCGCGGAGCATCGGGCCTTGCCTTCGTCGCGAAGGCGCCACCGTACTTCGCACAACGGGCACGTCGACCTCGAACGTTGAATGTGATCGGTTTCGACGACGGGCCGTTCCCGCGTGAGCATCGTGGCAATGTCCTTCTCGTCGGCGTCGTGTGCTCGGGCACGCGCGTCGACGGGATCGTGAGCGGCCACATCCGCCGCGACGGCGCAGACTCCACCCGACGGATGATCGAGCTCGTCCGTGCGAGCCAGTTCGGCCAGCACCTCCAGGCGCTCATGCTCCAGGGCATTGCCGTCGGAGGGTTCAACGTCGTCGACATCCACGGGCTGTCGAAGGCGCTCCACATTCCCGTGCTCGTCGTGGTGCGACGCCCGCCGGACATGGCGGCGGTGCATCGTGCGCTCTTCAGCGAGACGCCGACCACGTCGCGCCCGCGCGTCGCGGGAGCCGCGTGCAAGTGGAAGCTGATCGAGCAGGCAGGCGCGCTCGAGCTGCTCGGGCCGTCGCGACGATCACTGAAGCGGGCGTCAGGTTTGGCGACGAGCGGACCGAAGCTCTGGATCCAGCGCGCGGGTCTCTCGCTCGAGGAGGCTCGACGCATCATCACGGCGACGACGCTCCACGGGAACATCCCGGAGCCGCTCCGCATCGCGCATCTCATCGCGGGCGGCATCACGACAGGACGGAGCCGAGGCCGGGCATGACGCCGCGCAGGCGCTGCACGCCATCGGCTCGCCTTTGATGCGCAACGTCGCGCGCGGCGGCGCGCTGTCGCGTCGTACGGCGTCATGATGGCGCGGTGCAGCGCCGACGAGAGTGCGCCATCACGCCGAAGGTCAGGCGAGTGAGAGCTCGGCGCTTTCGGAGCGCTTCGCGCCGGAAACACGCACGGCGACGCGCGCTATGGTCGAGCGAGGAACCTTGCCGCCCACGTGGTGTGGGACTAGGTTGCGCCTCCCTAAAGCAAGGAGAGCAGGAGCTTCGCCATGGCCAGGAAGATTGCCATCAATGGGTTCGGTCGGATCGGGCGCTGCATCGTTCGCGCGCTCAACAACCGCAAGGTGAGCGACCTCGAGGTCGTCGCCATCAACGACCTCACGGACGCGAAGACCCTCGCGCACCTCTACAGCTACGACACGGTCCACGGCCGCGCCGAGCCGCGCGCGATTGCGAAGGAAGGCGCGATCGAGATCGGCGGCAAGACCATCAAGATCGTGGCTGAGAAGGAGCCCGCGAAGCTCCCCTGGAAGGACCTCGGCGTCGACATCGTGCTCGAGTGCACCGGTCTCTTCACCGACAAGGAGAAGGCCAAGGCTCACGTCGATGCGGGCGCGAAGAAGGTCATCATCTCCGCTCCGGCGAAGGGCCACGACGCGACCATCGTGCTCGGCGTCAACAGCGAGATCTACGACAGCGCCAAGCACAGCGTGATCTCGTGCGGCTCGTGCACCACGAACTGCCTCGCGCCGGTCGCGAAGGTCCTGAACGACTCGTTCGGGATCAAGCGCGGCCTCATGACGACGGTCCACGCGTACACGAACGATCAGGCCGTCCTCGACATCCCGCACCGCAAGGGCGACCTCCGCCGCGCGCGTGCAGCGGCGCAGAACATGATCCCGTCGTCGACGGGCGCGGCCAAGGCGCTCTCCGAGGTCATCCCGGCGCTCGCCGGCAAGTTCGACGGCCAGGCCGTCCGCGTGCCGACGATGGACGTCAGCCTCGTCGACCTCACCTTCGAGACCGAGAAGGCGCTCACGAAGGACGCGATCCACGCCGCGATGAAGAAGGCGAGCGAAGGCGCGATGAAGGGCATCCTCGGCTACACCGAGGAGCAGCTCGTCTCGAGCGACTACATCGGCGATCCGCGCTCGTCGATCTTCGACGCGACGATCACGCAGGTGATGGGCGACAACTTCGCGAAGGTCTTCAGCTGGTACGACAACGAGTGGGGCTTCTCGAATCGCATGATCGACCTCGCCCAGCTCGTCTCGTCCAAGATGTGATCCCGCTGCCCGCCCGGGAGCTCGCGCGAACACCGCGCGCGAGCTCCTGGCGAGGCACACGTGTCGTCACGACTACCGTTGTCTTGATCCCCCTGAAGGCCGAAGCATGACCACGCTCGAGCGCATCACTTCCATCCGTGACCTCCCCATCGAGAACAAGCGCGTCTTCGTCCGCGTCGACTTCAACGTCCCGCTGGAAGAAGAGAACGGGAGGATGCGGATCACGGATGATGCGCGCATCGTCGAGGCACTGCCGACGATCAAGCACGCGATGGAGCGTGGCTCTCGCGTGATCCTCGCGAGCCACCTCGGCCGTCCGAAGAAGGGTCCGGATCCCAAGCTCTCGCTCGAGCCGGCCGGCGCGCGCCTCGCGGAGCTCCTCGGCGTCGAGGTGCACATGCCGGAGGACTGCATCGGCGACTCCGCGAAGAAGGTCGTCTACGACCTCCGCGCAGGGCAAGTGTGCCTCCTCGAGAACCTCCGCTTCCATCCGGAGGAGGAGAAGGACGACGAGACGTTCGCGCAGAAGCTCGCCGAGCTCGCCGACGTCTACGTCGACGACGCGTTCGGCGCGGTCCACCGCGCGCATGCGTCGGTGCACGCGGTGCCGAAGATCATGCGCGAGCGCGGCTGCGGCTTCCTCCTCGAGAAGGAGATCGCGGCGCTCGGGAAGATGATCACCGATCCGGACAAGCCGTTCGTCGCCATCCTCGGCGGCGCGAAGGTCTCGGACAAGATTGCGGTCATCGAGTCGCTCTTCGAGAAGGTCAACGCGCTCCTCATCGGCGGCGCGA
Source organism: Pseudomonadota bacterium (assembly GCA_023402175.1). Taxonomy (GTDB): domain Bacteria; phylum Myxococcota_A; class Polyangia; order Polyangiales; family Polyangiaceae; genus Labilithrix. The sequence goes on along the minus strand of JAEXCN010000475.1, from coordinate 13,856 downwards.
TGGCGAACACCTTCCTCGCGGCGAAGGGCATCAACATGAAGGCGTCGAAGATCGAGGAGGACAAGCTCCCGCTCGCTCGGACGCTGCTCGAGAAGGCCGGCGAGAAGAAGGTCGACCTGGTGCTGCCGGTCGACGCCGTCGTCGCGCAGAGCATCGAGGCCACCGAGGGCAAGGTCGTCGACGTGTCCGCGATCCCCGACGGCCACATGGCGCTCGACGTCGGTCCGAAGACGGTCGCCGCATTCGAGAAGCACATCGCGAAGGCGAAGACGGTGTTCTGGAACGGACCGATGGGTCTCTTCGAGAAGAAGCCCTTCTCGAAGGGCACGTTCGCGGTCGCGCAGGCGATGGCCAATTCGCATGCCTTCACCGTCGTCGGCGGCGGCGACAGCGCCGCGGCCGTCAAGGAAGCTGGTCCCGAGATCGCCAAGAAGATGAAGCACATCTCGACCGGCGGCGGCGCATCCCTCGAGCTCATCGAAGGGAAGAAGCTGCCCGGCATCGAGGTTCTTCGGCGGAACGCCTGACTTACCGCCCCGAGAATGAGGAGGACGAAAACGTGAACCCGTCACGCACGCCGCTCATCGCGGGAAACTGGAAGATGTACCACGGCGGTCAGTCGAGCGTTCCGCTCGCCGCCGGGGTGGTCGCCTTCGCAAATGATCTCCCGACCGTCGACGTCGTCATCGCCCCGCCCTTCACCGCGCTCGCCGCGGTCTCGGCCGAGATCCACGGCACGCGCGTCGGGCTCGCGGGACAGAATCTCTATCCGAAGCCCGAAGGCGCGTTCACCGGCGAGATCAGCGCGCCGTTCCTCACAGAGTGCGGCTGCTCGTGGGTCATCGTCGGCCACAGCGAGCGCCGGCAGTACTTCGGCGAGACGGACGCGCTCGTCGCCGAGAAGGTCGCTGCCGCACTGAAGAGCGGTCTGACGCCGATCGCGTGCGTGGGCGAGACGCTCGCACAGCGCGAGGGCGGCGAGACCCTTCGCGTGGTCAAGCAGCAGGTCGAGGCGTTCCTCGACGTGATCGCGCAGGCCTCGGAGCCGGTCGCCATCGCGTACGAGCCGGTCTGGGCCATCGGCACCGGCAAGACGGCGGGTCCCAAGGAGGCGGAAGAGGTCCACGCCGCCATCCGGACCTGGCTCGCGAACAAGGCGCCGGCCCTGGCCGAGCGGACGCGCATCCTCTACGGCGGCTCGGTCAAGCCCGACAACGCCGCGGCCCTCCTCGCCTGCCCGAACGTGGACGGGGCCCTCGTCGGAGGAGCGAGCTTGGACCCTGGCTCGTTCGGTGCTATCGCCAGGGCGGCGGTGGCAAGGTAGTCGCAGCCGGCCCCGCGTTCACGCGAGACCTCGAGAGCTCATGCTTCAGACCTTCATCAACATCGTCCACGTCTTCGTCTGCATGGTCCTTGTGGGCGTCGTCCTCCTCCAGCAGGGCAAGGGCGGCGGCATGGGCGCAGCGTTCGGCGGGGCGACGACCCAGGTCTTCGGCGGCCGCGGCGCGGGCAACATCCTCACGCGCGCGACGGCGATCTGCGCGGCGGTCTTCATGCTGACGAGCGTCTCGCTCGCGTACCTGTCGTCCTCCGGCGACCGCGCCCTCAAGGCCAAGGTTGCGCAGGAGGCGGGCCGCAAGAAGGATAAGGGCCAGCTCAAGGAGCGCTCGAAGGAAGCGCCCGAGTCCGCCCCGGAAAACTCTGCCCCGACGCCGGCGCCCGAAGGCACGGCTCCGGAGCACGAGGGCACGGCGCCCGAGGCTCCGGCCCCGTCCCCCTCGCCCTGAGGCGGTCGTTTGACGGAGCGCCAGGCCATGCTGTGCGCTCCGTCTCGTTTCGCGGTCGAGCCTGACGCCAGCGGCATCCGCGTCGCCGAGTCGCTCCTCGCGCGGTCTGCCTCGCCACGTCATCCGACGCTTCGCACGAGGCGCTGACCTTGGCCCGTGCGACAGCGGCGGAAGCTCGTGCACGCGCAACGATCGGGTCGAGCCCATCCCCGGCACGTGCGCTCGTGGTCGACGCCGTGGCGATCGGCGCCGTGTACGCCGCGGCTTGTGGGCTCGCGCGTGCAGCTGGTTTCGACCACGTTTCGGACGACGACTTCTCGCGCGTGACGATCGCTCAGGCGTTCGCGCACACGCCGCGGCTCGACCCGAGCGGAACGAGTTGGCTCCCCTTCCCGTTCTGGGTGCTCGGGACGGTCATGGCCGTGTTCGGTCGCTCGCTCGTTGTCGCGAACGTCGCGTCGATCGCGCTCGCGGCGGCGGCGGCGACGACGCCGTACCTCGTCCTGCGCGCGTGCGGCGTCGCTCGCGGACGGGCGCTGCTCGCAACGGCGTTCGCGCTCGCGACGCCGTGGTGCCTCTGGTCGGGAGCAGCGCCGGTGCCGGAGTCGTTCACGGCGAGCTTCACCGCCGCTGGTGTCATCGGGCTCGCCGCCGTGCGCGCGGAAAGTACGATCGAGAGCGACGAAGGCCCGAGCACGCGCACGGCGATCCTCTGCGCGCTCGCGATCGTCGCGGCATGCCTCTCGCGTTACGAGCCGTGGCCGGTGGCGGCGGTCCTCGCGATCACGCTCGCAGCGCGCGGCCTTCGAGCGAGCCGCGAGCGACGTCTTCTGCTCCTCGGCCTCGCCGCTGCGTGCGCGGTCGGTCCGCTCGTATGGATGGCGTGGAATGCTCACGCGCACGACGGTCCGCTCCACTTCTTCCGTCGCGTGTCGTCCTTCAAGCGCGCAATCGGCGATGGCGCCACCGATACGCTCGACGCGCTCCTCCTCTACCCTCGCCTTCTGTTCACGACCCGGCCCGAGGTCGCGATCCCGACGCTCTTCCTGCTTCCGTCGGCGATCCGCGATCCGCACGTGCGCCGACGATGGGGGATCCCGCTCCTGTGCGCCGCCGCGCAGGTCGCGTTTCTCTCGTACGGCAACGCTCGCGACGGCGCGCCCGCGCACCATCCCGAGCGAGCGCTGCTCGGCACGACGGTGCTGCTCGCGATCTTCACGGCCGATGTCGGCATGTCGAAGCTGCGTGATCTCGCGATGGACGGGCGTGCGCTCGCAGCGAAGGCCGGCGCCGCGTTCTTCGGCATCGCGTGGGTCATCTCGAGCGTCCGTGGCTCGGACCCGCCCGGTCGCGGCATGATGGATGACCGAAGCGAGCAGCTCACGCGCGGCGCGAAGCTCCGCGCCGACGGCGCCAAAGCGATCGTCGTCACGCCATGCGCGTTCGAGCACTTCGCGCTGATCGCGGCGTATGGCGCACCGGAGAACGTCGAGGTGAAGCCTCGTACCGGCGCGATGCCAACGTCGGAGTGCCCGGCAGTCGAACCGCGCTGAAGCGCGCCAGTCGGCGCGCCCTCAGCCGGCGCCGAGATCGAGCTTCCGAGCGGACACGTCGCAAAGCTCCGGTGTGTGCGCGCTCACGAGGACCATCTTCCCAGCGCTCGACAGCTCGCGGACGAGGGCGACGACGAGACCGACACCTTCCCGATCGAGGTTTGCGTCGGGCTCGTCGAGGATGACGATGTTCGCGCTCTCGTGGAGCAGGATGCGCGCGAGCCCGACTCTCTGCCGCTGCCCGGCAGACAGCTCGCCCACGGACACGTTCAGCGGATCGTCTCCGCGGCCCTCGAGCATCGACAGCACGCCCGTGCGTTCGAGCGCACGTCGGATCGCGTCGTCAGTCGCGTCCGTTCGTCTGAGCTTCATCGCGGCCCGAACCGTCACGTGCGCCTCTCCGAGATAGGGTCGCTGCGGAAGGTATGCAACCGAGCGGCGGAGCGATTTCAGATCGACCGACGCGAGATCGCGTCCGCCGATCCGCAACGTGCCCGCAGTGGGAGGCCTCAGGCCGAGCAGCAAGCGGAGGAGCGTCGTCTTCCCCGCACCGTTCGGCCCCACGAGGACGAGCGGCTCGTTCCCTTCCCACGTGAACGACAGGCCCGAGAGCACCGGCGCGTCGGCGTCGTAACCGAACGAGACTGCTTTCGCCTCGAGCGGAGCCGGAAGCTCCGGCACGCGGATCGTCCCGGGACGGACGACATCGGCGCGCGACGGTAGACCGAGCAGCCCGACGAACGGCTTCACGAACGTGAGTGTGCGAACCGCGCCGTGAGCGCCGACGATCACACCGAGTAGCGGCCGAAGGCTTGCCGTCAGCACGAGCGCGTGGGCGAGGATGGCGCTCTCGAGCAGGTCACGCGAAGTCGCGTCGACGGCGACGGCGACGGCGACAGCCAGCCCCGCAGCGGCGAGCGGAGCGCGACCGAGGATGGCGGCAGCCCACGAAGCGCGGACGGATTCGCGCTGGTAGACACGCACCTGCATGTCGAGCGTGGCGATGAGCTCGTCCTCGGCGGCCGAAGCGACGAGCTCGAGACGACCTTCGATCGCAGTCGCGATCGTGTCCGCGAGCGCCATGTACGCATCGTGCGATCGCTGCTCGAGCCTTTTCGTCACTCGCCTGACCACGAACACGCCGACCGCGAGGCTTCCGAGGGCGAGCATCGCGACGATCACCAGCCGAGCGGGGAGAGTGACCGCGAGGATCGGAAGCACGCCGAGCGCGACGAGACTGTCGGCGAGGAACGACGGCACGATCCCCACGACGAGCTGCAGGCTGTGGAACCCGCCCTCGTACACGAGCCGCGACAGCGATGGCGGCGCCGAGAGCACGTCCGTACGGAGCAGCGCGCTCGCGGTCATGCGGTGGAGGTCACCTTCGATCCGCGCGCGCGCGGCTGCGCTCACCGCACGCTCGAGCGCATACAGGACAGCGGCGCCGACGGCCACCGCGGCAGCTGCCCCCGCATCGCCACGGCCCACCATGAAAGCCGCCACGATGACGATGGCGCGCGCGAGGGCCGCGAAGGCGACGACGATCGCCAGGAGGAGGCGGGACCTCGACGAGGTCTTCGCAAGGAGCGTGGCGACGGCGGTCCAGGCCCTCACGCGGCGTTTCTATCATCTTTCCGTCGGAACACTCGGTCCGACGCTCTTCCGGACGGAGCGGCGACGGCGCCCTCCACATGGCGAAATCGGGTATCTAACGGGCATGTATTCGGTGCTCGACTATGGCCACATGGCGGCCGACAGCGTCCGGATGGACGCTTACGGCAGGGCCATCGCTCGCGCCGTGAAGCCCGGCAGCATCGTCGTCGACATCGGCGCGGGCACCGGGATCCACTCGCTGCTCGCCGTTCGCGCCGGGGCCCGTCGGGTACACGCCATCGAGCCGAATCCGGCCGTCTGGCTCATCCCGGAGCTCGCCGCCGAGAATGGTTGTGCGGACAAGATCGAGATCCATCCGTGCACCTCGTTCGAGGTCGAGCTGGAAGAGAAGGCCGACGTCGTCATCGCCGATCTGAGGGGTTCTACGCCGCTCCACGGGGAGCACCTCGCCACCTTGCGCGACGCGAAAGCGCGTCTCTTGAAGCCCGGGGGCGTTCTCGTCCCCGTCCGCGACCGTCTCTTCGTCACCGCCGTCGAAGCACGCGACCTCGTCGAGGCGATCGAGCGCGGCGTCGAAGGGTTCACGCAGCGCGGATTTTCGGCACGTGCAGCGAGCACATTGCTCCTCAACACCGCCACGAAGGACTGGCCGGTCGGGCTGTACGCGAGCGACGTGCTCACGACGTCCGCTCACTGGGCGACGCTCGAGTACGGCATGCCGACGCCTTCGCTCGCGAGCGAGACCGAGCTCACGGCGCGGCGGAGCGGCACCGCGCGCGGCCTGGCCGTCTGGTTCGAAGCGACGATCGCCGACGGAATCGTGTTCGACAACGCCCCGGGGATGTCCCTCGTCTACGCACGTACGTTCCTTCCGTTCCTCGAGCCGTTGGCGCTCGCCGAAGGCGACCGCCTTCGCGTCGTCCTCCGCGCCGACGAGCGGGGCACTCGCTGGGCATGGGATACATGCCACATCACCGCGGCTGGGCAGACGAAGGCGAGTCTTCGTCAGACGACGTTCCTCGGCGCGCCGACCTCTGCGGAGGCACTCCTGCGCGCGTCGTCAGGTCACACGCCATCACTTTCGGAAAAGGGCGAACGATTGCAGCGCATCGTTGCGCTCATGGACGGCACGCGTACAGTCGCCGAGATCACCGACGCACTGGCCCAAGTCGCCCTCAAGACCATGCCTCGCGCGGCGCTGCTCGAAGAGGTCCGCGAAGCGGTCGAGCGTTACGGGCGCTGACACGGCGCGAGCGCGCCGGCGTCGAGTGCCTCACGGATCATCGAGAGCTCTTCGGACCGTGGCCGCCGGCCCCTCCTACGAACGACGTGCTCGTCGAGCCGAGCCTTCACCGCCGCACGCACGATGAGCGACTTCGCCAGGGACGCGAGCCAGCTCGTCCCCGTGCGCGCCAGGCCGTAGCTCGAAGGTCCGTAGCGGAGGAACAGCATCCGGTTCTGCCGCTGCGACGCGAGATAGTCGGCGAGGAAGTCGGGCGTACGCGCCGAGGTGCGGACGACGTAGAGGACCTCCGGGATGACGGCAAACTTCGACGTCGTGGCGGTCCGGCACCATAGCTCCCGGTCCTCGGCGCGACTGAGCTGCTCGTTGTAGCGATTCTCGAGCAACCACTCGCGGCGCGCGACCATCGTGGCATGCGCAAAGATCCCGCGATTGAGCGCCTCTGCGCGCGTCGGTGGCATGTCGGCGGCCTCGATGACGGCGAATGGCTGGTTCGCTGCATCGACGAGGCCGATCCACGTCCCGACCGCGTCGATCGACGGATCGGCGGCGAACATCTCGAGTTGCCGCTCGAGGCGCCGCGGGTGGGCCACGTCGTCGGCGTCCATTCGCGCAACGAGCGGCGCGCGCGCCCTCGACGCAATCTCGTTGAGCCGCGCCGGGAGACGCCGCCGCGCGCCGTCCGAGATGACCGTGATGCGCTCGTCGTCGAAGCTCCGCGCGATCTCGAGGGAACGATCCCGCGAACCGTCATCGACGAGCAGGATCTCGATGTCGGTCACCGTCTGCGCGAGGATCGAGCGAACTGCCGCGCCGAGCGAGCGCTCCTCGTCGAAGAACGGGATCCCGACGGTGACCCGGGGGCGCGCACCTGCGATCATGTTCTTGCGGTGCGAGCGCGGTAACGGACGGCGCTTCGCGCGCGTGAGAGCATGGTGGAGGTGGCGTAGCTCGTAGCCGCTCGAGTCGTGTCGCAGAGCAATGCCGTGAAGAGGAAGCGGGTCGCCGCACGCGCAGGCGGCCACGCTGGCGCGACGACGATCCTTCGCGTCACAGAGCTTCGCACGCGACCGACCGAGCCGAGCACCGCGACACTCTCGTTGCTCGTGCCGAGCAGGTCGGCGAGGAGCTCGGCAGCGAAGGACAGCACCCGCGAGTACCCCCACTCGTGCGCGCGTTCCGCGGCGAGTGCGACCTCCTCCGGCTCCATCCGTTCGAGGAGTAGCTTGATGTCCCAGAGCCACCCGAGGCGCACGAACCGATGCGCCGCCGCATGGACCGCAAGGTAGACGAGCTCGTCAGAGGGCGAGAGCACCCCGAGCATGCGGTACCCCCGCTCGATCCGGATCCGGCGACGTGCGACGAGCGGAGCGCCGGGAATGAGCCGGCCAAAGCCACGATACGCGTGGAAATGGAGCTCGAGCGGCAACGCTCGAGGATGAGCGAGATGGAGGTGGTGATGCTCTCGCCGATAGCGCTCCTCTTCCGGGCCCGCGTGAGGGATATAGCCGACCATTCCGAGCGCGCTCACGGCTCGATCGAGATCGCTCTCCGCGACGAGGATGTCGACATCGCTGGTCGCCCGGACCGATGGCGTTGGCGCGTAGAGGCGCTCCGCCAGCAACGCGCCCTTGAGAGCGGCAGCGGGTACGTCACTTTCGGCGAGCGCCGCGTCGATCTCGTCGAGCAGCGCAAGGTGCGCCGCGTGATCGAGATCCCGCGCCATCGCACGCCGCGAGATGTCCGCTGCGAGCTCGCCCTCGACGCGGACACCTACCTGCCTGAGCGCCTCGTGGACCAAGCCCGCAAGGCCATGAAGCTCCGCACGCGCGAGCACCTGACGGAGCTGCGCGGGCGGAGCGTTCGGAACCTCCGGGAGAGCGCGAAGAAAGTCAGCGAGGGCCTCGTCTTCGACGAGGATCCCTCGAGCGGATCTCACGGCGTCAACAGCTGATCGCAGTAGTCGGGCGTCCGCGGGAAGTACGTGATTGGCGAGCGGCAGGTGTAGTCGAGCTCACCGTTGCCATCGACGTCGTTGCGGTCGTCGCAGAGGCCTTCGGCGCACGCGAGCGAATTGATACACAGGCGACCATTCGGACCGGCTGTGCGGCAGCGCCATTCGTTCTGCGGCTTGAAGTCCCCAATGTCGAAGTCCCACGAGTCGCAGTAGAGGTTCGTGTCGCCGCTGCCACGCCACGAGCAGGCTTCGTCCGCGGTGCCGCCGGTCGCGGTGAAGTCACCGCAGCCGCCGTCTTCAGTACGCAGCGCTTCGCACTTGCTCGTCGTGCGGTTGCAGAAGCTGCCCGGCACGCAATCGATGCCCGTCGAGCACGCCGTGCCGATCGTCGCGGTTCCGCGGACGGCGTTGAAGCATGCCGCACGTGCGGCGACGAACTCCGTGCGAGCGAGACTGCAGCTGATGTTCTGGAGCTTTGCGAGGCACTCGAGCGCCTGCGCCTGGTTCAGGATCAGCGGCGTGCCTGCATTCTCGTTGAAGAGGAGCGAGCCTTCGAAACCAGCAGCGCGTGCGCCCTGGAGGCACAGCGGCTGGTTGTAGTGGCCTCCGCCGTCGACTCCCGCGTCTGCCCCCAGGTTCGGGTCGCCGAAGCAGCAGCGCGCCACGGACTTGCAGTACGTATCGGCGAACTTGTCGCGGAACGACTCGAATGTCAGCCCCGCGTCGATGAGGACGTCCGGGCCCGCGTCTTCGATGCCGGTGTCCGTTCCGGCGTCCGGCGTGCTCGTATCCGTGCCGGTATCGGCTCCGGTGCCGGTATCGGCCCCAGCGTCGTCGTTGGTGACGACGGTTTCATCGGACGTACAGGCTAGCAGCGCGCCCGCAACGGCGATCGAGCTGCCCAGCGCAACCACGGCAAAGCGAAAGTGTTTCATGCTCACCCCGAAAACAGGACCATAGCATGCGACCGCGTGCAAGGCATCGTCAGCGTCGCGTGCGCTCGATCCCCGCAGGCACGACAGCGCGGATCTTGCACACGCGTCACCCGTGCTCAGTACGTGCGGCGACGTGCGTCGGGAACCACGTATTGCGTGTGCCTCAGCGGTCGTGCTTCGCGCCGATGCGTGTCGCGCGTGTGTCGCGCGTCGGCCGCATGATCAGCGCGCAGCATCTGCTGACGGCTCTGTCTCGACGAGGCGATTGTCTCGCATGTGCGTGACGAGGCCGACGATGTCCTGCAGGGCCGTCTCGCGGGACACGTCATAGCGTTCGACGAGAGCGTCTGCCGCCGCGCCAAGCGTGCTTCCCTGCTCGAGGAGGCGCCACACCTCTGCGCCGATCTCATCGAGCCCGAAGTATTCACCGCGGTGGAACTCGAGGAGGATGATCTCCGGCCCGAAGGCTCGAGCGTACACGCTGGGCGCAACGCGGACGCGGGTGTCAGGGGCGATGGGCTCGGCGGTCGTGCTCACGGTGCCTCGGGATCGTTACGCAGGAGACGGCGCACGAGTCTTACCGCTGAAGGCAGCTCGGAGAAATCTCTACGTCGTTCGAGCCGGTACGTCGGAACGGCGCCGACAATCTCCGTCAGCATCTCGAGCTCTCGCTTGTGCCTCTCGGCATCGTCGAGTGCGAAGCGAACCGCCTGCGGGACCAGCGAAGCCATCGCGTCCAAACCCGACGTCCGCACGAGCCGGGCCGGGACGTCGTCGAATTCGAGGTCCACGATCGCCACCAGCGCGGCCGGCTCGGTGCCGGTCGCAACGGCGGGCGACGGCCGCTTGCCGTCATCACCGTCGCCGACATCGAACGATCTGAGAGCACGTCGAGCATCGGCATCGAGCCAGTGCTTTCGCTCGAGCGGCTGGACGAGGAACTTCCCGCCCGCGGGGTCGATCGCGATCGCGTCGTCCGAATAGAGCGTCGCTCCGGCACCGCACATGGCCGCAGCAAGCGTCGACTTCCCCTGCCCGCTCCTGCCGAGCAGTGCGACGGCACGATCACCTTCGGCGACGACGGCGCCATGCAACGCGAGGCGCCCTTCGAGGTGACGCACGAGGAGCACCGCGCTTCCGTTCCTGATTTTCTCGAGGTTGTCGTCCGAGGCACCCGACATCGGCTCGAGTCGCGCACCGCTGCCGTCGCGACGAGCGATCAACCGCGCCGTGTCGGTCCATTCGGCGATCACCTCGTCGCCGCGGCGACCGATCCGGAAGTGCACCTCGCCGCCGTCGGAGTAGTCGGCGAGCCATACCGGCTCACGGAGATCTTCACCCACGTGTGCCTCCGCGCGACGCCAAGAAGGCCTCGGCTGCGAGCGCGGGCCACACGTTGCTCCATTCGCAGCTCACGATTGGTCTCGCCGCGAGCTCGTCGAAACACTTTTCGAACGTCCGCGGCTCGACGAGTCCGAGATCGGCGAGGCGCCGAACGCGTGCATGCTCACGGAACGACTCAAACCCGCCGATCGACTCGACGAAGCGGACCATGGCTGGCTCGAACGCCGCCTTGTCCTCGCGCAGTCGTAGGGAGTCGGGAACGAGGCCACGGATCGCCTCGCGGAACAAGCCACGACGAATGCCACCCTCGAGCAACCACGCCTGCGGAAGCGCATGAACCCAGCGTACGAGCTCGCGATCGAAATACGGATCTGCTCGTTCGATGCCGGATACGTGCTCCTGCTGGTGGCGTTGCCACGCGAACCACACGCGCGTGTGCTCGTTGGGCCAGCCCTCCTGCTCTCTTGCACCCGAGGCGAGGCGCGCCTCGAGCTCGTGAAGATCGCGTGCCCGACTCTCGTCGAGAACTTCGCGAACGACAGGGCCGGCCCACACAGGATAGGCGGGCTTTCGTCGACGCGAATTCCACATCCTGATCGACCGCGGCAGGTAATGCGTGACGGCGGGACGGATCGCCCAGTCGATGATTCTGGTGCGCGGGACATTGAATCCTCGCAGCGAGCGTGCAGCTCGAATCGCGGCGATGGGATGTCCCTCACGTGTCAGGTCACCAAGCGAATGCGGGCTACCGTCGAACAGAGCGTCACCGCCGTCGCCGGTGAGCACGAGCTCCGCTCCGTGCGCCCTCGCACGCGCGAACATCTCGACCACGATCGGGTCGGTGGGCGAGAGGAACGGTGTTGCGTCGACGCCATTGACGAGCGCCGCACGACGAGCGCCGTCCTCGGGAGTCACGCGCAGCACATCGCATCCGAGATGGCGTTCGAGCGCTTCCAGGTAAGGTCGATCGTCCCCCTCTGCCCGATAGTCGAGAGCGACCGCGAACGCGGACCCGCGCCGCTCGCGCATGACGTGTGCCGTGACCCCGAGCAAGCCGCCGGAATCGAGTCCGCCTCCAGTGAGGACAGCCACGCGACGCGCTCGGCCGACGGCGCGCACGATCGAGCGCTCGAGCTCGCGACGGAGCGCTGCGGCGGCATCGGCTCGTGCTCGCGGGGGACCGTCGATGCACGCGGCGTGGGCGCCAGCGTCCGTGAGCGTGCACCCCACGCCGCTGTAGAGCGTCTCGTCCAGCCGGTGCGGCGGCTGTAGGAGGATCCAGCGCGCGAGGGCGACACAATCGAGCGCAGCGCCTTCTGCGAGGGGCGCCAATACATCGCTCGTTGACGGGACTTGCCCCGTCGGCCGCTCCGATTGGCGTCGCCAGAAGCGGAGCGCGGTTCGGGGAGCGCGTTCGGACAGCTCGCCCGTGACCGCAATCACATGGGGCCGCCGGTCTTCTTCATCCCGAAGAGCTCGTTGAACTGGCCCGACATTCCGAGCGTCAGCTCGCGTACGGACCCGAGCCGACGCAGGCGCGGCGCATGGTACGGTCGCCGGCGGCCTTCGTTGACGGTCGCATCGACCGCGTCATTCTTGGGCTGCCCTCCGCTCTGCGTCATGAAGCGATCTCCCTCGGTCCTTCACGGGTGCCCGCGGCACCGCCGACATTCACCCGCTGTGTCGCCTGGTACTACCGTACTTCTTCGGTCGCATCAACCGCTCGGCGCCGAAGCGGAGCTACGGAGATCCGCAAAATGAATGATGAATCCGTGGCGCTGTCGAAGCTATTGCGCACCGCGGATGGGCCCGGCGGTCTGATCGAGCGAGCGCGTCTGTTCACGGCGGGGCTTCGGGTCTCGGATCGTATCGCGGCGCCGGCCCCGGTCAAAGGCGCCAAGCCCGACCGCGCCGAGCTCGAGCGTCTCGTCGAAGACGGCCATGGGCAGCTTCCTCAGATCGAGGCGGCGGACCGCTGCGCCGCGATGGCCCGCGCGATCGACGGCGTACGCGCCGCCGGGCTTCCGGCGGTATTCGCGTACGTCGCGGATCCCTTCTGGTCCCTCGGCGAGCGACTCCGAGCCGAGCTCTCGACGTTGGTCGGCCGGACGTACTCGCTGATGGCCGACGTCTGGGCCTGGCGGATCGATCCCGGCGACCGCGGGTGGCCGCCCCATCGCGGTTGGGCTTCCGCCGTCCTCGACCGCGCCGCCCCGGAGCTGATCAATGTCTGGGTCGGCCTGTCCGACGTCGAGGCCGACCGAGCCTGCATGCACGTGGTGCCACTCGGCGAAGATGCGAGCTATCCGGCGCACCTCGAGGGCACCGCGGCGCGCCTCGAGTCGGTGATGGCATTGCCGATCGAATGCGGAACGGCGCTCTTCTGGAACGCGAACACGCTGCATTGGGGCGGTGCGTGTGCACGTCGTGCGCGCGGACCGCGTTACAGCTGCTCGTTCTCGCTGGTGCGCGACGATGCCGTCGATCGGATCGGATGGCCGATCGTCGATCTCGACTGCCTCGACGTGCGCGCTCGGATCGATCTCGTCGCGTCGCAGATCGTGACGTACGGCGACGGGAAGCGTGACGTTTCCCCCGAGGTCCTCGCCTGGGCGCGCGCCACGAGCGTTCTCCGCACGCTCGCCGCTCGCAGCGGCCCCGAACTGACCCCCGCGCCTTAAGTCCGCCTCGCTCCGGTCGTTTCTCCTGCCCAGAGACGCACCAGCTAGGAGAGAGAGATGAAGCGGATTCTGACGTTGATCATGGTGTCGGGCGCGGTCGCGGGTTGTCACGTCGACACTGCGGATAGTGATTCGACTGGCGACCCGTCGCAGGGACCGATGCCGATGACGGCAACGGAGACGCTCTCGCCAGGCGATGTGTGCCCCGGGGGCGGCGTGAAGGTGATCAGCGGCTTCGACGCCGACGGCGACGGCAAGCTGAGCGCCGCCGAGGCGAAGAGCTCGGCGGTGTTCTGCGCCGATCCCACCATCCTCCGGCTCGTGAAGGTCAGCGCCGAGCCCGCGGGTGCTCAGTGCGCGGCAGGCGGACAGAAGATCGAGATCGGCCTCGACAACGGCGACGGCGGAGGCACCGCATCCGACGGCGTGTTGCAGAGCGGCGAGGTCGACTCGACGACGTACGTCTGCAACGGCACGCCGGGCGCGAATGGTATCGACGGCACGAACGGCATCAACGGCGCTGATGGTGTCAACGGACGCAACGGCGTCGACGGCACGAACGGGCGCAACGGCGTCGACGGCACGAACGGCGTCGACGGCAAGAACGGCGTTGATGGCCGCGACGTAACGAATGGCCGCGATGGCGTTGATGGGCGCGACGGGACGAACGGCAGCGACGGAACGAATGGCCGCGACGGGACGAACGGCAGCGACGGGACGAATGGCAGCGACGGCAAGGACC
>JAEXCN010000433.1 GCA_023402175.1 Pseudomonadota bacterium | reverse complement strand
GTCTGGAGGACCACCGTGAGCACGCGCTCGCGCACGTCGGGGCGGCGCATCGGCGGCAGCGGAAGCGAGATATCGTCGATGCCGATGACGACCTTCATCCCCGGACGGAGCTTCGCGTGGAGCGGATCCGAGTTGTACGGATGGTTGATCGCGTACCGGATCGCGGCCTCGACGTCCTTGAGCGGCGCGATCGGCTGCTTCGGATAGATGCAGCGTGTTCCCGGCGGGAGATCGACTTCCATGAGGCGATCGCCGTAGAAGATGGTTCGGGGAGCGCTCTTTCGATCGAGGGTGACGACGAGGGGATGCGACATGACCGGGCTCGCCTCGTACCACGCGTCGGGAGCCGAGCAAAGCGGGCCGAAGAAGCCGACAAGACAGGTGGAATCGGCCGCGTGTGCACGATGCGCACGCCGTTTCGCACGCGATCGCGCCAGAGATCCGGCCAAAGACGCGCAGAAAGACCCGTCAGAGAGGGAGGTTCACGCGCGTCGGGACGAGTCGATCGATGCCAGCGCCGTCGCCGATCTGACCGACGTTGCCACGCCCCCAGCAGAACACCTCTCCGGTCGCGATGGCGGCGCACAAGTGGTTCCCGCCGCCGGCGATCGCCGTCACTGCCCCGGGCAGGCTCACGTCCGCGGGAGTCGCGCGTGACGCGGTCTGTCCGTCACCGAGCCGACCGTATTTGCCGACTCCCCAGCACGAGAGCGTGCCGGCTCGCGAAGCGCACGTCGTGTCGCCGTCCGAGGGGCCACCTCCGGCAGCGAGGAGATCGACGCCGGTGCCGTGTCCGATGACGGGCACGGGCGCGATACTGTGCGTCGTACCGCCGTTCCCGAGCTCGCCGGCGGTTCCGGTGCCCCAGCAGAACGCGCCGCCGTCGACGAGCGCGCATGCGTGCCATCCGCCGATGGTGACGCTCTGCGCCTTGCCGGGCAGGCCCTCGACGGGAACCGCACGCGAGCTCTCGCCGCCAGCCGCCGCGTTGCCGAGCGCGCCGTTGTCGCTATGGCCCCAGCAGAACGGATCGCCGCTCGTCGTGATCGCGCACGCATGATCGTTGCTGACCGACAGCTTCGCGAAGTCGCTGCGGATGCCATTGGCGTCGACGACCGCGGACGCGGCCTTGTGGTTCGTCGGTGAGCCGTCGCCGAGGCGGCCCTGGCCGTTGTAGCCCCAGCAGTAGACCCGATGGTTGTCCGCGAGCACGCACGTGAACTGCTCTCCGCCTCTGACCTCGAGCGCGGGAGCCGGCAGCCCGGTCACCTTCGCGGGAGCGACGCTGTCGACATCGGCAGCCGTCCCGAGCGCGCCGCCCGTTGCAGCTCCCCAGCACCAGACGTCGCCGGCGACGATCGCGCACGTGTGGTAGTCGCCGGCGCCGATCGCGGTCACCGGACCAGGAAGACCGCTCACCGCAACCGGCGACCGCGCAACGAGCTTCGTGCCGTCGCCGAGCTGGCCGCTGCTGTTCTGCCCCCAGCACCAGACCGCGCCCTCGATCGCGGCACACGCGTGATCCAGGCCTCCGGTGAGAAGCACGGACCGACGCCCTCCATCCGCGCCGGGGCTCGCATCCGCGTCGACCGGCCCGTCCGTCGTCGCCGTCGTCGCGTCCGCGTCGAGACCACCTTCGAACGTCGCGATCGCCCCTCCCGTGAGAGCGCTCGTGTCGACGAGGAGAACGCACCCTCCAAGCGCTCCGGTGGCGAGGATGATCGCTGACCGGACGCGACGGCGCATGTACCGAGTTTACTGCTTCGCGACGGGCGTGTGCGCGCCTTCTCTTTCTCCCATCTTTTCGAATTCCGGCGTTCGACCTTCGACCGACCGGCCGAGGTCGAACGCCGGAGAGCGCAGCGCATCAAGGAGGGCGCATCAGTGTCGGTGCGGTTTCTGGTACGTCCCGACCAGCGTCGCGGTCCCGAGGACGTGCCCCATCATCGCGTTCTCCAAGTCTTGCTTCGACGCGCCGCCGCCAAGGTCTTCGAGCGACGTGTCGAGCGCATACAGCTTGAAGAAGTAGCGGTGCTTGCCGATCGGCGGAGATGGCCCGCGCCAGCCGAGCTCGTGCCAATCGTTCTCGCCTTCGACCGTGCCGATCGGGAACGTGTCACGCGATGCGCCTTCGGACAGCGACCGCGCGTCCGGAGGCAGATCATAGATGACCCAGTGCACCCAGGTCCGCTTGGGGTGGTGCGGATCGGGCGCGTCGGGATCGTCGACGATGAGCGCAAAGCCCTTCGTCCCTCGAGGAGGATCGCTCCAGGTCAGCGACGGCGAGACATCGGCCCCGTCGGACGTGTGGCGTGCCGGAATGTCTCGGCCGTCACTGAAGCTCGGCGACGTCATTTGGAAGGCCATGATCCGCGCAAGAAAGCAGCGCGCGTGCCGTCTCGAGCACGAGCGCCGCCGCTGGCACCGGCAATGCGTCATTCGGTGTCAATACCTTGCCTGATCGAGAGCCCCGGACCCGCATGGTCGAGCAGCCGTTCGAGCTCGTGCTCGCGGGCGACGTCATGACCGGCCGCGGCGTCGACCAGATCTTGCCTCGACCGTCGAGCCCGGAGCTCTTCGAAGACTATCTGCATGATGCACGTGATTACGTCGCGCTCACGGAGCAGCAGAGCGGGCCCATCCCGCGCCCCGTCCCGTTCGAATACCCGTGGGGCGAAGCGCTGGAGGACTTCCGGCGCGCCGATGTGCGTGTCGTGAACCTCGAGACGAGCGTCACTCGAAGCGACGCTGCGTGGCCGGGCAAGGGCATCAACTACCGGATGCATCCGGACAACGTCCCGTGCCTCTCGAGCGCTCGGATCGATCTCGCCGTTCTCGCGAACAACCACGTGCTCGACTGGGGACCCGAGGGGCTCATCGAGACGATCGAGACGCTCCGCGCGGCAGGAATGAAGCCGGTCGGCGCAGGACGGAACGCGACCGAGGCGGCGGAGGTCGGTGTCGCGAGCGTGGACGAGCGGCGGCGCGTGCTCGTGGCGGCCGTCGCCGAGCCCGGGTGCGGAGTACCTCTCGCATGGGCGGCGACGGCGGAGCGGCCCGGGGTCGCCCTCGTCCGGACACTCGACGTGCGCGCTGCGGACACGCTCGCGGATCGGATCGCGCGCGTGCGCCGGCACGGCGACGTCGCGGTCGTCTCGATCCATTGGGGATCGAACTGGGGGTACGAGGTCGAGGACGAGCACGTCGCGTTCGCACATGCGCTCGTCGAGCGCGGCGTCGACGTCGTGTTCGGGCACTCGTCGCATCACCCGCGTCCGATCGAGATCGTTCGGGGAAAGCCCGTCTTCTACGGCACGGGAGATCTCATCACCGACTACGAAGGCATCACTGCGTACGAGGCGTACAGGAACGATCTCGTGCTCCTCTATTCGCTTCGGATCGGGGCAGGGGAGATCGACGTCGGCATGAGACCGCTCCGCATCCACAAGATGAGGCTCGAAGCAGCGTCGGAAGAGGATGCGCGCTGGCTCTTGGACGTGCTCAGCGCCGAGAGTCGGCGCTTCGACACCGACGTCTTCATGCGTGCAGATGGGCGCCTCGGCGCGCGCGCCCGCCGAGGTGACGCGTGAACCACGAGCCGGCGAGCTCGGCGACGCGCTCGAGCGCTCCCGGCTCCGGGAAGAGGTGCGTCGCATTCGGGATGACCTCGAGCTGCTTCGGGCACTCGAGGAGATCGAACGCGACCCGGTTGAGGAGGAGGACCTCCGTGTCGTCGCCGCCGACGACGAGCAGCGTCGGAGCCTTCACGCGCGGAAGCCAGCGCTCGGCGAGATCGGGGCGGCCTCCGCGGGAGACGACTGCACGGACGATGTCGGGTCGCTCGGCCGCGCCGATGAGCGCAGCCGCAGCGCCGGTGCTCGCTCCGAAGTACCCGACGTCGAGCCCCCTCGTCTCGCGCTCGTCACGCGTCCACTCCGTCGCCGCGACGAGTCGGGACGCGAGCAGCCCGATGTCGAATCGCAGGTGTCCGGTCATGGCGTCGAGGTCCTCTTCTTCCTGCGTGAGCAGGTCGAGGAGCAGCGTCGCGAGCCCGGCTTGCTGGAGCTCGCTCGCGACAAACTGATTCCGCGGGCTGTGCCGGCCGCTGCCGCTTCCGTGAGCGAAGAGAATGAGGCCCTTCGCGTGCGACGGGACGGTCAACTGCGCCTCGAGCATGCGCTCGCCGACGGAAATCTGGACGTTGCGGTGGCCCCGGACGCGCTCGTCGGGCGCCGGATGGCGCGCCTGGCTTGGTGCCTCCTGCACGTCCGCGGCTCGTCCCCGCTCCGTCTTCTCGCGTTCCGCTCTCGCCTGGTGGAGCAGCTCGACGACGTCGTCGTCGGTCGTCGCGCGGAAGTCCTCGTACCATTGTCCGACGGCGTAGAACGCCTCCTCGGAGTGCGGGCACACCACCTCGTCCGCGACGTGCGCGAGCTCCTCGAGGGACTCGGCCGCTCCGACCGGGACGGCGAGGACGACCTTGCCGGCGCCGCGCGCGCGGAGTGTCTCGATCGCAGCGCGCGCCGTACCGCCGGTGGCGATGCCGTCGTCGACCACGAGCACGACGCGCCCGCGAACGTCGAACGGCGGAGCCCCCTCGCGGAAGCGCTGGACGCGCGCCTCCACCTCGACGCGCTGCTCCGCGACGATGCGCCGAAGCTCTTTCTCCGAGCAGCCGACCATCGACATCGCTTCTCGGTTCACCCAGATGGCGTTGTCTTCGGCGACGGCGCCGATGCCGAGCTCGGGCTCGATCGGCGCGCCGATCTTTCGGACGACGCACACGTCGAGCGGCGCCCCGAGCTCACGTGCGACCTCGTACGCGACGGGAACTCCGCCGCGAGGAAGTCCGAGCACCACCGGCGATTGATCGGCGAAACGTCGGAGTGGTTCCGCGAGCCTCCGTCCTGCATCGCGACGGTCGCGAAACAGCTTCTCGCTGAGCAGCCAGGAACCCATGCCGACCTCTCTTTCACGCTCGATACCCGATCGTCGATCGGCGTTCGTCAAGCGGCGGCGGCGTGACCGCGCGGATGATCACGAGCTCCTCGACGGATCACGGCGCCCGCTCTCGCGCATACGCGATGCATTGCGAAGTGACATGTTTCTCGAACGTACCCAGGCAGATGAGGCTGCGACCGAACGCGTGACGTCCGCCGTAGCGAGCAGCGCTCGGCTTCCTCCCGAGGTCCTGGCGGAGGACGCGATCGCATCCGTGATGTGCGCGCTCGTGGATCGGCTCACGGCCGGCGAGACGCACCACTTGTTCGAGGCCCTACCCTCGTCGATGCGGTCGTTGTTCGCTACCTGCGTGCGCCATCGGGGCGGTCAGCCGACGATGAAGCTCGATCGCGCCGCGTTCCTCGAGCGCGTCGCCGAACACCTCGGCGTGACACCGGCGCACGCCGAGATCGTCTGCGAGACGGTGTTCGATGCCGTGCGAAACGAGCTGCCCGACGAGCTGGTCGGCGACATCGCGCATCAGCTGCCGCGCGGGCTGCAGGAGCTCTGGCTGTCAGGACCACGTATCGAGAGTCGGCCCGCAGAGGCGACGCTCTCGGCGGTGGACGCCCGTCGCATGGCCCTGGAGGCCATCGACGACAGCGTCGCGCTGCCGGAAGGGGTGATGAGCGCCGATGCTTTCGCCGCGGTGATGTGCAGTCTCTCGCAGCGGGTGAGCGGCGGAGAGGCGCGGGAGCTCGTGCTCGGTCTGCCGGAGACGATGCGTGGGCTCGTCGATCGATGTGCTCTACATCGTGAGGAAGAGGCCGACGTCTTCGGACATGACGAGCTGCTGCGGAGGGTCGCTGTCCACCTGCAGCTCGATCCTGGATCGGTGGAGCCGATCGTTCGGGCCGTGTTCGCGGCGGTCAAGCGGGTCCTCCCCGAGAAGGCCACCTTCGACATCGGTAGCCAGCTCCCGCTCGACCTTCGCGATCTCTGGGAGCGTGCCTGATCTACGGGGGCACGTCGAACGTCGGCGCATCGCTGTGATCGCGGAGGTCCATCTTGCCGACCTCGCGCGCGCAGGCAGCGCAGCAGAAGATCGAGCCTGCCTGCTCGACGCCGTGGCCGAGCACGCGGCAACCGCAGTGCTCGCAGCGCGGTGCCAGCTTGTGGATGGCGCATTCGAACGAGTCGAACGAATGCGTTTGGCCGTCCTTCTCGATCGTGAACGTCTTGTCGTACTCGTTGCCGCAGACATCGCATCGGCCCATGGTCGTGCCTCCTCCCGTCGGGTCCTTTCGTTCGCGCGACGCGCTCCGCCGGACGCGTCGTCCGGGGTTGCCGCCGGCTCGGTGCATTCCTCGCGCCGCGTGCGCCGCTGCTGGGCACGCGGCGTGCTCCTCGTTCGCGCATGAGCGGAGGTCCCACGCGAGATGCTGCGACCGTCCCGCGCTGTCTCGGTGCCGTTTGCGGCCCACACCGCGGGACCACGGTCGTGATCACGGGTGGGCTGCACGGGAACGAGCCGGCCGGCATGCTCGCCGCGCGATCGGTGCTCGCGGAGCTCGCTCCGATCCAGAGCACGCTGTCGGGGAGCGTCGTCGCGTTCAGCGGGAATCGATGCGCGCTCGCCCGCGGCGTGCGCTTCGTGTCGCGGGATCTGAACCGCGGCTGGCGTGGCTCCGAGCTCGACAGGCTCCGGAGCACATCGCGAGAAGACCTGGCGTTCGAGGACGGCGAGCAACGCGATCTGTACGATGCTCTCCTCCGGCTCGAGCACGAGGCGTCCCGTCTCGTGTTCCTCGACCTCCACACGACTTCGGGACGGACCGAGCCGTTCGTCTGCTTCTCGGACACGCCCGACAACCGTGCGCTCGCGTGCGCGCTTCCGGTGAACGTCGTGCTCGGGCTCGAGAAAGCCGTCGACGCCACGATGCTCAGCTGGGCCTCGAGCCGCGGGCACCTCGGGCTCTCGTTCGAAGCAGGACAACACGCCGATCCGAGCGCGCCCGAGCGGCACGTCAGCGCCGTCTGGCTATTGCTCGTTGCCCTCGGCGTCGTCGACCCCGCACGCGTGCCCGACAAGATCGTGACTCGCTCGCTCGAACGACTGACCAGCGGTGGCTCACGCGTCGTCGAGATCGTGCACCGTCATGTCGTGCAGCCCGGGGACGACTTCGAGATGCTCGCAG
>JAEXCN010000380.1 GCA_023402175.1 Pseudomonadota bacterium | reverse complement strand
AACGAACGCGGTGGGGGAGGTTCGTTCGGCGAACGAACGAGATGGGGAAGGGTTCGTTCGGCGAACGAACGAGATGGGGAAGGGTTCGTTCGGCGAACGAACGCGTTGGGATGCCAAGGTTCGTTCGGCGAACGAGCTCAGTTGCTCGGGGTAGGGGTGGGCTGGGGGCACGGGCCTACGGCGATGCGCATCGGGAACGGCGTGTTGGTGGTGCCCTCGACGCTGACGCGGGTGATGTCCCAACCGGTCGCGCCGGTGCCCTCGTCCGTGCCGGCGCGGAAGCGGATCTTGATCGTGCTGCCCGAGAAGGCCGTGCCGAGATCGACGGTGGTGGTCAGGTACGCCGGGTAGCCCGGGCTCGTGCCGACGAATGCGGCGCGGCTCTTCAGAGGGTTCGTCGACTTGTTGAAGTCGAGGATGCCGGCGTAGCCCGGCGACGCAAGGGCGCCGATGTCCGTCCACGTGCTGTCGCCGTCGATGTTGAGCTCGATCACGCCGCCGTCGAAGTTTTTCTTCGACGAGGCTTCGAACTGGTAGCGGTGATCGAAGGTGAGCTTGAGCGTCGTGTCGCCGACCACGAGCGCAGGCGTCACGAGCCAGTGATCGGACGTCGTCGGGGCGTCGAGGAGCGTCCAGCGCTCCTTCGTGCCTTCCGGCACGCGATGCCACGGTGAGAACGTGTCGAGCGCGGAATCGAAGCCCACGGTGAAGACCGACACCGGCGTGTCGAACTTGTCCGTGCGCGAAGACGCAGGCGCGACGTCGTAGTCGTAGTCGGCCTTGTGCACGAGCGTGACCGTGCGCGGTACCGCGAGATCCGGATCGATCACGTCGATGTGCGTCTCGATCGTCTGCTCCGTCGTCGCGCCGGTGAGCGAGACGTCGACGACGAGCGTCGCCGACTTGAACGGCGCGAGCGGCGGCACGTTCACGACCGTGCCGTTCGGGAAACCGAGGTTGCCGCCCGGCGATGAGAGCGTCATCGTCGTCGCGAGGAGCGGGGCGGTGCCGTTGTTGCGCACCGTGACGGTGAGCTTCCCGGTCTCACCGTTGCGGAGGATGCCATGGGCGTTGCACGCCGAGACCGTGCCCTCGATCTTCGCCGAGACGATCTCGACGTCGGCACCGGTCACGAAGCTCTCGGTGACGCCGACGTTATTCGTCGACTCAGAGGCCGGGCCCACCGACGTCACGCCCGCTCCACGACGAGCGAACGCAAGCGCGAAGTGCTGGAAGTCCTGCTTGTCGGTCGCATACGCCGCCGCGAGCACGGCGTCGCGCGCTTCGGCGATTGTCGGCCCGATCGGCGTGAGCGAGAGCGACGCGACGAGATACTTCCGCATCTTCGCGTTCGCTTGCTCGAACGTGTAGCGAGGATCGCGGAGGAGCGAGACGTAGCACTCCCACAGCATCGTGGCCCACACCTCACCGGTGTTGTGGACCTCCGAATTGCTGGCGCCGTTCTGGCCGAAGGAGATCGGCGCCGTGGTCGGGAGCGGCGTGCCGTCCTGGATGTGTTTGAACGTGAGCGGGTTCTTGTGGAAGTCGACCGAGTACGGGTAACGCCGGATGCCGAAGTAGTAGCCCTCGTTCTCGCCGCCGCTCTCGTCGTAGGTGCCGACGGCGTAGCTACCGCTCCAGTCCGGGTTGCTTTGCGCGGTCGCGTCTTCCGGAAGCGTCGTCATCAGGAGCGCGACGAAGTCGCTCCACCCCTCTCCCATGCCGCGCGCCTGCTGGCCGGTCAGGCCGTTGCCGTTGCCGACGAGGCGGTTCGAGAGGATGTGACCCCATTCGTGCGCGACGACCGATGCATCGAGCGAGCCGTCGCGATCGATTGCTTCGTCACGGCGAAGCGTGATCTCGAGCGGCCCTGCGTCGAGGGCGGCCTCGAGCTTCGTGCCGTCTTCCTGGCTGACCGTGAGCGTCGGGATCGTGATCGTCGATGCGTCGACGTCGGAAGCCGCGGTGAAGCCCGGCGGAGCCCCAGGCTGGTTGTTCGCGATGACGACGCCGAGCGCGCCGGCGTCCTGAGCATTTTTGACCTTCAGGATTGCCGAGCATGTTCCGCGGTCGACGAGCGCGATCTTTCCGGCGAGGTCCCCCGCGTTCGTCAGCGGCGCGGTGCACGCCTCCGCCGGATTCGCACGCACGACGGCGCCGGTCGTCATGAAGACCTTCGGCCCGAACGCCACCGTGTTGACGGTCATCTCACCCGTCGGCGTGAGGAGCTTTTTCGTCGAGTTGCCGTCGAAGATGTACATGCGGATTCGCGGCGACGCTCCGTCGGCCGGCGTTGACGCGTTCGCGTTGTTCCGTCCGCCGATGTCTTGCGCCTGCGCCGTGATCGGGTCGCCACCGACGCCGCCGCGACCGTAGTTGTCCTGTTGCGGGTTGTGTGCCGCCTCGTCCCAACCGGCGTCGTAGAACCAGTCGTGCATGTAGTTGACGGTGTAGAAGAGCTGCGTCGTCGCGGCGTGGATGTTGGCGTCCGTCGCGCCCGGGGTCTTCGTGTGGTCGTACGTGAAGTCGAACGTGTTCGGCGCCGTCCTCTGCGGGCGGAGGTCGCCGTTCTGGAATCCATCCGGCGCGACGAGGTTCGCGAACGCGTCGACGTTGTTGCCGGTGAGCGACGTCGAGCCCGGCGGAAGCCAGGGATCGTTCTTGCTGAACGGGGCGCTCTCGAGCGTGACGAGGTTCGAGGAAACAAACGGCGCCTGGAAGCCGTTCGGACGACCCGTCGGATGCGGGAGGCCGCCGTGGCCCTGCGGGCCGACGTACGGGTGGAACGGATGCGGGCCGGACGACGGATCGGCGTAGACGCGATACGTGTACGCCTCGCTCTCGGTCATGTTCTTCGCGAAGAGAACGGTGCCCTCGTCCGCGGAGACGACGAACGAGCGAAGGGCCGTGTCGTCGGTCGCGTCGCTGCCGAGGTGCAGCTCGATGTAGTACGCGGGCTCGAGGCCCTTCGCGCCGTCGAACCAGACCTTCTTTGCGCGCGTCGGCGCGACCTCGTGACGATGGCCGAGCGCGCCGGTCGCGAGCGTGAACCGCGAGTAGCCGCCGCCGAGCTCGCCACTCTCGCCGACATCGCCCTCGCTGATCTTCGTACCTGCCGCGCGTGCGGCGATCGCCACCGCGGCGCGCGCATCGAGCGTGAACGGGAGTCGATCCGACGCGCGCGGCACGCGGGCGAGCGAGCCGGAAGCGGCGACCGGATCCATGTTGCGCGTGAACGCGAGGCTCATGTGCGAGCGGAACACCTCGATGTCGTCGACGCGCTGGCGGAAGCGCGCGACGATCGGGCCGGTGCCTGCGTCGTGGATCGACTCGAGCTCCGCCGATTCGATCACCTCGCGACGAAGGCCGTACGACCGCGCGATGCCGCGCAGCGTGGTCCACGCCGCTTCGCGCGCCGGCTTCCCGCGAAGCTCCGTCGACCGAGCATCGGCGAGCCCGAGCCACGCGAACCGAGGAAGCCCGGTGCGCGCGTCCCGATGCACGACCGATGTTTCGATCGGCAGCGCATCGCTCGTCGACGACGACGACGTGTCGTCATTGGGTCCACGCGAGCCTTCGCCGACGCACGCAGCTCCGAGGAGCGAAAGGCAGAGCAGACCGAGGACGGAGGAGACTTTCGACGTACGCACGGTCGAAACGTCGTAGGCCTCTGCTCGCCCAAAGCAAAGACGGCACTATCCCTCAATCGAACGTGCGCTCCGCGCCTCGTCCTGCGGCGTGTCCACCTCAACGCGCTTTTTCCACCGAGAGCGCGCAAAGCGCGATCGGCTGCGATGACAGCCGCGTTCGGCGCGTGCGGCCGCGGTGCACCATGACGCACGTCAGGGGGACGCGAAAGCGGCCCGGGCGATCAGCGAACGGCCACCGATAGGCTCGCCGACGCGATGCGGGGAGCGCGCGAGCCATCGCCCGGAGGACGGAAGCCGGAGAAGCGGCTCGAGCTCCAGCGCAGCATGGGGCCGGCCTCGATTCGAGGCGCAGCGAAGAGAGCCGTGGAGCGCGTCAGCGGCCGCGGCGAACGCCGCGCATGCCGTGGGGGCGGCGGTAGACCGAGATGATCGGCACTCCGTCGTGCTCGAGCACGTATTCGGGCGCCGTCGTGCCGTATTCGGTCCAGATGTTGTAGTCGACCTCGTTGATGTGCTGCTCGTGGTGCACGATCGAGATCTCGGCTTCTGCCGGGCTGCCGACGCCGCGAAGCCACGGCGGGATCCGCTTCTCGTCGATCATCCGCTGCCACGACTGCCACGCTGTATCCATGATGTAGACGGTGTCGCCCGGCTTCGTGTTCTTCTCGAACCACGGATCGAGGCTCTGGGTGGTGAAGCCCCAGAACTGTCGATTGAGCCCGAGGTCGGCGCCGCCCGCGGTCCCGCCGAAGAACGGCACGTAGGCGGAGAGGCCGAACGGATGCGAGTGCCGGGTCACTGCGAAGGGCGCGAGGAACGTGAGCCCACCGATCACCGCGAGCGCCCAGCTCCGCTTCGTCGCGTCGAGCGCCGTCTTCTCCTTCAGGAGCGACTCGATGCGCGTCGCGACGAGATCGAAACCACGGCCGGCGAAGATCGCGAGCGCGGGATACGCGGTGATCCAGTGCTTCGTCCCGCCGAAGATCGGAGTGCGCGGGAGGAGGAACACCGCGAGCGGCACCGCGAGCGAGAGGAAGAGGAGGAGGTCGGTGTGGTGCGGATCCGACGGCGGCGCTTCCTTCGGCCACGACAGTGTCCGCTCGAACGTGGTGCTCACCCAGCTCGCCGCGCGCGCGACGAGCACGCGCAGGCGATCGAACGCGCCGACGGCGAACAGGACGAGCGTGACCGTGGGCACGGTCGCCGCGATCATCACGGGCATGTAGCTCCTCGGCGACGGCGGCCCGAAGTACGTCACGCCGAGGAATTCGATGTTGTAGTAGTCGTGATGAAGGTGGAAGTTCACGTACTCCTGGATGCGGGGGAGCGTGTCATTCCACAACCAGGGCCAGAGCAGCAGGAACACCGCCGGTCCGACGGTCGCCATCGCGACGAGCGACGCGGGGATCGGTAGGCGCGCGCTCTTCGACGTCTCCTGCACCATCGCGCGGCCGTGGACGAGCAGCGCGTGCGGGAGGAAGACCGCCGGCAGCATCCAGGCGTTGTGCTTCGTCTCGAGCGTGAGGCCGTAAACGATGCCCGCGATGACGGCCCAGTCGAGACCGCCCTTCTTCTCGGCGCACCAGTACGTGAACACGCACGTGATCCACATCGCCATGATGGGCACGTCGAAGCACGCGAGGTGCGCGTGATAGAAGACGTTCGGCATGAGGCCGAGCGCGACGGCCGCGATGATCCCTGCGCGCCGCGAGAATGCTCGAGCGCCGAAGAGGTACGTCACCCAGAGCGCGAGCCCCATCGAGAGCATCCCGGGGAAGCGGAATGCGGTGCTCTGGTCGTCGAAGATCTTCCACTTCTCCCAGAAGAAGTGATGAGAGAGCGCGAAGAGGCTCTTCATCAACGACGGGTGCTCGTGGTTCGCCGCCCAAATCTGATCGATGACGGGCCGCTCGAGCGCCTTGCCCGGCGTCGACAGCAGGAGCTTGAACCAGCGCTCGTACTCGCCGGACGCGGAGAAGTAGAAGCCCTCGTCGCGCGAGAAGCCGAGGCTGCGCGCCGTCGCGAGGAGCCAGATCACGTAGACGAGGCCGATGCCCGCGCCGATCAGGTGATCGACGTTGCGTTTCGCCCAGGCGGAGGCGCGCGCGCCGAGCGGCTTGTCGGACTTCGACGAAGCGTCGTCCTTCGCGCTCGCGTCGGGCGCGTCGTTCCTCGGTGCGTCGGTCTTCGCGTCGCTCTTCGGCGCGTCGGCCGTCGCGTTCTTCTTCGCCTTCGCGTCGTCCCCCTCGGGCCGTGCGTTCACCGTGCCGAGCTCGTCGTCGTCGCCCGTGACGTCCGGCGCGACCACCGGCGCCTTCGGCGTCTCCTTCAGATCGGGATCGCTCGCCTTGATCTCGGCGTCGGCGTCCTTCGCCTTCCGCGCGAGCATCGCGGGGTTCAGCCGCTGGGTCTCGTCATGCTCGCTCGCGGACGCGGGCTCGTTCTCGTCGCTCTTCACCGTGACACCTCGCGGCGAGTCGTCGCTTCGAAGCAGAACTGGCGCTGCGAAGACGGCGCGATCTCGGCGACCAGATCGGCCTTCTTCCCGTCGAGCTCCGGCGTAGGCAGCTCGAAGCCCACCCAGCCGACGCCGACCTTGTGATGGTGCGTCCCGATCGGGCGATCGAGCGCGGAGAACGTGACCGCGACCTTCTCCGCGCTCGGCGTCCGTTCGGCCATCCACTGGATGCCCGAGTGGCCGTGGAGCATCGGCCCGAAGGTGACGTTCGAGAACTTCATGCGGACGGTCGCGCCCTGCATCGGCGTCGCGTAGAGGCAGACGTGCGGATGGTGATCGAGCCCATGGAGCACCGCGACGCCGACGTGGCCGCCCTGGCAGACGAACTTGTCCGCCGGCACGAGGAGACCCTGCGGGACGACGGTGCTGCCGCCCTGCGAGGCGCCGCGCTGGAACGGGCAGGCCTGCTCGACGCCATTGTCGACGCGCGACACGGAGAGGCGCTCGGAATTGACGAGGTCGAGCACGTCGTCGATGACGGGCGTGTACGAAGGGTTCTCGAAGAGCGTGACGGTGACGGCGCCGTGCTTCGCTTCCTTGACCTTCTTCCAGCCGGCGAGCTCGTCGTCGTGCGCCCCGCGGATCGACACTTCGAACGCGCGCGCGAAGCGGCGGACGTCCGAGCGTCCTTCGCGCTTCATCGTCGCGATCTCGTGACCGAACGTGCGCCGCCCGAGCGGGTC
Source organism: Pseudomonadota bacterium (assembly GCA_023402175.1). GTDB lineage: Bacteria > Myxococcota_A > Polyangia > Polyangiales > Polyangiaceae > Labilithrix. Next base: position 2,653 of record JAEXCN010000380.1, on the reverse strand, counting down.
GGCCCAGAACGGCGCGAAGACGACGAGGTCGTCGGGATGGAGCTCCGCCTTCACCGCGTCGCGTGCGAGCTCCCAGTCGGAGTCCGGCACGACGTCGCTCGAAGTTTGTTTGATGTGAAGGACGAGCTCGACGGCGGAGACGAGCGGCACGGCGCAGAGTAGAACGCCAGCGATCGCCAGACGCGACTTGTCCCTCGGTTTCGCCGCGTGGCTCAAAGCGTGGGCAGCTTAGCTCATTACACGCTGTGGGAAACACGGCTCTCTCGGTCCGCGCTGCCCAGGCGTAGGTCAGGGGTGACAGCTATCGCGGCCTGTACTAGTACGCGAGCCGATGGCGAGGACGAGAACGGGTGGTGGCGGCGAGGCGGTGATCGGCGCGTCCACGCGCGTGCGCGGTCGCGTTTCGGGCGACGGCGACCTCCGCCTCGAGGGCACGGTCGAGGGAGACATCTCTCTGTCGGGCGAGCTCACGATCGCGGACGGCGCGAAGGCGACGTCGAACGTCGAGGCCCGCGCGGTCACGATCGGCGGCGAGCTCGAGGGCGACGTGCGGGCACAAGGCCTCGTACGGATCGAGTCCGGCGCCCGCGTCCGGGGCGACATCCTCGGCGAGCTCGTCGCGATCGACGACGGCGCCGAGCTCAATGGCCGCTTGCTGGCCGAGTTCGAGCTTCCCGCAGAGCTCGGCGGTAGCAACGGCGGACGGCGCCGCTGAGCGAGCGGTCCCGCAGTAAAACGGAGGATTCCATGGCGAGCACGGTCATCGGCGCAGGCATCACCATCGAGGGCGAGGTCACGACCGACGAAGACGTCGTCGTCCAGGGCACGGTCCGGGGAAGGCTCGTGGCCAAGGACGCCGTCAGCGTCGAGAGCGGCGGATCGGTCGAGGCCGACATCACGGGTGGCCCGGTCGCCGTCGCAGGCGTAGTGACGGGCAACATCACGTCGTCCGACCGCGTCGATCTCCAGAACGGCGCCAAGGTCATCGGCAACGTGAAGGCGACCCGCATCACGATCGCGGACGGAGCCCAGTTCAAGGGCAACGTCGACATGGACGTGTGACATGGCGATCTCTACCGTCATCGGCCGGACGTCGTTCGTCCGCGGACGCGTGACCGGCGACGGCGATCTCGAGATCGCCGGGCGCGTCGAGGGTGACGTCGCGGTCTCCGGAGAGGTCCTCGTCGACACGAGCGGCCTCGTCGCGGCGAACATCTCCGGCTCGCGCATCGTCGTCCGCGGCGCGGTGAAGGGCGATCTGATCGCCGAAGAAGCCGTCGTCATCGAGTCGAGCGCGCGTGTCGTCGGAGATCTCCGCGCACCGCGCATCGCGATCGTCCAGGGCGGTCTCGTCCGTGGTCACGTGCAGACCGCGAGTGCCGGCGCTGCTCGGCCGCGAGCGGCCGCGGCTCCGGCTCGCGCCGTCGCGACGGAGACGAAGGCGCGTCCTGTCGCTCCGCCGCCTGCGGCTGCGCCGGCGCGCGTGGTGAAGGCTCCGCCGCCGCCGCCTTCGAAGACGGTGATGGCGCCGAAGACGAATCACCAGCACAACAACAACAACCACAAGCCTGCCACCGCCGCGTCGCGGCCGGGACCGCCCCCGCCGGTGGTGCCCGTGCTCAAGAAGGGCACGAAGGCTGTGCAGAAGAAGGCGCGCTGATCACGATGACGGACGCGCGCCCGCGTCTCCTCGAGCTGCTCCGCGATCGCTCGTTTGCGCGGAAGAAGGTGATCCTCGCCTCGGGCAAGGAGAGCGACTTCTTCATCGACTGCAAGCAGACGGTCCTCACGGCCGAAGGTCACGCCCTCGCGGGAAGCCTCATGCTCGATGCTGCGCTCGCGCTCGGCAGCTTCGATGCCATCGCCGGCGTCGAGCTCGGAGGCTGCCCGCTCGCGAGCGCTGCGTCGATGACGAGCTTCCAGCGCGGTGACGCGAAGGACGCCGTCTACGTTCGCAAAGACGCGAAGGACCACGGCAGCAAGCGCGTGCTCGAGGGTGACACGCGGCTTCCGCCGAACGCGTCGATCGTGATCCTCGAAGACGTGACGACCACGGGCGGCTCGACGTTGAAGGCCGTCGAGAAGCTCCGCGCCGCTGGGTACCAGGTTGCCGGCGTCATCACGCTCGTAGATCGGCTCGAGGGCGGCCGCGAAGCGATCGAGGCCGCCGGCCTGCGCTTCAGTGCAATCTACACGCGTCGCGATTTCATCGCGGACTGATCGGTCGCGTCGACGAGCTACGCCCGATCACGGACCGAGGCCGGCGCTCAACAGATCGCCGATGCCGGACATCTCCGAGCCCTTGTTGTCCTTCGAAGCCGTGGCAGCGCGCGGCGCATGGACCTGCGGCGCGTCGTCGTCCGAAGCGTCGACGGTTCCGCTGTTCGGCAGCGCCTTCGGAGCGCTCGAAGACGGAGAAGGCGGCGGCGCGTTCCGGCGAGCGATCGTCGCCGCGCGCTGACCACGCGGAGCCGGAGCAGGCGCGGGAGCCGCGGCACGCTGCGGAGCTGCAGCCTTCGCCTCGGCGACCGCTTGCGGAACGGGAGCCGGAGCAGCGACGGGCGCAGCAGCGACGGGTGCAGCAGCGACCGGCGCAGCAGCGACCGGCGCAGAGGCGACCGGCGGGACCGCGTTCGCGGGAGCTGCCACGAAG
>JAEXCN010000368.1 GCA_023402175.1 Pseudomonadota bacterium | reverse complement strand
GATCTCCGGTGACGCTCGCTTCGAAGGCCGGCTCACGCGCAGGTCGTCCATGAACGCGTGCTCGAGCTCCTGACGGAGCACAGCCTGGCTGCGACGCCGCATCGCCATCCAGCTCGGAGTGCGCGATGCTCCGTCTTCGATGGCTCTCCCCTTCGACGCGCTCCGGCGCGACGTCTCTTATCTCGGACGCATTCTCGGCGACACGCTGGTCGAGCAAGAGGGCAAGGAGCTCCTCGATCTCGAGGAGACGATCCGCGCCCTCGCGAAGGCGCGTCGTACGCAGGAAGCCGCTCACGACGTCGAGCGTGCGCGCACGACCGCGAAGAAGCTCGTCGATATCGTCCAGGAGCTCGACACCACCGTCGCCGAGCACGTTGCGCGTGCGTTCACGCACTACTTCCAGCTCGTGAACCTCGCGGAGCAGCATCATCGTACGCGGCGTCGGCGGGACTATGCACGCGAAGGCAAAGCGCAGCCGGGCTCGCTCGAGGTCGTCTTCGGCGAGATGTCGCGTGAGGCGTCGCGCGAACGGTTCGTGGAGCTGCTCCAGCACGCGGCCGTCGAGCTCATCTTCACGGCACATCCGAGCGAGGCGCAGCGCAGGACCGTCCTCGAAAAGCACCGGCGTCTCGTCTCGCTGATCGCGCGCCGCGAGCGCCTCGAGCTCACGCCCGCGGAGGCCGAAGACGTCGACCGCGCGATCCGCGAAGAGGTGACGACGCTCTGGCAGACGGACGAGATCCGACAGGAGAAGCCACGCGTCGGCGACGAGGTGAAGAACGTCCTCTTCTACCTCGAGGAGATCCTGTTCCCGCTCGTGCCCAAGTTCTACATGGCCATGGAGGGTGCGGCCGCGAAGGCGTTCGGCAGGCGCGTCGAGATCCCGTCCATTCTGCACTTCGGCTCGTGGGTCGGCGCCGACATGGACGGCAATCCGAACGTCACGCCCGAGGTCGCCGTCGACACCGGTCTCGCGCAGTCTGCACGCGTCATCGACCTGTACATCCGCGAGCTCACCGCGCTCGGCTGGGCGCTGTCGCAGAGCACGCGGCGCGCGCACGTGTCGAAAGCGCTCCTCGACTCGCTCGAGAAGGACGCCGCGGACATGCCCGATCTCGTGCACACGCTCGACAAGACGACGCATCACGAGCCGTATCGGCGGAAGCTCAACTTCGCGACGGAGCGCCTCCGCGCCACGCGTGCCGCGGTCGTCGCGGTGCGCGAGGCGGGAGGCACTGGCGAGGTACGGCTCCCGTCGCACGCGTACGCCGGGCCGGATGCGTTCATCGCCGATCTCGAGCTCGTGCTCGCATCGCTCCTCGAGAACAAGGGCGCGCGAGCCGGCGCATCGCGCGTTCGTGCGCTTCTCCGCCAGGTCCACACGTTCCGCTTCCACCTCGCGCGCCTGGACGTCCGCATTCCGGCGGACTGGGTGCGAAAGGATGCTCGCGCCGCGCTCGGCCTGCCCGAAGACGCCCCGCTCTCGCGCGAGGTCCTCGAGAAAGGCCTCGAGGACGCGCGCACGTCGGGCGCGCTCCGCAAGCCGGAAGGGCAGGGGATGGCGGCGATCGACGCGCTCGCGCGCATCCGCAAGCTGACGTTCGACGGCGGAGCGGAGGCGCTCGTCCTCAGCATGACGCACGGGGTCGAGGACATGCTCGCGGCGCTCCTGCTCGCGCGCCTCGCGCGCCTCGACCGACCCGAGGAGTCGGCGGCGGAGATCGCGATCGTGCCGCTCTTCGAGACGCTCGACGATCTCGATCGCTCCGATCAGGAGCTGAAGCACGCCGTCACGAGCCCGGGGTACGCCGCGTACCTCGCGCGCCGCGGCCGCATGCAGGAGATCATGATCGGCTACTCCGACTCGAACAAGGACGCCGGCATCCTCGGCTCGTCGTTCGCGCTGTATCGCGCGCAACAGCGGCTCGTCGCCGTGTCGCGCGAGCATGGCGTCTCGCTCAAGATCTTCCACGGACGCGGCGGGTCGATCGGACGAGGCGGTGGACCTTCGCAACGTGCGATCGAGAGCCTTCCAACCGGCTCGATCGCCGGGCGTTTCAAGCTCACCGAGCAGGGCGAGGTGCTCGGCTGGAAATACCTCGTCCCGGAGATCGCCGAGCGCAACCTCGAGCTGACCGTCGCGGGCGTGCTCGCGCAGTCGCTCCGCTCCGAATCGAACGCACGCGACGCGTTCCTCTCCGACTACGAAGCGATGTTCGAGCAGGCGGCGGCGATCAGCGTCGAGCACTATCGGGCGCTCATCGCCGATGCCGGATTCCCGGAGTATTACGGCGCGACGACGCCGATCGAGGACATCCCGCTGCTCAACATCGGATCGCGTCCGGCACGGCGCTCCGGCGAGAAGGCGAGCGGAGCGCCGCGCGTGAAGCTCGAGGACCTCCGAGCGATCCCGTGGGTCTTCGCCTGGACGCAGTCGCGGCAGATGGTGCCGGGCTTCTACGGTGCCGGTCGTGCGCTCACGTGGCTGCTGAAGGAGCACGGTGCGCGCCGCGTACGGCAGATGCGCAAGGAGTGGCCGTTCTTCGCCTCGACGCTCGACGCGATCGCCGTCGCGCTCGGGCAGGCCGACATGGTGGTGGCCTCTCGATATGCCGACCTCTGCGAGGACAAGGCGCTCGCACGAAGGCTGTTCATGCGCATCGCGCTCGATCACGGGCGAGCCGTCCGCGCCATTCGCACGATCTTCGAGAGGACCGCCGCGCTCGATCCGGACTCGACGCTCGCGCGGTCGATCGAGCTACGGAACCCTTACGTCGATCCGCTCAGCTTCATCCAGATCGAGCTGATTCGCCGCAAGAGGGCTCAGACCGGCGAGCTTCCGCCGGGCCTGGTTCGCGCGATCCTGCTCACGATCAACGGCATCGCCGCCGGCCTCCGCTCCACCGGCTGACGTTCAGACCTCGTCCGTCGACGAACCGTCCGCCGGGCCGCCGCCGTCGGACGGAGTCGAATCGACCAGCAGTGCGTCCGCCGAATCCTCCGGGGGCGTCACGTTCGACGTGCTCTGGACGCTTGGACCCGGCTTCGGCGCCGCGCGCGGCGGGAACAGGCCCGGGTAGCCGTCGAGGAAACGTCCGGCTTGTCCGTCGAGCTGAGTCCCGTCCTCGATCCGGATCGGCGGCTCGAGGACGGCTTTCGATCGGCCGAGCAGGCCGAGCAAGTGATTGGGATGAACGGGCTTCACGATGTGCTCGTCGAACCCGCTGTCGAGCGCGCGTGCACGATCGGCCGGCTGTCCGTAACCGGTGAGCGCGACGAGGAACATGTCCTTCGTCGCCGGGTCGGCCCGGAGTCGTCGCGCGACCTCGAAGCCGTCCACCTCCGGCAGTCCGACGTCGACGATCGCCGCATGCGGTCTCTTGGATGCGATGAGCTCGAGCCCGCTCTTTCCGTCGTGCGCCGACTCGCACTCGAAGTCGGCGAGCGACAGCAGCTCGCAGAGCATCGTGCAGCTGTCGACGTTGTCCTCGACGACGATGATCTTCGCCTGCGGAGGGAGCGCCTTCGCGCGCGCGAGCGTGCGGGCATGGTCTTCCGGCGTCTCTCCCTTGGCGAGCGGAAGTCGCACGGTCATCGTCGTGCCCTTGCCAGCGCCGTCGCTGTGCGCCACCACCTCGCCGCCGTGCATCGATACGAGCGAGCGCACGAGCGTGAGCCCGACACCGATGCCACCATCCGAGCGATCGAGCGTGCGCTTCGACTGGACGAAGAGGTCGAACACGTTGTCGAGCATCTCCTTCGCGATCCCGACGCCGTCGTCGGCGACGCGCAGCACCGCCCAGTCGCCATCGCGCTGGACCGAGAGCCTCACGTGTCCGCCGCGCAGGGTGTACTTCGCAGCGTTGTTGAGGAGGTTGACCTGGATCTGCTGAAGCCGAGTGGGGTCGCCGTCTACCGACATCGGTCGATCGCCGACGTCGACCGTGAAGGTGATGTCCCGTTCGTCCATCAGCGCTCGGACGGCATCGGCGGCATCCTTCGCGACGGTCCGTACGTCGACGATCTTCCGCCGGAGCTCGATCTTGTTCTGCGTGACACGGCTCGCTTCGAGAAGATCGTCGAGCAGCCGCGCCATCTGCGCCGACTGACGCTGGAGCAGCGAGAGCAGCTTCGGTGACCCGTCGCGCGCCTTCGCTTCGGAGAGGAGCGCCGTGGCGGTCACGATCGCGCCGAGCGGGTTCCGGAGCTCGTGCGAGAGCATCGCCAGGAATTGATCGCGCCGGCGGACCGCGTCCTGGATCTTCTCCTCGGTGAGCTTCTGCTCGGTCACGTCGCGGATGATCCCGAACAAGCCGACGACCTTTTCGTGGCGATCGTGCAGGAGCAGGCGCGTGACGACGTCCCAGGTCACCGCGTCGCCGATCTGCCGTTTCTCGAGGACGTAGTGCTGCGGCTGACCCGACCGGAGCACCGCTTCGTCCGCAGCGTGCAGGTCGAGGGCGACGTCCCGCGCTCCGAGCTCGAACGGCGTCTTGCCGATCGCCTCTCGCGGATGGGTGATCGCGAGCCTCGCCGCCATGGCATGGTTCGTCCGGATGAAGCGGCCGCGAACGTCCTTGAAGTAGATCGCGTCCGGCGTCGTCGCGAGCAGGCTGTTGAGGAGATAGCGCTCGTGAAAGAGCGCGTCTTCCGCCGCCTTGAGGCCGCTCACGTCGATCATCGTCAGGACCACGCCGTCGACTCTTCCCTTCGCTCGATATGGGAGTAGCCGGAGGAAGAAGGAACGACCCTGCCGGTCGCGGACCTCTCGCTCGATCGGCTGCCCCGTCTCCAGGACCTTCCCCAGATCGGAGACGAGATCGGGATGATCGATGTTGCTGGCGAACGTCTGGATCGCCCGCCCGACGTCCTGCGGGAGCAGGTTGAACGCGTCCGCGACCTGTGGCGTGAACCGGCGGATGCGGAGCTGACGATCGAGGAAGATCGTGCCGACGTCGGTGCTCGACAGGAGGTTATCCATGTCGTTCGTCAGCTCGGTGAGCTCGCCGATCTTCCGCTGGTACTCCGCGTTGACCGTGTAGAGCTCCTCGTTGACGCTCTGTAGCTCCTCGTTCGTGCTCTGTAGCTCCTCGTTCGACGCGAGCAGCTCCTCGTTCGCTGCCTGTAGCTCCTCGTTGCTCGTCTCGAGCTCCTCGATCGCGGCCTGGAGGTTCTCCTTCGTGAGCGAGAGCTCGTTCTCGAGGAGCCCGATCTGATCGTGCGAGACTTGCCGCAGATCCAGCTCGGTCTCGGTCTCGGTCCGGGCCGAGGGCGCTGCGTTCTGCTCGTCGAACGAGACGAGCAGGTGAACGACGTTGCCGTTCTTGCTCCGGACGCGGCGGATGGTGACCCTGTATTCGGCTCCCTCCTCACCGACCCGGATCCCACGGAAGACGATCGCCGACTCCGACTTGAGCGCGCGCTGCAGCCCACCGACGACGACGACCTTCAGCTCGTCATCGAGGACGTCGCGGATGTCGAGCCCGGGCCGTCCGTCGCGCAGCTTCAGGAACTTGCTCGCGCCGGCGAACGAGTGGACGACCTCCCCGCGCTCGTTCACGAGCAGGCTCGGCGGCATGAACTCCTCGAGCAGCGTGTCGTACGTGCCGAGGAGACCGGGCAGCGAAGCGCGCGAGATCGTCGCGACCGGTGTGGTGCGCGCCGGCTCGCGCGCAGTGAAGCGCGTGTCGACCGGCATCCTGACGTCGCTGTACTTCCGGTAGAAGTGCCAGTGCCGCTCGACCGTCTCGAAGTCGTGTGAGAGCAGGCCGAGCGTCTCGCTCGGACCGAGGAAGACGATGCCGCCGCGGTTCAGCGCGAAATGGAAGAGCGAGAGGACCTTCTGCTGCGCTGGGGGCTGCAGGTAGATGAGGAGGTTGCGACAGCTGACCAGATCGACGCGCGTGAACGGAGCGTCGCGAATGACGTCGTGCGGCGCGAAGACGATCATCTGCCGGAGATCGGGGACGACCTGGTACGTCTTCCCGCGACGCCAGAAGTACCGCTCGAGTCGTTCGTTCGAGACGTTCGCGACCGCCTCTTCGCCGTAGACGCCGCGGGCTGCGACCTCGAGCGAGCCGCGGTGAACGTCCGTCGCGAAGATCTTCACCTGGAGATCCGGCGTGCGTGAGGCGAGCTCATGCAGAAGGATCGCGATGCTGTACGCCTCTTCGCCGGTCGCGCAGCCGGCGACCCAGACGCGGAGCGTCGAACCTTTCGGCTTCTGCCTGGCGAGCTCGGGAAGTATTTTCGTCTCGAGGATGCGGAACGCCTCTTCGTTGCGGAAGAAGCGCGTCACGCCGATGAGCAGATCGCGGTAGAGGACGTCGAGCTCGTCGCGCTCACGTTTGAGGCGTTCGACGTAGACGTCGATATCGTCCGTGCGCGCGAGCTTGAGACGGCGCTCGATGCGGCGCGTGACCGTGCTCGGCTTGTAGTGGGTGAAGTCGATCCCGAACTCGGTCTGGAGCATGCGGTAGACCGCGTTGAATCCCGTCGGCTCCGTCGGCTCGACGACGGGCACCGGCGTGCCGTACAGGCGCGCGTGCTCGCAGATGATCTTGGGCATCTCCTCGGGGCGGAGCACCCACTGCGCGACGCCTGCGTCCCGCGCGGTGCGCGGCATGCCGTTGAACTGCGCGCTCTCGTCGTCCTGCACGATCACGAGCCCGCCGGCCTCGTGGACCGCGCGCACGCCTCGCGAACCGTCGCTCCCGCCACCGGAGAGGACGATCGCAATCGCGCGCGGCCCGCAGTCCTGCGCGAGCGAGCGGAAGAAGACGTCGATCGGAAGTGACCGCTCCTGCTGCCGATCGCGCTCGCTGAGGAGGAGCCGACCGCCGGAGATGATCATCTCCTTCTTCGGCGGAATCAGGTAGACGTGATCGGGCTCGACCCGCATCCCGTCTTCGACCAGATGGATCGGCAAGGCGGTGTGCCGCGCGAGCAGCTCGTCCATCAAGCTTTTGAAGTCCGGCGAGAGGTGCTGGACGATGACGAACGCCATCCCCGTGCCCTGGGGCAGCTTGTCGAAGAATCGTTCGAGCGCCTCCAAGCCACCGGCGGAGGCGCCGATCCCGACCACGTGAGCAGGACCAGGCAGGATCGAATCGGGGGTGCGCGCGCTGTCTGTCGCCATCCGGTATCTCGGGACCTCGGGGCGCAGGAGCGACCCGAGCCGCCGAACGGAGCAGCTTCCGTGCCTCGTCGCGCTCTCTCGATTTCTCGCGATCTTCCCTTGCCGGAGGGTGCGCGCCTGCCGCAGAAGCGAGCTGAGCGTGGCGAGATGCCACGCGAGCTGCCTCCGTCAGTCGCGATGAAGCCTCGCGCGTTCCTCGTGCGCGGTCATCGCGCGCCGGATCGCGGCGAGCGGTGCAGCACCATCGAGAGCGAACCGCACCCACGCGTACGCACGACGCCCCCGCGCGGCCGCCAGAGTAGCGCCGAGTCGAGGCCCTTCGGCGACCTCGCGCGAGCCACTCGATGGTCGTGACGATGCACCGCCACGGGCGAGCACGCTCGCGAGCAGCAACGAGAGGCCGCCGCCGGCCGCCCGCAGCGTTTCAGCTACCGTACTTCTCGATCAGCCTGCCGAGGCGCGGGACAGCCTGCTCGACGTTCTTCTTCGCCGAGCCGCGAAGCTTGTCGTAGGCGCTCTTCGCGACGCCGCTCTTCGCGCGGGCCGCCTTCGCGTCGGTGATCCCGAGCAAGGCGTCGGCGACACGCTCGCTGTTGGAGTTGAAGAAGGCGGAGATGCCCTTGTTCTGCGATTTGGCGTCCGCGTAGATCGGATCGAGCGCCTTGGCGAACTCGGGAAGGAGATCCTCGACGGCCTTCTCCACGAAGCCCGGCTTGATTCCCTTCACGGTGCCGTAACCCGCCTTGATCGCGAGTCCCGAGATCCCACCCTTGTCTTTGACCTCTGCGTCGATCAGATCGCAGCAGTCCTTCACGACATCCTTCTTCTTCGACTCGTCGGTGAGAGCTTCGACCAGGGATCCCATGGAACCGCTCGTTAGCACACTTGGGGGGACGATGGGTGCTTCGCTGGAGCTTGACGCCCTGCGTTAGTCGATCTCCGATCCGACGTCCGACGCATGTAGAGAGGAAAGATGACGACGAACGGGGCGAAGGAACGAGTGGCGGTCGTTGCGGGGCTCCGGACGCCGTTCGCGAAGCAGGGATCGGCGTACCGCGACATGACGACGCTCGATCTCGGGCGTGCCGTCGTGAAGGAGCTGCTCGCCCGCGCCGAGCTCGATCCCCGCGAGATCGGTCTCGTCGTCTACGGTCAGGCTGTCCCGAATCCGACCGCTCCGAACGTCGCGCGCGAGATCGTCCTCGGCTCGGGGATCCCGAAGAGCGTCGAGGCGTTCAGCGTCATTCGCGCGTGCGCGACGTCATTCCAGTCGGCGACGAGCGCGGCGGAGGCGATCCTCGCCGGGCACCACGACGTCGCGGTGACCGGCGGCGTCGACAGCGCGAGCGATGTGCCGATCACGGTCTCGCGAAAGCTCGCGCGCACGCTGGTCGAAGCGACGAAGGTGAAGACGTTCGCCGAGAAGCTCCGGATCTTCTCGCGGCTGTCTCCGCGCGATCTCGTCCCGGTCCCTCCGGCACTGAAGGAGCCGTCGACCGGGCTCACCATGGGCGAGCACGCGGAGCGCATGGCCAAGGACGCCGGCATCACGCGCGAGGAGCAGGACCGGTTCGCCCATCGCAGCCACACGCGCGCGGCGGCCGCATGGGAGCGCGGGTTCTTCGACGCCGAGGTGATGCACGTCATCCCGCCGCCGACGTTCGACCGCCCCATCTCGCGGGACAACCTCGTGCGCGCCGACTCCAAGCTCGAGTCGTACGCGAAGCTCCGGCCGGTGTTCGACCCGCGCCACGGCACCGTGACGGCCGGCAACTCGTCGGCGCTCACGGACGGCGCGAGCGCGCTCCTCCTCATGAAGGAGTCGAAGGCGAAGGCGCTCGGTTACACGCCGCTCGGCTACCTGCGCTCGTGGGCGTATGCCGCGCTCGATCCGGACGACGGGCTCCTCACGGGCCCGGCCTACGCGACGCCGATCGCGCTCGAGCGCGCGGGCCTGCGACTCGCGGACATGGACGTCGTCGACATGCACGAGGCCTTCGCCGCGCAGGTCGTGTGCAACCGCAAAGCGCTCGCGTCGCGCCGGTTCGCGGAGGAGAAGCTCGGCCGCACGTCGGGACCCGTCGGAGAGATCGACGACGATCGCTTCAACGTGCACGGCGGGTCGATCGCGCTCGGACATCCGTTCGCGGCCACGGGCGCGCGGATCATCCACACCGTTCTCCGTGAGCTCTCTCGGCGCAAAGGACAATTCGGCCTCGCGACGGCATGCGCCGCCGGTGGGCTCGGGGCTGCCATCGTGCTCGAGGCCGCGTCATGATGACGTCGACGATGTCGTCCCCGCCCAGCCCTCGTCCAGCGAGCATCGCGAAGCTCGAAATCCGTGCAAGCGGCGTCGCGGTGATCACGCTCGACGATCACTCCGAGGCGCACAACACGATCACGCCGGCGCTCGGCGGAGAGCTGACCGCCGCGCTCGATGCTGCGCTCGCCGATCCGAAGGTGCGGGCGATCGTCCTCCGTAGCGGAAAGAAGGACTCGTTCCTCGTCGGCGCGAACATCGACTTCGTCCGGTCGATCCGCTTCGCGCAGGACGCCGAGGATGCCTCGCGCGAGGTCGCGCGTCGCTTCGCGCTCCTCGGGACGAGCGCGAAGCCCGTCGTCGCATACGTCCACGGGCCCGCGCTCGGCGGAGGCTTCGAGCTGTCGCTCGCCTGCACCGCTTCGGTCGCATCGGACGATCCGAAGACCGTGCTCGGTCTTCCCGAGGTGAAGCTCGGGCTCGTCCCGGCAGCGAACGGGCTCCTCCGCGTCGCCGAGCGTGCAGGCCTCCGCGTCGCGCTCGACCTCGGAA
>JAEXCN010000296.1 GCA_023402175.1 Pseudomonadota bacterium | reverse complement strand
CCACGGCCGTGACCACCGTGCTGGCGACGATCGTCCTCGTCGTGTACTTCCGGCTTGGCGCGAAGGGGCAGCTCCTCGCGATGCTACTCACGAACCTGCTCGCGGGGATCGTCGCCGTGACGCTCCTCTGGCCGTTCGGCAAGCCGTGTTTCGACGGTCGGCTCTTGAAGGAGGCGCTCGCCTTCAGTCTGCCGCTCGTTCCGCACGAGCTCTCGAAGTGGACGATCGCCGCGTCCGATCGGATCCTTCTCGAGCGCTGGGTGTCGACGGGCGACCTCGGATGTTATGCGCTCGCGAACACGGTCGCGGCAACGGTCGGTATGTTCCTCACCGCCGTTTCGAACGCATTTTTCCCCATCGTTCAACGGAACTTGGCCGAAGGAGATCTCCGCGAGGTCCCGTTCCTAGGATCCGTCGTCGTCATCGGGTGCGGGACCGTATCCGCCGCTGCGGCCGTTGTTTTTCCGCCGCTCGTCGACGTCATCACGCCCGCCGCCTATCACCAGACGGGGTTCGTGATCCCGTTCCTGGCGCTCGGCTTCTACTTCCAGGGACTCTACACGGTTTGGTCGCAAGGAACGTTCTTCAAGCGGCGAAGCGGCGTCGTCGCCAAGGTGACGATCCTCGGCGCCGCGGTGAACGTCGGTCTCAATCTACTCCTCGTGCCGAAGTTCGGGATCCTCGCGGCGGCGGTGACTACCGCCGGCGGGTACGCGGTCATGGCCGTCGCCCACGCCGTCTTGGGTCATCGTCTTCTCCCGATCGCGTGGGAGTATGGTCGGGCTGCTCGTGTTCTCGTCGCAGGCACCATCACCGTGCTCGCGGCGCAGTTGTTCCACTCGAGCCCCCTGCTCACACTCGTCGTTCGGACGCTGATCTTCCTCGGCGTGTTCCCGGCGTTGCTCGTCGCCTTCCACGGAGTGCGCGTGGCGGAGATCCGGCGCGCACGAGAGGCGCTGTCGAGGGCTCGGGGGCGCGGCGCGGCGAAGGCCTGAGATCGACGTCGGACGGATTCTCGATCCGGCGCGCAGCCGTTGACGCTCACCTCGCGCTCGGCGGAGCATTTTGAATGCTCCTGCTCGACGATGCATCGCAGTACCACGACAGCACCGAAGGTGCGAACGCCTCCGGGGCCCCTCGCTTGACCGTCGAGAGGGCCTCTGGCACAACGGCCCGCGATCATGCTGGACGCCTTCCTCGCTCGATTGCAGCGCATATCCGATGATCCCTCTCGCATCGTCGACTACCTCCGCGCGCCGCGGAAGCTCGTACGCGGTGGGCCACTCGCGAATCGACTCGGGCTCCAGGCCGCGCGCGCGCTGAAGGAGCAAGTCGCGTGGAACCTGCGGAGCGCCGACGTCCCGGAGGCAGTGCGTCCGCATCTCGAGGTGCTCGAACGCGACGGCTTCGTCGTCATCGAGAACTTCCTGCCCGAGAGCGCGATGGCCGAGATCGACGAGGAGCTCGCGCACATCGAGGAGCTCCCCGAGGATCGATTCAGGAACGTCGCATTCGGCAAGAACTACGAGTCGAAGATGTTCCTCGTGACCAAGCGAACCGAATACGGCGCTTTCGCGAGACACCTTCGCGACAACGCGTTCATCTACGACCTGGCGACGTCGCTTGCTCGGCGGCGCCGCACGTTCAAGCCCCACATCAATCTGCAGTGGGTCTACAAGCCGGACCCGACCGCCCCGTACACGGACTTCGAGTACAACAGCTACCTCCACGTCGACCGGCACTTCCCCTTCATGAAGGCATTCTTCTACCTTCGCGATGTGGGGCCGGACTGCGCGCCTTACACGTTCGTCCGCGGCTCACACAAGTTCAACTGGGATCGCCTGTGGTTCGAGTACCAGCTCGGCGTCCGTCAATCAGCCGTCCATGCCAACGGTGAGCTCAACACCGAGGACCAGAAGAACCGCGATCGCGTGATGGAGCAGCTCGCGCGCGAGCTCCGCGAGCGTCTCGCGCTCGAAGAGGTCCCGATCGTCGGCAAGAAGAACACGCTGATCATCTCGAACAACCAGGGCCTACATCGCCGCTGGGAGATGACGGGCCCGGGCCCGCGCGTGACCGCGAACCTCGATTACAAGTTCTTCGAGAGTCCGGCGCAGCACCTCTATCCGATCCTGAAGTACATCGAGGCCCCGACGGCGAAGGCGCTCGCGTGGTGATCAGAGCCTAGGGCGCAGGAGCTCCGCCCAAACGGCGTTCATCTCCTGCGACCCGCCCTCGCTGAAGTGGCCGTAGTCGTAAAAGCGATCGTCGAGGATCCCGAGGTCGGTGCCCCGCGCGTAGAGCGCTACGTCCGCGTCGAGCTCTCGCGCAAGAGCCTCGACGCGCTCCTTCATGAAAGGCGCCATCTTCGGGTAGCGCTTCTCGAGCTCGTCGACGTACGCGGCGCGCAAGGGGAGCTGCGTCAGCACGACGCGCACGCCGTCTTCACGCGCGGCGCGCAGCAGGACGCGCAATGAGCCTTCGTAACCGGGCCCAAGCTTGAACGCCTGCATGTTGTGCTCGATGGGGCCGACAATGTCGGTCGTCGCGGGCCCCAGCTGGCGCACGTCCGACGGCGCGCGCCATACCATGCGGTCGTCGTGAAACCTCACGGTCTTCACGCCCTTCACGAACGACATGCCGAAACGCGTGAGCGGGTCCTGCAGCTCGACGGTGCGCCACACGCCGCCGACGAGATCTCCGAGCTCGTGGCGCTGCTCCACCCAACGAAGGCGATCACCGAACGTTGCGAAGTGGCGCTCGACCTCGTTGCGCGGTGTCCCTTCGTTCCAGTACCAATCCTCCACGCCCACCACGATGACCCGGGCCTGCGCCAAAAGCGGACGGTGCCGCTCGTAGAAGAGCCGGGCCTCGTACGGCGTACCGCCCGTGAGGCCGAGATTGAGGACGGCGCCGCGAGGGAGCCCCATCACCGCTTCGAGATCGCGCGGCGCGACCGCGTCGCGCATGCGGCTCGAGCCCAGAAAGACGACTTTGGGCGGGGTCGCTTTCGTGAGCACGTTCTGCTCGACCGCGGTGAAAGCGCCGACCATCGTGTTCGGTGCGCGCTTCCACAGGTAACCCGAACGCACGATTCCGAGCTCGACGCCGAGGAGGATCGCGACGGTGAGCAGCGGCGCGCGCCAGTCGAGACGGCGGAGACCGCCGATGGGCTCAGAACTGGAAATAGATGAAGGGGACATCGCGGGTCGTGTGGAGGATGATCGCGACGAGAACGAGCGAGGCGTAGGTCACCGCGCGCACAGGCCAGGGCCATTTCAGCCAGGTCGTCTCGTTGCCAGTCTTTGCCTGGGGGATGTCGATGAACAGGAGCACCGCGAGCCCGACGGCGCAGTGCTTGATGACGGTCATCGAGGGGGCACCCTGGAAGTGCAGGATCTTCGAGATGACGCCCATCGCGCTGTCGAACGTGGGGGCGCGGAAGAAGATCCACGCGAAGCATACCCACACCATCATCAGCGCCCAGCTGGCGATCGCTCCGACCGAGAGCTTCGGCTTGTCCTCGACCTTCTTTCCGCGCAGCCAGAGCTTGTGGACGCACAACGCAAAGCCGTGGAGGCCGCCCCAGATGACGAAGTTCCACGACGCTCCGTGCCAGAGCCCACCGAGGAGCATGGTGAGCATCAAGTTCCGGTAACCGAACCACGACGACCCGCGGTTGCCCCCGAGCGGGATGTAGAGGTAGTCGCGCAGCCAGCTCGAAAGCGACATGTGCCAGCGCCGCCAGAAGACCGTGATGTTCGTCGCGAAGTACGGGTGTCGGAAGTTCCGGACGAGCTCGATGCCCATCATGCGGCTCACGCCCCGTGCGATGTCGGTGTAGCCCGCGAAGTCGCCGTAGATCTGAAGGGCGAACATGAAGACGGCCACGACGAGCGTGAGCGAGCTTTGAGCAGCGGGAGTCGCGAAGGCGGCCTCGACGTCCTCGGAGAGGTAGTCGGCCGTGAACTTTCGTGTGAGGCCGATGAGGACGAGGAGCGCCCCCGACTGGAACGCTTCGGCGGTGATCTTCCTCTCGCGCTGGAGTTGCGGGAGGAGCACCGTGTCGCGGACGATCGGGCCGGCGACGAGGTGCGGGAAGTAAGAGACAAAGAGCGCGTAGTCGAGAAACGATCGCGCGGGCTTGGTGTCGCCGCGGTACACGTCGATCGTGTAGGAGAGCGACATGAACGTGTAGAACGAGATCCCGACCGGCAGGATCACCGAGAGCGCAGGGAGGCTCGCGTGGACGCCCGCCGCTTCGAGGAGGGAGCCGAACGAGCTGACGAAGAAATTGAAGTACTTGAAGACGCCCAGGAACGTGAGGTTCAGAACGACGCTCACGCGGACGAGAAGCTTCTTCCTTCGCTCGGTCTTCGCGTCGCCGAGCCAGAGGCCGATGTAATAGTCCGCGACCGTCGACGCGAAGAGCAGACTGACGAAGCGCCAGTCCCAGAACGCGTAGAACACGTAGGACGCGACGGTCAGAAGAACGTTCTGCGCGCGGCGGTATTTCATCAGCGACACGTAGGCGCCGTAGACGACTACGAAGAACGCTAAGAACGACCACTGGTTGAAGAGCATCGAGGGCCGCCATGATGGCGTAATCGGCGGCCGTTGTCACAGCTGTGACCAGGATCCCGTAGCCGGGCACGACGCGTTGATTCGGCCCGATGTTCGTGCCCGACGAAGCGACGTGACGACGGCGACGGCGACGGGAGCGCGACCGTGATCGCGGAGCACCAGAGGAAGCGAGCCAACCCGGCCGTTCTCGTGGCGCGCCGCGGCTCGGGTTGTTCCCGACACGGCTGACGCCACTCCTTCGCAGCTCAACCCGCCCGGTTTGACACTGGATCGACACTCCGGTAGCGATCCCAGCCGCCCCGAAGCGAAGCTTTGAAAAGGCCGAGCACGTGGTCTGCGAGCAAGGCGTCGTGACCGACGCCCAAGCGAAGAAGGAGAGTGCATGATCGTCGTCGCCGAAATCGGTCTGAACCACGAAGGAAAGTGGGACCGTGCCTATGAGATGATCCGGCAAGCGGCGCTCGCAGGCGCGACGATCGCCAAATTCCAGTTCGGATGGCGGCACAAGCCGGGGGAGATGAATCACGTCTCGCCCGAGCTGGCGATGCGGCTCCGGCAGTGGTGCGACTACTTCGGGATCGAGTTCATGGTGTCGATCATCGCTGACGACTCGCTGGAGCTCGCGCGCCCGCTCTCGCCCCAACGCTACAAGATCGCGTCGCGAACGGTGATCGACAACCCGAAGCTCGTGGAGCGAGTGCTTGCAGAGGGGAAGGAGACGTTCGTGTCATTGGGGTGGTGGCTCAAGGAGGGACGGACTGGTTGGCCGTTCGGCCCGCCGACCGAGAAGCTCCGCTACATCTTCTGCCAGTCGTCCTATCCCACGTATCCGTCGCAGCTCTCGGCCTTGCCGGCGACGTTCGGCCCCGACGGGTTCTTTGGCTTCAGTGACCACACGCACGGCATCGAGGCGTGTCTGCTCGCCGCCGCGCGCGGCGCGAAGTTCCTCGAGAAGCACTTCACGCTCGATAAAACGATCGTGTCCGTCCACAACGATCACGTGCTGAGCTGTGACCCCGCAGAGCTGCGTGACCTCACGATGCATGCGCGCGCGATCTCGAGGCTCGTGAGCGCGCTCGACGGCGGCCCTACGGCCGCTCCGCCGCCGCCTCTCCCGACGGCGTAGCTCGCCCGAACGCGTCCTCTCCGCCAGCTCGCGCGTGCCGCGCAGGGCGTCGGCGTCTCGCAGCTCGTCGCCTCGTGCACGAGGACTGGCCGGAGCCGGACGACTGCATGATGCGTGGGCACCAAGGAGTCGCCGGATGAAGAACTTCGCACTTTGCGGCGCGGGAGCAGCCGTCGCGCCGCGCCATCTACAGGCGATCCGAAAAACGGGCAGCCGCCTCATTGCAGCAGCGGACCCGCATGACTCCGTCGGACTGCTCGACGCTCACGATCTCGAAGTTCCGTTCTTCACCGAGATCGAGCGCTTCGATCGGCACCTCGAGAAACTGCGCCATGGCCCCGAAGACGGCCGCGTTCATTACCTGACCGTCTGCTCGCCCAACTACCTGCACGACGCCCACTGCCGACTCGGGCTCCGCCTCAAAGCCGACGTCATCTGCGAGAAGCCGATCGTCATCAACCCCTGGAATCTCGATCCGCTTGCGGAGCTCGAGCACGAAACAGGACGCCGCGTCTGGACAGTGCTCCAGCTCCGAACGCACGAGCGCATGCTTGCCTTGCGCGACGAGCTCCGGCGCACAGCCAACGCGAGGCATGACGTCGTCCTCACCTACGTGACGGCGCGCGGCCGCTGGTACGACGTGTCCTGGAAGGGCGATGTGGAGAAGTCCGGGGGCATCGCGACGAACATCGGCGTGCACATGTTCGACCTGCTGATCTGGTTGTTCGGTCGACCGGCGGCTCATCCGGTGCACCTGGTCGAAGCGCGCAGGATGGCGGGGGTCCTCGAGCTCGAAAACGCGCGAGTCTCCTGGTTCCTCTCGGTCGACGCCAGCGATCTCCCGCAGGCGGTTCGTAAGGAGGGTCGTCGGACCTTCCGCTCGATCGCGATCGACGGCACCGAGGTCGAGTTCTCGTCCGGATTCGACGATCTCCACACCCGCGTCTACGAGCGGACACTCGCAGGTCAGGGCTTCGGGATCGAAGAAGCGCGCCCATCCATCGAGCTCGCTCACCGAATCCGCAAGGCGGAGGTCCACTCTCCCGGCGACCTTGCGCACCCATTTCTGCGACGGTGACGACATGATTCATCCGACAGCGGTGATCGACGAGAACGTCTCCATCGGAGAAGGCTCGAACGTTTGGCATTACTGCCACCTGTCGCGCGGGGCACGGATCGGACGCGGCTGCACCCTCGGACAGAACGTCTTCGTCGCGGACGGCGTGCGCATCGGAAACAACGTCAAGATCCAGAACAACGTCTCCGTCTACGAAGGCGTGGAGCTCGAGGACGACGTCTTCTGCGGCCCCTCCTGCGTGTTCACGAACGTGGCGAACCCGCGCTCGCAGATCAGTCGCCGCGGGCAGTATGCGACGACGAAGGTCGGGCGCGGCGCGACGATCGGCGCGAATGCGACCATCGTCTGCGGCTCGACGATCGGACGTTACGCGTTCATCGCTGCCGGCGCTGTCGTGACGAAGGGCATCGTGCCCGACTACGCGTTCATGGTCGGCGTGCCCGCGCGACAGAAGGGCTGGATGAGCCGCCACGGTCATCGCCTCCCCTCGCCTGATGGTGACGGGATCATGCGCTGCCCCGAGTCGGGGTGGCGCTATCGAGAGATCGCCATGGGCATCGTTCGCTGCCTCGACCACGACGAAGACGCTTCTCTATGAGCCTCACTATCCGCGCCGCGACGCGGGCCGACGTGCCCGTCATCCTCGCTCTCATCCGCGACCTCGCCACCTACGAACGCGAGCCCGACGCGGTCGTCGCGACCGAAGACGACCTTCTGCGCGAAGGCTTCGGCGCCTCGCCTTCGTTCGAGGTGCTCCTCGCCGAGTGGGGCGGCGAGACGATCGGGTTCGCGCTCTACTTCTTCTCCTTCTCCACGTGGCGCGGGCGGCAGTGCCTCTTTCTCGAAGATCTGTTCGTTCGGCCCGAGCACCGCGGGCACGGCGCCGGGCTCGCGCTGATGCGCGCTCTCGCGCGGGAGGCCGTCGAGAAGAGCTGCCCGCGCTTCGTCTGGAACGTGCTCGACTGGAACGAGCCGTCGATCGCCTTCTACGAGAAGCTCGGCGCGAAGGTCCTGCGTGAGTGGCTCACGGTGCGGCTCGAAGGCGAGGCGCTCGCCGCGCTCGCGCGCGGAGGGACGTCCTAGCGCGACGCGATCGATGCCGTCCTGTGCAGGAAACGGAATGCAGAGGACGCGGACCCGAAACCGATTTTCGCGTCGCGAGCGCGATGCGCCTTGACGGCGCTCGACCTCCACGTAGCCTCTGCGGCGACGGGGGGGGCCGCGTCGCGATTGGCGCTCGTCCTCCATTTCTCGAGGGAGGGATAGGACATGGCGCTGAAGAGGCTCACGACGGCGGAGATGGTGCAGATCTCGGGTCCCTGGACGACGAATGGCAGCCCTGCGCGCAAGACCATTCAGGCGGTCCCGGAGACGGCGGGGGTACTGCCGAGAATCGACGTAGCTCACAAGCAGCTCCACGCGGTACGTCCGCGGGAAGACGATCCGCGCGTCGGCGCGATCGTTGCCGAGGCCGCGGAGATCGATGCGCGCCACGACGCGCTCGTTCGCGGCACCGACCGCATGCTCGAGGGCGCGGCACTCCTCGCCGGCGACAGCCCGCGCGCCCGCGAGATCGAAGCGACGCGCGCGGTGCTCACTCCGGACGGCCTCGCGCTCGTCTCGACGAGCTACCGGAACGAGGCCGGCGCCGCTGCGTTGCTCAAGTCGCGACTTGGGAGTGAGGCGGGCGTGAAGGCGGTCCTCGCGTCGATCGTGGTCGACAAGAAGAAGACGCTGACGTCATTCGTCAACGAGAGGATCGAGCTCGCGCAGAAGCTTGGCGAGCTCGAAGACGAGCGCGCGCAGCTGCTCTCGGCGCCCGCCGAGTCCGACGGAGGCGCGCTCGTCGATGCGCGCAATGCCTGGATCCGCGCGGTCAACGCGCTCGTCGCGAACGCCGAGCTCGCCGAGCTCACGCCGGAGCAACATGCGGTCATCTTCGGCGCCCTCGACCAGGCGGAAGCCAAGGCCGACCGCCGGGGGAGGGCCGCTCCCGCCGAGCCCACCCCCGGCCCGGCCGATCCTGGCGCAACCGATCCCGGCGCGAAGGGTTCCGGCTCGCGCGGCTCGGGCGACGTCGTGACCTCTGCGACCTGAACCAGCCTTCGCGCCGCACCGGAGCGGCACGAACCACCAGGAACCCGGTCGCGACCGCCTCCAAAGTGGTTCAAACCACCGCAAGCCCGGTCGCGACCGCCTCCAAAGTGTTTCAAACCACCGTAAACCCGGTCGCGACCGCCTCCAAAGTGGTTTCAAACCACCGCGAACCCGGTCGCGACCGCCTCCAACGCGGTTTCAACCACCAGGAACCCTGGTCGCGATGTTGGGTTGCCGGTGGGCAAGCTCACAGGGCCGTTGGCGGCTTCGAGCACCTACCAGATCGAACGAAGATCGAGGACGAATCCCGGCAGCTCCGGATCGCCGCTCACGTGCTCTGGACTCTCGAGAACGGAGCAGCCGCCCGGACCGTAAACGTGGACGCGACGCTCCTCGGGATCGACGAGCCAACCAAGGCGCGCACCGCAGGCGACGTACTCTGCCATCTTGAGCTTCAAGTCTTCGAGGGTGTCGTTGGGCGAACGGAGCTCCAGCACGAAGTCGGGGCATAGGGGCGCAAACTTCTTCTTCTGCTCCGAGGTCAGCGCGTCCCAGCGCTCCTTGCGCACCCAAGCGGCATCCGGAGAGCGCTCGGCCTCGTTGGAAAGCAAGAAGCCCGTCGACGAATCGAACGCCACACCGCTCCCGTCACGCTTCGCCCACACCACGAGCTGCGCGGTGATGTCGGCATTCCGGCGGCCGGTCTCTGCGCCCGTCGGCGGCATGATGATGATCTCCCCGTCTGCGGTGCGCTCGATATGAAGGTCGCGATTGGCGGAGCAGAACTGGAACAGCTCGTCAGCCGTCAGCGGCCGCGCGACCCGCATTCGGAGCGGAAGATGTTGCCACTGGGCGACGATGGCCACGTCCCATGCCGTCGCGTTCGGGGGGATGCTCACCGCGGCCATGTCGGGAGCGTAGCATGGGGCGCGCCCCGGCTCCTGCCTGAGCTCCTATCGGGAAAAGAGCTCCTCGTCAGATCAGAGCGCGACGATCGGATCGGACGCGATCCCGAGCAGCCGTCCGCGCGCTTCGCCCACGAGATAGAGCGAGCCGCACACGACGACCGGCTTGTCGCCCGCGACCGTCCGCGCAGCCGCGAGCGCATCCACGACGTTCGACGCCGCCGCTCCCGGCGCTTCCTTCGCGAGGACCTCCGGAGCGGCAGGCGCCCTCCCCGCCGGCGCAACGTAGATCCGCGGCGCGTCGATCGCCGTGACGATCCCGAGCATCTCGCGCCACGCCTTGTCCGCCAGCGCGCCGAAGACGACCGCGCCGACGTGCTCCTTCGCCAGCGACCGCACGAGCGCCCGCGCTCCGTCCGGGTTGTGTGCTCCGTCGAGGATCCACGTCCCCGCGAGCTCGCCTTCCCTCACCTCGATCCGCTCGAGCCGCCCCGGCCAGCGCGCCTCCGACAGCCCTCGCGCTCGCTCGTCGTCACGGAGCCCGAGCTCGCCGCCGATCGCCCACGCGACGCTCGCGTTGTCTCGCTGATGCGGGCCCGCGAGGCCGACCGCGACCTCCGGCGGGATCGGCGTTGCCTCGACGATCCGCGCGCCATTTGCGGTCGCGACCTCGACGGCTGCGGGGTGCGCTTCCTCGGGCATCCGCCCGAGCACCAGCGGCACACCGGGCTTCGCGATCGCCGCCTTCTCACGCGCGATCGCGTCGAGTGTGTCGCCGAGCTTGTCCTGATGATCGAACGCGACGCCGGTGATCGCGGTCACACGAGGCGACGGCAGGACGTTCGTCGCATCGAGCCGCCCTCCGATGCCGACCTCGATGACCGCGAGCTCGACCTTCGTGCGCCGGAACGCGAGGAACGCCGCGAGCGTCGCCGTTTCGAAGAACGAGAGATCGGCCCCGACCGTCAGCGCCTCTTCGAGCACCTCGACGAGCATGGCGTCGTCGACCGGTTCTCCGTCGATCCGGATGCGCTCGGCGAACCGCACGAGATGCGGCGACGTGTAGAGGCCCACGCGCTTGCCTGCGGCGCGCGCCATCGACGCGACCATCGCGCATGTCGATCCCTTCCCGTTCGTGCCGCCGATGTGAACCGCTTCGAAGGCGCGTTCCGGATGGCCCGCGCGCGCGCAGGCATCACGCATCGGGTCGAGCCCGAGACGCATGCCGAGAGGGACGCGCGCGTAGAGCGCTTCGAGCGCCGAGGCGAGGCGGGGCTCGAGCTCGGAGCTCACGCCGTCACGCCCTCACGCCGAGGCGACGCGTGCGTCACCGTTCGCCGTGTGGAGATGGCTCACGAGGAGCGAGATCTCACGGCGCATCTCGAGACGGCTCGTGATGCGATCGATCATGCCGTGCTCGAGGAGGAACTCGCTCCGCTGGAAGCCCTCGGGCAGCTTCTGCCGGATCGTCGTCTCGATGACGCGCGGGCCCGCAAAGCCGATGAGGGCGCCCGGCTCGGCGATGTTCACGTCGCCGAGGAACGAGAAGCTCGCCGCGACGCCACCCGTGGTCGGGTTCAAGAGGACGCTGATGAACGGCACACCCGCGTCGCGAAGCCGCTCGCGCGCGGCGACCGTCTTCGCCATCTGCATGAGGCTGAGGATGCCTTCCTGCATGCGCGCGCCGCCGGAGGCCTGGAGGAGGACGACCGGAAGCCTGAGCGAGGCGCCTCGCTCGAACAGGCGCGCGACCTTCTCGCCGACGACCGAGCCCATCGATCCGCCCATGAAGCGGAAGACGAAGGCGCCGTACGCGATCGGGACGCCGTCGATTCGGCCTCGGCCGATCTCGATGGCTTCCTTCGCCTTCGTCGACTTCTGCGAGGCGGCGACGCGATCGGGGTACGGCTTGCCGTCGACGAAGGAGAGCGGATCGGCCGGCACGAGATGCCCGTCCCAATCCTCGAGCTTGCCGTCATCGAGCAAGAGCTCGCGCCAGCGCTCTGCAATCAGGCGGTGATGCTGGCCGCAGTGCGGGCAAACCTCGAAGTTGTGCTCGAGGCTCTCGGCCGGCATGGTCTCGCCGCAGCCGTCGCACTTGCGGAAGACTCCCTTGGCGAAGCTGGTCTTTTCGCTCGCGTCGAGTCCGCCGGGCTTCTTGTCGGGCCAGTCACTCATGGCGAGCCCGGCTTAGCATCGGGGCGTGGGGCCGTCATGGGGGATCGCGACCCGAACCTGGATTCTTGGTGTATCCTCCCCGCCCTTTCCGTCGGCTTTCTCAGCGGCGGCAGGGTCCCGCACTAGCCATCTCGTAACGTGTCGCGTTAGGTCTCCGTGCCTGTCGTAACGGAGGAGGGGTCATGCCCAGCTTCGATATCGTCTCGAAGGTCCCGTGGAACGAGGTCGACAACGCGCTCAACCAGGCGCAGAAAGAGCTCGCGCAGCGCTACGACTTCAAGGACACGAACACCGAGGTCGAGAAGACCACCGACGGGCTCGTCGTCCGCTCGTCGAGCGAGGACCGCGCGAAGGCGGCGCTCGTCGTCCTCCAGGAGAAGCTCATCAAGCGCAAGGTGAGCCTCAAGTTCCTCGACGTCCAGGAGCCGCAGCCCACGGGCAAGGGCGGCGCCCGCATTCTTGCGAAGGTCAAGGAAGGCATCGAGGGTGAGCCGGCGAGGAAGATCCTGAACGCGATCAAGGAGAGCAAGCTCAAGGTCCAGGCCTCGATCCAGGAAGCCCAGGTGCGCGTCACGGGGAAGAACAGGGACGATCTCCAGAAGGCAATCGCGCTCGTGCGCGGCATGGACGTTCCCCTAGAGCTCTCGTTCGTGAACTTCCGCGAGTAGAAGCACGACGACGCCAGCCCCGAGCAAGCGGTAGAAGGAACGACGATGGCAGACGTGGCGACCAGGAAGGCGCGTACGAAGAAGACGGCCAGCGCGAAGGCGCAGAACACCGCAAACGGCGCGCGCGACGCGAACGGCACGCGCGGCGCGAACGGCGCGAACGGCGCGCCTGCCGCAAAGGCCGGCGCGAAGGCGCCCCCCAAGCCGGCCGCAAAGGGCAGCTCGAAGGCGGCCCCCGCGCCGACCCGGAACCTGTTCGGGACCGACGGCATCCGCGGGACGGCGAACGAGTGGCCGATCACCCCGGAGATCGCGCTCTGCCTCGGCAAGGCCGTAGCGCACGTCGCCGGGCGGAGCACGCCGAAGGCCCACGTACCGCGGATCCTGATCGGCAAGGACACTCGGCTGTCCGGCTACATGATCGAGCAGGCGATCGCGGCCGGCATCTGCTCGATGGGCGCCCGCGTCATCCTCTGCGGTCCGATCCCGACGCCCGCCATCGCGCAGCTCACCGTGAGCATGCGCGCCGACGCCGGCATCGTCATCAGCGCGAGCCACAATCCGTACCAGGACAACGGCATCAAGATCTTCGGCGCGGACGGCTTCAAGCTCGCCGACGAGATGGAGGCCGAGATCGAGCAGCTCATGTCGAACGACGCGCTGCTCGGCCAGCGTCCGACAGGCCCGGGCATCGGAAAGGCGTCACGGCTCGATGACGCCGGCGGCCGGTATGTCGTCTTCGCGAAGGCGACCTTCCCTCGCGGGCTCACGCTCGACGGCGTCCGCGTCGTCGTCGATGGCGCGCACGGCGCTGCGTACAAGGTCGCGCCGCTCGTGTTCGCCGAGCTCGGCGCGAACGTGACCTCGATCGGCGTGAAGCCGAACGGCGTCAACATCAACAAGGACGCCGGCGCACTCCACCCGGACAAGGTCCGCGCGGAGGTCGTCAAGCAGGGCGCTCACATCGGCATCGCGCTCGACGGTGATGCGGACCGGCTCATCGTGATCGACGAGAAGGGCCAGATCGTCGACGGCGACGTCGTCATGGCGATGTGCGCGGCACGCATGCTCGACGACGGACAGCTCGCGAAGCGCACGCTCGTCGCGACCGTGATGAGCAACCTCGGCCTCGAGCGCGCGATGCACGCGCGCAAGGGCCACCTCGTTCGCACGCAGGTCGGCGATCGCTACGTCGTCGAGGCGATGCGCAAGGGCGGCTACACCCTCGGCGGCGAGCAGTCGGGGCACCTCATCTTCCTCGAGCATGCGTCGACCGGTGACGGCATCGTCGCGGCCCTGCAGGTGCTCGCGATCATGGTCCGGACGGGCCGGCCGCTGTCGGAGCTCGCGCAGGAGGCGATGGAGCGCGTCCCGCAGGTCCTCGAGAACGTCACGCTGCCGAGGAAGCTGCCGCTCGAGAAGATGAAGCTCCTCACGGCGGCGACGACGAAGGTGACGGACGCCCTCGGCGACGAGGGACGCGTGCTCATCCGATGGAGCGGCACGGAGCCGAAGCTGCGGATCATGCTCGAAGGCCCGGACGAGGATCGCCTGCGCCGCTGGTCGAAGGACCTCGCCGCAGCGGCGCAAAAAGACTCGAGCGCCTGATATCGCTCAGCCGCGCGCGATCGGGACGAACCTCTCGAGGTTCGCCGGGGGCCAGATCGCGCGATGGCGCGCGATCGTGCCGTTCTGCGAGCGGAATACGTACTCGCAGTCGTGTCCCCACGCAGCGCCTGGCTCGCGATCGACGAAGAACAGGTGCCCCGTCGCGCCCTCCGCTTTCGGGAGGACCTGCTCGCCGAAGGCATCGCGCACGTCGCGGATGTGGAGCGGATCCGGAAGGACGTAGACGACCGCGCCGCGCTCGAGCTCATCTTCGATCGCGCGCAGCACGTCGCGCCGGACAGCGAGCGACGGCGAATGCGACCAGCGCGGGCCCGGCAGATCGGGCGTCCCGAACGCGACGTCCATCACCTGCGAGATCGTCGCGCCCCGCTGGATCCGATCGGCGACGCGGATCACGCCTCGCCCGTTTCCGGCGTTGCCCGAGGTGCCCGGCGCCGAGCTCTCCAGCCGGAAGACCTGCGTGGGTTCGACGGATGCGACGACCCAAGGTGAATGCGTGGTCGCGATGAGCTGCACGCGGGGAAACGCGCGCCGCAGATCGCCGATGATGCGCGACTGCCAGCGCGGATGCAGGTGCGCGTCGATGTCGTCGATCACGTAGACGAGCTCCTCGCCAGGGCGATCGGTCGACAGCCGAAGGAGCTCGAGCGTCATCACGAGGACGGACTCGAACGCGTCCCCGAGCTCCGTCGACGACGCGAGGCCGGAGGCGCCCGCGAAGACGAGGTCGCCTTCCGTCGTGATGTGGTTGAACTGGTACGGCCAGAGCACGCGATCGAGCGCCCGGACCGCCTGTTGCCAGTGCGGACCGCCGCGGATGCCGAGCAGCCAATCGACGAGCGGATCGCGATCGTCGAGGTCCGGATCGGTCGCGTCGTTTCGGCCGCTGTCGGGCTCGCCGCTGCCCGCCCCGCCGCCGGCGCCCGCGATCGAGAACGCTGCACGCGGGGCGACCTCCTGCTCGATCGCGCGCCGCCAGCGATCGAACGCGTCGGCTGGAGTTGCACGGAGCTTCGGCGCGGGCGCGCCTCTCCGGAGCTCCTTCTCGAGCGTGACGATGACGCGGCCGTCCGCGACCACATCGTCGAAGACCACGCGACAGCGCGCGTTGTCGGCGGTTCGCCGGACGTCGTCTTCGCCGAGCTCCTCGCCGGCGCCGAGGGCTTCCGAGAGGAGACCGGAGATGCCGCGCAGAACAGCGCTCTTCCCTGCCCCGCTCTCGCCGACGAAGAGGACGACGTCGAGCGGCGAGCCGCTCTCGTCGCAGACGTTCACCTCCGCTCGTTCGAACGTGACGAACCTCTCGAAGACGAGCCCTCGGAGGCGCATGACGTCAGAAGTAACATGCAACTCATTTGCGCGTCAGTTGCTGGATGTCCGGATGCGGGCGACCACCTCGCTCTCCGCGTCGGCGCGACGCGTGGCTGCGCCGTCGGCAGAGTCATCGCCGCCACGTGCTTCAGCGGGACCGTGATACCGTGCGGCCGTGGCGACCCGCCGCTACGGCGACTTCGAATGGGATTCCGCGAAGGCGGCCGCAAATTTCCGAAAGCACGGCGTGCGCTTCGAGGAAGCCGCAGAAGTCTTCGACGATCCCGCCGCTCTAGATGCACCAGACCTCTACCACGACGACCGCTTCGTCATTATCGGGCGCTCGGCACGTGACCGAGTGCTCTTCGTCGTGCATGCTGTCATCGAACGTCATGGCCGCATCCGCATCATCTCGGCACGCCAAGCCTCGCCGGCGCAGCGCAAAGCATACGGTGCCCGCTGAAGATGCGATGGAACGGTACGACTGGTCGCAAGCGCGGCGTGGCTTCTGGGCAGGGAAGCTCCGCCGAGGCAACACGCGCGTCCTCGAGCCCGACATCGCGAAGGCGTTTCCCGACGACGCGTCCGTGAATGCGGCACTGCGTGCAGTGCTCGAGGCGGCGAAGGTGGTGCGAAACGTCGGCTAGAATGCCCACTCCGCGGTTGTTCCCGCGCTCGATCTGGGCAATTGGTCGATTGCCGACACGATCAACGGCGGCCAGTGAACCAGCTGAACGGCGCCTCGACCGACACGGGCGAGTTCCTGGGCGCCAAAGACGACGGCGCCGCCCTCGGGTGAGAGCAGCGCCGTCGTGGAGTGTCGGCGATGGTCGATCGCCTACGCGATCAGTAGCGGTAGTGCTCCGGCTTGAACGGACCCTCGACGGAGACGCCGAGGTAGTCCGCCTGGTCCTTCGTGAGCTTCGAGAGCTTCACGCCGAGCTTCTCGAGGTGGAGCGCGGCGACCTTCTCGTCGAGCTTCTTCGGGAGCGTGTAGACCTTCTTCTCGTAGGTCTTGTGGTTGTTCCAGAGCTCGATCTGGGCGAGCGTCTGGTTCGAGAACGACGAGCTCATGACGAACGACGGGTGGCCGTTCGCGCAGCCGAGGTTCACGAGGCGGCCACGCGCGAGGAGCGTGAGGCGCTTGCCGTCCGGGAAGACGAACTGGTCGACCTGCGGCTTGATGTTCACTTCCTTGATCTCGGGGTTCTTCTCGAGCCAGGCGACGTCGATCTCACAGTCGAAGTGACCGATGTTGCAGAGGATCGACTGATCCTTCATCGCCTTCATGTGCTCGGGGCGAACGATGCCCGCGCAGCCGGTCGCGGTGACGATGATGTCGGCCTGCGGAGCTGCCTCCTCCATCGTCGTGACCTGGTAGCCCTCCATCGCCGCCTGCAGCGCGCAGATCGGGTCGATCTCGGTGATGAGGACGCGGGCGCCGAGCGCGCGGAGCGCCTGCGCCGAGCCTTTGCCGACGTCGCCGTAGCCCGCGACGACCGCGGTCTTGCCGGCGAACATGACGCCGGTGGCGCGCTTGAGGCCGTCGCCGAGCGACTCACGGCAGCCGTAGAGGTTGTCGAACTTCGACTTCGTGACCGAGTCGTTGACGTTGATCGCGGGGACCTTGAGCGTGCCCTTCTTCGCCATCTCGTAGAGGCGGTGAACACCCGTCGTCGTCTCCTCCGAGAGGCCGCGGATCGGATCCGGTCCCTCGAACAGCTCCGGGTGCTTGTCGTGCGCGATGACGGTGAGGTCGCCACCGTCGTCGAGGATCATGTTCGGGCCCTTGCCGCCCGCGAAGGCGGTGAGCTGCTTCTCGATGCACCAGTTGTATTCCTCCTCGGTCTCGCCCTTCCAGGCGAAGACCGGGACGCCCGTCGCCGCGATCGCGGCGGCAGCGTGGTCCTGGGTCGAGAAGATGTTGCAGCTGGTCCAGGTGACCTCGGCGCCGAGCTCCGTGAGGGTCTCGATGAGAACCGCGGTCTGGATCGTCATGTGGAGGCAGCCGGCGATTCGCGCGCCCTTGAGGGGCTTCGACGGGCCGTACTCCTTGCGGATCGCCATGAGGCCGGGCATCTCGCTCTCGGCGATGGTGATCTCCTTGCGGCCCCAATCGGCGAGCTTGATGTCCGCGACCTTGTAGTTCGTGCTCATGGCTTACTTTCCCTTTCCTTCTTTCTGATGGATTCGCTTAGGTGCCGAAGACGGCGCCGAAGCGGAACGAGCGACCAGCACCTGCCAGGGCAGATGTGCATCCTTACCTCGCCCGCACCAGGCGGACGGGAGACGAATCACCTCGATGTCCTCGAGCCCCGCTTCGTTGGCGATGCGGCGAAGCTCGGACGGCTCGAAGCCGAGCCAGAGATCGGCCTCGTTGCGCATCGACTCGTCGTCGTGGCGCGCGTAGTCGATGACGACGATCGCTGCGCCGGGACGCGTGAGCGCCGCGAGTTGGCGCACGAGATCGACCGGCCGCGGCGCGTGATGGAGAAGGCGCGACGCGAAGACGACGTCCGCGCCCTCGCCGACATGCTGCCGGAGCTCCGCGGCGCCGAGCTCCGACTTGAGGAGCTTCACGTTCGAATAGCCACGCGCGGCGACGCGCGCACGAGCGCGATCGAGCTGCGCCTCGGAGCGATCGACGGCGATCACCCGCTCGAACGCAGGCGAGAGGACGTCGAGCACCCCACCGTCGCCCGTGCCTGCGTCGACGGCGAGCTCGCGGTGAGGCAAGAGCCGCGCGAGCGCCGCGACGTACGCCGTGGACGCGTCGTTCGGCTCGGGGACGCTGGCCTCTTTCGTGGGAGCCTGCGCGAAGAACTCGCGCGCGACGCGATCGCGTTCGCGCAGGACGTCGGCGATGCGGGAGAGGCTCCCGTCGCCTTCGCAGAGCGCGCGGCCACTCGCGAGCGCGTCCGCGACCACGGGATCGGCCGATGCGGCCTCGGCGATCCGGACGAGCACACGCGTGCCTTGCTTGCGGGAGAGCACGAGCCCAGCGGCCTTCAGCGGCGCGATGTGCCGCGAGACGTTCGGCTGGCTCTCGGAGAGGAGGACGGCGAGCTCACCGACCGCGAGCTCCTCCTCGGCGGCGAGCGCGAGGAGCCGCAGGCGCACCGGCTCGGCGAGCACGCGATAGAGCTCCCAGCGCGTCGTCGAGTACGCCGTCGCCTCGTTCACGAGGGACTCTATATTCCGCCATACGAATAGATGCAACTAGCACTGCCGAAGACCTCCCGACCGGGCGGTCGAATTCCGCTGCGTCAGCGAGGCGGCAGGGCGCCGAGGTCGAGCTCGGGCCAGGCAGCGTCGTTGCGGTCGACGACGACGCAGTCCTCCGGAGTGCCGTCCTCGTGGACGAAGACGACGAAGTCGGTCTCCGTGTCGAGCGTGAGCATCGGGTGGTGCCACACGCCCGGCGCGTAGCTGATCCCCTGCGGTCCCTCCGCCACGAACGCCGCGAGCGTCGACAGATCCGGTCGATCGCCGCCGAGCGCGACGAGGGCGATGAACCGCGACGCGTTCATCGGGATGAACAGCTGCGTCGAGCACGGATGTTTCTCGAGAAGCGCGAGCGGGCGGCGCTCGCGCGGTACCGGACGCGAGCGGAAGACCTTCACCTTGAGCGATGCCGTCTCTCTGCGCGCGTTCGCGACCTCGCAGACGTCGTCGAAACGAAGCGCGGTCCCGAGGTTCGCCGGAACGCCAGGCTCCCCACGCGGCGACGCCATCAAGACGCGGCCGTACGGTGCATACGCTTCCGGCGTCAGACGCTGCGGGATGACGAGCTGGCTCACGTGGCGACGATAGCAGAGCCGTTTTTCGAAGCGCGAAACACGCTGATCCAACGCGACCGCTTGCGTACGCCTGAGCCCTCGCGCTACCAGAGCGCCGCGGCTATCCTCCGCCGCTCCGCGATGACCCAGCCGTTGCGCTCGCCTTCGATCGACTCCACCGAACCGGCGGAGGACCACGAACGCACGGACGGTGAAGGCGCCGCCGCGCCCGAGAGCGGCGAGTCTCCGAGCGGCATCCCGAGCGCGAGCGTCGTCGACGACTGGCAAGGGGCACGTCGCTCGGCACGCGTCCGGCGGTGGGCCGCACGTGCCGTCGTCATCGCCGCTCCGATCGCGCTCGTCGCGTACGACTTCGGTCGCCGCCGCACGCGGATCGTCGACTTCGAGGCGAAGGATCTCGCCTTCTATCTCGGTAGCGCGCTCGTCGGCGTCGTCCTCTGGACGAGCCTTCTGTCGGCAGCCACGCGCACGCGCGGCTTCGGGCGATGGCCCGTGCGCGTCGTCATCGCGATCGCGGCGCTGCTCTGCGTGGGCAGCCAGGTCTACACGTTTGCTCGTTACGGCGCGTACATGAACCATCGCGCCGTGCTCGTCGGAACCTCGTTCCTTCCGAGCATCGGCCAGCAGCTCTGGTTCGACCGCTGGACCTTCCTGCGATCGCTCCTGCCCTCGCTCGCGATCGCCCTCGCGGTGCCGATCGTCGCCTCGCGGCTCGCGCCGATGCGCGCCCGCGCGCGCGGATGGCTCTGTCTCGACGTCGCGATCGTCGCGGCGATCACGGCCGCTTTCGTGTCACCGGACCGCGGCGCCGAGCAGGGGCAGCCTCCGGACGTGATGTACGTCTCGGCGATGGGCCAGCTGATGCGCGCGCGCTGGGATCACAACGAGACCGTCGAGCGTGTGCATCCCGGCCCGCGCTCGCCCGAGCCGGTGCCTGCGTTCGTCGCGAAACCCTCGCGGCAGCGGAACGTCGTGATGGTGATCACCGAGTCGGTTCGCGCGCAGAGCGTCTGCGTCGAATACACGCCCGACTGCAAGTACACGCCGTTCTCGAACGAGGTCGTCAAGGACCGCATCCCGCTCACGCAGATGCGCGCGCTCGACTCGACGACGGCGATCTCGCTCGCCGTCATGTGGAACGGCCTCTTGCCGACGCACGATCGGACGGCGCAGCACACGCAACCGATCATCTGGGAGTACGCCCACGCGGCGGGCCTCGAGAACGCGTACTACACGTCCCAACACCTCCTCTTCGGCAACTCGGGCACCTGGCTCGAGGGGCAGCGCTGGACGCGCCACGTGAGCGCGACGCAGATCGACGAAGACGCGACGTACGAGGTCGGTGCGGACGACGGCAAGCTCGTCGACTACGTCATCGGCGACATCGGCCGTCTGAAGGAGCCGTGGCTCGCCGTCGTTCATCTGTCGAACACGCACTTCCCGTACAAGATCGATCCCGACGACATGCCGTTCACGCCTCAGGAAGAGGCGACCGGCCCTGGATACGAGAACGAGATCCTGAACCGCTACCAGGACTCGATCCACATGCAGGACAAGGCGCTCGCACGCCTGCTCCGCGAGCTCGGAAAACGGCCGGAGGCCCAGCGAACCGTCATCATGTACGTCTCCGATCACGGCGAGCAGATGCGCGAGAAGGGCGCGGTCGGTCACACCGGAACGCTCTTCGAGCCCGAGATCCGGATCCCATTCTGGGTCGATGCCCCGCGGGGCACGCTCACGGAATCGGAGGAAGCGAGCCTCCGATCGCTCCGCACCACGCCGGTCACGCACCTCGACGTGTTCCCGACGCTCATGGACCTGCTCGGCTTCTGGGATGCGCCCGAGCTCGCGACCCTCCGCTCACGCGCGGCAGGGCAGAGCCTGCTCCGCGGTGGATCACCGGTGGACCGCCCCATCGCGATGACGAACTGCACCGAGCTCTGGGCCTGTGCGTTCAAGAACTGGGGCGCGATCAAAGGGACGAAGAAGCTCATCGCTCACCAGGGCGACAGCGCCTGGAACTGCTACGACATCGCGACCGATCCGCTCGAGGAGCATCGGCTCGACCTCTCCGAGTGCGCGGAGCTCTTGCCGATCGCCGAGGGCATGGGCTCGGGCAAGCGCCCCTTCTGAAGCGCGACTGCAGCGCGATTGAAGCTCGACCGAGAAGAGAGTGGCCGAGCGCGGCCGGGCACAAACAGGTCGAGATCCAAAAATGCCCCGCTAGAATCAGCCAGATGCATTTCCGCCACGTCGTGCTTGCCATGTCGTTCATGGCGTGTGGCGGAGGTGGAACGCGGGCGCACGGAGAGCCGTTCGGCGACGACAGCGCGACCGACGGCGGCGCCATCGGCACGACGCAGGCGGATCTCGACGCATCGGCCAACGCGCACGTCGAAGAGGACGGCCCTGACGTCCCGTACGACCGAGCGATCCAGAAATCGGTCCACAATGCCTACGAGCGGTACGAGCCGCTGCTCGATCAGCTCGTCTACCATCGCGTGCGGAGCGTCGAGCTCGACATCCACGTCCGGCGCGAGGGCGCGGTCGCGCCGTCCGGCGACTGGTTCGTCTACCACGAAGACAACCCGGTCATGCGCAAGACGTCGTGCTCGCAGCTGACCGACTGCCTCGGTCAGCTCGCAGCCTTCCACGCTGCCGTGCCGCGCCACGAGGTGGTGACGCTCTTCGTCGATCTCAAGGAGACGTTCGAGCCGGGGCACCAGCCGGCAGATCTCGATGCGGCGCTCGAGAAGGCCCTCGGACGCGAGAACATCGTCACTCCTTCCGACTTCATCGCCGCCTGCCCCGGCTCGACCTCGGTGCGCGACGCCGTCACCGGCGACTGCGCGTTCCCGACGCTCCGAGCGCTTCGCGGCAAGTTCATCGTCGTCACGACCGGCGGAGCGGCGTGCGATTCGAACAGCCTCGTCTCGCGCTACGGCGGCGGCGCCCCACGCGCACGGCTCGCGTTCGTCGGCCCGAACGTCGACGCGGGCTGCCCCGTCGCGTCGTACGACGCGCGGCCCGACGTCGTCTTCTTCAACATGTCCTTCGACGAGCGCTCGCGCGCGGCGGAGCTCCGGAGCAAAGGGCTCGTGACGCGGATCTACCGCGGCGGCGTCCCAGGCGGCCTCGACCTCGCGCCCGACTTCGAGGCCGCGCGCACGGCAGGCGCCACCCATCTCGCGACCGACAAGACGAGCTTCGAGGAGGACGGTTGGTCCGCTACGCACGGGCCGCGTGGCTTTCCTTTTACGTGTGAAGGCTGCGGGGATGACCTCGTCGAGCCGGGACCCGTCGTCGGGATGCGCGCGACGAGCGGCGATCAGTGGGGAGGATCGGACAGCGGGTTCTTCGCGTTCGAGAACGACGCGACGGATGCAACGTGGACGGCGCTCGTGTCCGTGCCGAGCTCGCACGTGGCCCCGTTCGCGAAGGCCTGTCTCGTCGCACGTGAATCGGATGCTGCGGACGCCGCCAACGTTTCGGTGTGCCGCACGTTCGATGTGAACCCACCACGAGCTCAGGTGCGCTCGCAGACCGGCCTCTCGACGACGGCAACGAGCGCCCCGACGTTCGACGGGCTCTCCGCAGAGACACCTGCGTTCCTTCGCCTCTCGGTGAAGAGCGTCGGTGCGAGCTCGACGGTGACGGCCTCCGTGTCGCGCGATGGAAAGTTCTGGCTCGCGATCATGACGAAGACGCTCTCGATGCCGCTTCCCGTCCGCGGAATCTCCGTCAGCTCGCACACGGATGCCGCGAAGGTGAAGGCCGTCTTCACGAATCTCGCGCGCACGAAGGACGGAATGACCACGACCGTGAGCACCGCTGCGCTCGAGCCGAAGGCGCTCGGACCAGGCGCGTCGGGCGACGTATTCGACGGAATCTTCCCGCCCTAGCCTCGAATCGAGGCGTCGCCAATCGGTCGGCTTTTTTGGCTGGATCCGGGGCGACATATGCGACCATGGACTCCGATGGCGGAAGGCCCCAGCAGGTTCCCCCCGCTTCCCCGGAACCAGGACGCGACGATTCGGAGCGGGGGTCGACCCGAATACGAGTCGGTCGATCTCGAGGACGTCGAGGAGGTGCCCGCGAGCGTCGAGGAGATCAGCGCGATCGACATCGACATCGAGGAAGGCAACGTCGACAACATCCTCGCGATGACCGGTGAGAACTGGTCCATCGACGCGCAGCGCGAGACCCTCAAGGAAGCCGCCAAGGACAAGGACAAGGACGCAAAGGACGCGTCCGGTTCGGGTGACAAGCCGTCGCTGCACATCCCGACGCCGTACGACCTCGGCGCGACCGGCGCAGAGACGTCGTCCGGATCGATCATCGTCGACGAGGAGCCGTCGCGCCCCGTGCTCACGCGCCCGCCGCAGCGCACGCTACCGCCGCCGCTGCCGGGCGGGTCGTCGCCGCCGCCGCGCAGCGTTCCGCCGCCGCCGCTTCCGCCGAATCGACAGGGCAGCTCCGCATCGGTCAAGCCGAGCCCGCGAACGAAGAGCTCACCGCCTTCGCGAAGGCCGCCCCCTCCCCCGCTGCCGAAGTCGGACTCGACCGGCGCATCGAAGGTGGCGCCTGTTCCGGCGAAGGAGCTCGAGCCTCCGCGCACGTCGCCCGAAGGAAACGCGCTCGTCGAGCTCCTCTCCGCTCGCATCGAGCGGCTCGCGGACGCCGAAGACCGCGTCGGCCTCGCGCGCGCGCACCTCGAGCTCGCGATCGTCCACGAGACGCTCGCCGACGACACGAAGGTGAACGGTGAGATCGAGTCGGCCCTCAAGGTCGATGCCGATCTCGCGCCGGCCCACGCCGTCCTCCGGCGGCGCCTTCATCAGCGGACGCAGCTCGTCCCGATGCTCCGGCATCTCGAGCGCGAGATCGCCGTCGCGTCGGGCGAAGCCGCCGCCGTCGAGCTCCTCGTCGAGCGCGCGCGCCTCCTCGTCGCGGGCGATCGCCACGACGACGCGCGGGAGGCGTGGGAGCTCGTCCTCGGGCGCGCGCCGCATCACGCGGCGGCGCTGAAGGGCCTCGAAACGGACCTCGCCCAGCGCGTATTCGCGGACAGCGCGGAGCGGAAGGAGCGTCCGGGCGAGAAGGCCGAGGTCGTCCCGACGACCGACGAAGACCGCTGGGAAGACCTCGTCGCGCATCTCGGTCGGATGGCCGATGCGTACTCCGCGCAGCCCAACCTCGCGGCGTGGCTCCATGTGGAGCGCGCGCGCATCCTCGAGTTGCGGCTCGGGCGCGTAGACGCTGCTCGCGGCGCGTTCGAGCGGGCGCTTCGTCTCGATCCGGGTGTCGGTCCGGTGCGCGATGCGTTCACGCTCCACTGCGCTGCCCATCACGAC
>JAEXCN010000269.1 GCA_023402175.1 Pseudomonadota bacterium | reverse complement strand
TCCCGGGACGGCGACCCTCGAGGAGCAGCTTCCGCCCGAGCGCGCCGCCGGCGGCAAGCTCGTCGCGCCTGCGCGAGCGCTCGCCGGGGTCGCCGTCGCGCTCGGGCCGAGGGAAAGCTGGCTCGAGATCGGCGTCGACGCGACCCATGGCCTGCCCGCGTCGTCCGTGGTCGACGCGCTGCAGCCGACGGTGAACGGCCGCATCGGCCTGCGGTACATGCTCTCGCCTTCGTGGATCATCGGCGGCGGCCTCTTCACCGATCGTGCAAGGGAGCGCCGCCTCTCGGAGTTCATCTCGTCCGATCGCGTCGACTACTACGGGCTCACGCTCGGGATCAGCAAGCGGACGCCGCTCGCGCTCGTGCAAGATCCCGCACCGGAGGCGCTGGTGCTCGTGACGACGCTCTCGCTCCGAAGCTCGGTCGGTTTCGGTCAGGCGCGCGCAGTCACCCTCGATCTCGATCAGCCGGACCTCCCGAGGGACGATCGCTCCGACGTGACCTTCTTCGAGGTCATGCCCTATCTCGGATCGTCCGTGGTCTTCTGAGCGGAAACCCGGCGCACTTCGGAACCGACTCGCCGCGAGCTCGCGCTCGAGGCGCATCTCACGCGTCGTTCGAGCGATCACCACTCCGTCGGCGCGTAGTCCTTCAGGAACTTCCCCCAGACGTGATCGCCGGTGAGCAGCCCGGAGAAGAACGGGTCGCAGACGCGCGCCGCGCCGTCGACGATGTCGAGCGGGGGCTGGAAGTCGTGGACCTGCTGCTTGCGCTGGGAGTGCGCGATCGGGTCCTCGTCCGTGACCCAACCCGTGTCGACGGCGTTCATGAAGATGCCGGCCGCGGCGTAGTCGGGCGCGCTCGTCAGCGTCATCATGTTGAGCGCCGCCTTCGCCATGTTCGTGTGCGGGTGCTTGTCCGTCTTCGTACGGCGCGCGAACTGGCCCTCCATCGCCGACACGTTCACGATGTGCTTCTCGTCGGTCCGATCGCGCATCATGAGCGGCTTCAGCTTGCTGCACAGGATGAACGGCGCGACCGCGTTGACGAGGTGCACCTCGAGCATCTCCGGCGACGGGACCTCGCTCAGCGTAAGCCGCCAGCTGTTCGTCTTCCGGAGGTCGACCTGCTGCAGGTCCGCGTCCGTCCTTCCGACCGGAAACACCTCGTGATCGTGCGTCGTGTCGTCGTACGCGCACGGGATCTGCGAGAGAATCGCCGACGCGCGGAGCCCGAGGCCGGGCCCATCGCCGCCGCGCCACGCGACGAAGCCGGCCGACGCGCTCGCCTCCGGCAGCGCCTGCACGGGATCGACGGTCATTGCCGCCTTGCACTCCTCGTGCGCGCGCAAGACGGACCGCATCGGCGATGGCAGCTCGGCGAACGCGCTGCGCTCGAGATCGAGCATGTGCGCGTAGAACGCCGCCGGGCGGCGCACCGTCTGGGCGGCGTTGTTGACGAGGATGTCGAGCCGCGGCTCCGTCTGCGTGATGTACCGCGCGAAGATCTCGACGCTCGGCGAGTGCCGGAGGTCGAGACCGAAGACCTGGAGCCGATCTTTCCACTTCGGAAAGTCCGCCTCGCGCGCGAACCGCTGCGCGGCGTCGCGTGGGAACCGCGTCGTGACGAGGACGCGAGCGCCCGCACGCAGCATCATCACCGCGGACTGGTAGCCGATCTTGATCCGTGCCCCGGTGATGAGGGCCGTGCGTCCTTCGAGCGACGCCGTCTGGAAGCGCTTCGCGTAGTTGAGCTCCGCGCACGGCGGGCACATCGCGTCGTAGAAGAAGTGGAGCTTCCGGTAGGGCTGCTTGCAGACGTAGCAGTCGCGCGGGACGCGGAGCTCGCGCGCATCGCTCGTCTCGCTCGTCTCGCTCCCCTCGCCGCCGCCGACGAGCTGCGGAGGCGCGACGTACACCTCGGCCCGGCGCGCGACCCGGATCTCGGTGCCCGCGGTCGCCGCGCGATCGTGCATCACGATCTCCTGGCGGTCCTTCCTCCGGAACGCCTTGGCCGTCTGCCGCGTCTCCTCGCGCGTCGGTCGCGACAGCCGTCCTGCCGCCGTGAGGAGCCGGACGCGCGCGTCGCGATCGATCGTCGTCAGCTGAGCGCGATCCGCGACGAGCGACTCGAGCAGCGCGATGCAGCGCTCGAGCTCTTCCGGCGTGAACGGAGGTGCAGTCATCTCGGGGGAGCTTCTAGCGGAACTGGCCGGTAAAGGCTCCTCGGCCGCCAGCCAAACCCGAGCCCGAGCCCGAGCCCGAGCCCGTGACCGATGCGGGCGTCATGAGCCGGAACCGCGGTCGGGGCCCCCGGTGGTAGATGGCGCTCTCGACCACGAAAGATCGACGTCTACCGCCTCGGTCTCGAGATCCTCTCCGTGCCGAACGAGTGAGCCTGACGTCACCTATGTGCCTAGGCAGAAACGTCACCTATCTGCGTTGTTGCCCCCATCGGGGGGGCGAAGCTCGGCAACGACGCTCGAATGTTCGAGGGGAGCTGATTCGGGCTCGGTCACGGGCTCGGGCTCGGGCTCGGTGCGGATCGCGACGACGACCCGGTGGGCCTCCGGGCCGGTCGAAGCGAAAGCGAATACGATGCGAGAGGGGGCGCGAAGGATGCCCGCGCGCGCGAGCCTCGCGTGACGGCATCGCGCTCGATCACCCGTGAAAAGAGGCGTTTGTCGCGGGTGCGTACTGGGCTGCGCAGCGTGATCGAGGACCTGAAGCAACGGAGAAATGACGCGATTCGAGCTTGCCCCACGCGCAAGTCACAGCTACCCCAAAGCCCCGATGCTTCCGCGTTATTCGGCCGACTACCGAACGCTGGTCTGGGCCCTCACGATGCCCGCCGTGCTGGTCGCGCAGTTCCTGAATCCGAAGCTCCTGCCGTATCTCGCGCCCGTCAGTTTCTACCTGGCGATGGCCGCAGGGACGATGGCGCACAACCACAATCATTGTCCCGTCTTCAAGTCGAAGAAGATGAACACGTTCTACGCGGCGTGGATCTCCATCTTCTACGGCTACCCGTCGTTCGCCTGGATCCCGACGCACAACCTCAACCACCACAAGCACGTGAACCGCGAAGGTGACGCGACGATCACGTGGCGGCACACGAACCGGAACGTGTGGTGGATCGCGCTGTCGTACTTCTTCGTCTCGGCCTACTACCAGTCGACTCCGATCAAGGAGTACATCCGCAAGGCGAAGAACGCGAACCCGACGCTCTACAAGCAGATCATCACGCAGTACGTGATCTGGATCGGGGCGCTCGTCGGCACGCTCGCCGTTGCCCTCGCGATGCACGGTCCCTGGCTCGGCATGAAGCTCTGGATCTTCGCGTTCGGGCTGCCGTCGGTCTTCGGCTCGTACACGATGATGTGGTTCAACTACATGCAGCACGTGCATTGCGATCCGTGGTCGAAGTACGACCACTCGCGCAACATCACGGGCCGCGTGTTCAACTTCCTCGTGTTCAACAACGGGCTCCACACGGTGCACCACGCGAATGCGGGAGCGCACTGGAGCACCGCCTACGTGGAGCACGCGAAGATCGCCGACAAGATCCACCCCGATCTGAACTGGCGCAGCTTCTGGTGGTGGGTGATCCGCGGCTACCTCATTCCCGCATTCTTGCCGCGCTTCGAGACGAAGCAGATCGGCCGCGCCCCGTTCGATCCGCCGGCGGGCCACGCCCGCGCCGCCTCCCGCAAGGCGCCGGTCACGGACTCCGTCGACGCGCTCGAAGCGGGCAACAACGCGCAGATCGCCTGATTCGAACTCCTCGCGTCGTGGCCCGAGTCTCAGGGCGAGACCTCGAGGCTGAAGACGAACCTTGTAGCCTTCCTCCGCATTGAGTCAGAGGCTCGAGGCCGCTATCGGGGCGGAGGTAGCCGGCACGCCGACGCGTGGGCGATTCTCGAGGAGCGTTTCTGAAACGAGGCGTCCCCGCCTTGACCACATTGAAGGTGGACGTCATACCGTCTCCAACTAGGAGGCTTCTTATGACGCTTGCTCTTCGCCATCTTCTTCGCTCGGCCTGCTTCGCTGGTGGGTTCGTGCTCTGCGGTTCGATGATCGGTTGCGCGGCAACTGACGACGGTGACGGACGCGCGGTCTCTGGCTC
>JAEXCN010000267.1 GCA_023402175.1 Pseudomonadota bacterium | reverse complement strand
AGCTTGCTCACCGCCGAAGGCGTCATCCGAAAAGCGCGCGCGGCCGCCGAGAACCCGCCGAGCTCGACGACGTGTGTGAAGACCTCCATCTCCCCCGATCGATTCGTGTCGAGTCGCGCCATGGTGACTTCAGCTCACAAGTCCTGTGCCTTTCTTGACTCTAGTTCATGGCTCTTCGGCCCTCCATGTTGCTCCTCGCAGGCGCTCCGGATCTGACGCTCGTCGCACGCGCCTGAGAGGAGAAGGAACATGGAATATCGAAGGCTGGGGGCCTCGGGATTGAAGGTGCCGCTGCTGAGCTTTGGAGCCGGAACGTTCGGCGGACAAGGTCCGCTCTTCAGCGAATGGGGCGATACGGACGCGAAGGAGGCGCGCCGCCTCGTGGACATCTGCCTCGAGGCCGGCGTCACGATGTTCGACACGGCAGACGTCTATTCGAACGGCGCTTCGGAGCAGGCGCTCGGGGAGGCGATTCGCGGTCGCCGCGACAAGGTCCTCATCTCGACGAAGACGACGCTGCCAATGGGCCTAGGACCGGACGACGCCGGCTCTTCCCGATCGCGCCTCATCCGCGCCACCGAAGCATCGCTTCGAAGGCTCGGCACCGACTACATCGATCTGCTCCAGCTCCACGCGTTCGACGCCGGCACGCCAATCGAGGAAGTGCTCACGACGCTGGACGTCCTCGTTCGCGCCGGCAAGGTCCGGTACGTCGGCGTGTCGAACTTCTCCGGATGGCAGCTCATGAAGTCGCTCGCGATCGCGGACCGGTACGGCTACCCGCGGTACGTCGCCCACCAGGTGTATTACTCACTGGTCGGCCGCGACTACGAGTGGGAGCTCATGCCGCTCGGTCTCGATCAAGGCGTCGGTGCAGTGGTGTGGAGCCCGCTCGGATGGGGCCGGCTCACCGGCAAGATCCGCCGTGGCAAGCCGCTCCCGGAAGTGAGCAGGCTCCACAAGACGGCGGAGCTCGGCCCGCCCGTCGACGACGAGCACCTCTACCGCGTCGTCGACGCGCTCGACGAGGTCGCCAAGGAGACCGGCAAGACCATCCCGCAGGTTGCACTCAACTGGCTCTTCGCGCGACCGACGGTCTCGAGCGTCATCTTCGGGGCCCGCAACGAGCAGCAGCTGCGCGACAATCTCGGCGCCATTGGCTGGAAGCTCGCGCCCGAGCACATCGCAAAGCTTGATGCGGCCAGCGCGGTGACTA
The DNA here is from genome assembly GCA_023402175.1 of Pseudomonadota bacterium. Classification (GTDB taxonomy): domain Bacteria; phylum Myxococcota_A; class Polyangia; order Polyangiales; family Polyangiaceae; genus Labilithrix. The sequence continues at coordinate 10,003 of JAEXCN010000267.1, read as the reverse complement.
CGCCGTATCCGTATTTCCCGTACCGCCGGCAGGAAGGTTTCGCTCGCCTGAACCCGCCAGCCGTGTAGCCACGTCGTTCGCAGCAAAGTCTCGATTTCGGGGCGACGTCGACGGACACAGACGTCTACTTGAGCGTTCGCACGAGCCTGAGGCCGATCCCGGCGATCGCCGAGCGGCGCGGATACTCACAACGGTGGGACGCCGTCGTTGACGTCGTGTCGAGGTGGCACGCGCCTCCTCCGCTTCGCATGACGCCGTCGTGGGGTGAAGCGAAGTCCGGCTCGGGGTCGGTCAGAGGGGTGGTGCCGTAGCCGAGCCCATTGAAGGCGTCGTTGCACCATTCCATCGCATTGCCGAGCATGTCCCGAAGCCCCCAGCGGTTCGGTTCCTTCAGGCCGACCGGGTGCATCCGGCTTTGCAGGTCCGCCGTTCTCGAGTTGAAGCAGTACCAAGCGATGCGCTCGAGACCGTCGTCGGAATAGCAAAGGGCGACTCGGCCCGACGGATGAGGAGCGATGTCTCCCGCGTATGTGGCGGTCGTCGTGCCTGCGCGGGCGGCATATTCCCACTCGGCCTCCATCGGAAGGCGGTAGCCGGCACAATCGTAGAGGGACGACTTCCGACTCTCGACGGTGCCACAACGATAGTCCCGATCGCTCGGCCGATCGTCGTGGCCGCCGCCGACGACGCCAATGCAGTTCGAAAGCTCGTAGCATTCTTCGAGCTGTTCCAGGCGAGAGCGCGCGTTGGCGTACGCTGCGGCTTCGTAGAAATTGACGTTGCCGACGGGGCAGTCGTCGCCAATGCAGTCACTGCTCACGGTCTCGCCTGGGGGCCACTCCTTGCTCGGATTCTGGAATCCGGCCTGGATCCATTCGGCTTGTGTCGTTTCGTGTTCTTGGATGAGAAACGCGTGGGTCAGCGTAACTTTGACCTGATTTTCGTCGTTCAGCCCGCGTCCGATCTGGGTCACCGGAGAGCCCATCGTGAACTCTCCGGCGGGGATCCGACACCAGCCGGCCTTGCAACTCGCTTCGGCGGAGCTCGAGGAGAGCTTCGAATCCGAAGCGCAGTTGCAGGTCCAGAGCGCCGTCGCGAGGGCGACGACGGATACGAGCAGGCTCGGTGTAGAGTCAGTGATTGACGCCAAGCCTTATCCCTTCATCATTGAAGCGCGCCAGGGGGGCACGGACGGTGCCAGAGGGCGATGGTCGCACTGTTCTCGTTACGCGGTTCTCCTCTGGCGTTTTCACCGGATGCGCCGACTTTATGGCCAGGCGCGCGTCGAGGGAAAGCGATTCTCAGAGCCAAATGGCGAGCGTCTCTGTCAGCCGCGCCGGATCCGTTCCACGCCCGCTTTCGATGGCGGCGGAGAGACTCTCGACATGGTCGAGCACCGGTGCTGAGATCGCGTCACGACGCATGGCCGCCGCGAAGAAGACGACCGCGAAGAAGACGACCGCGAAGAAGCTCGCGACCATCGACGACTACCTCCGTAGTGTGAGTCCGGATCGTCGTGCGGCGCTGGAGAAGCTTCGCCGGACGATCCACAAGAGCGTCGCCGGCCTCGAGGAGTGCATCAGCTACTCGATGCCGGCGTTCCGAAAGAACGGAAAGGTGGTCGCAGGTTTTCTCGCGACGGGGAAGGGGTGCTCGTACTTCCCGTTCAGTGGGACGACGCTCGGCGCGCTCGCCGACGAGCTGGCGGACTACGACCAGACGAAGTCCGCGCTCCACTTCGATCCGAAGCGCGGACTGCCCGCCAGCATCGTGAAGAAGCTCCTCGCCGCGCGGATCGCCGAGACGAACACGCGCTGAGGCGATCCTCTCGAGTGCCTTCTCGAGGACCTCCGTATCGAGTCGCGGGTCTAGATCCCAATTCCCCCGAGGATCAGGTCGATGCCGGCGAGGAATTCCTTGCGATCGTCGTGGCCGGGCGACCGGTCCGAACGGCAACGTCGAACGTTCTTCGAAACAGGTACACTCACGGCTCGTGGACTGGGATGACGTGCGCCACTTTCTCGCGCTTGCCCGGACGGGCTCCGTCCGCGCGGCCGGCTCGTCGCTCGGAGTGAGCCACTCGACGGTGGCGCGCCGGGTCGAGACTCTCGAGACGCGGCTCGGGGTGAAGCTGTTCGATCGCCACCGCGACGGTTTCTTGCTCACGGACGCGGGCAAGGAGATGGTCGCGGGAGCAGAGCGCGTCGAGCGGGAGCTGGGCGCGCTGGAACGAGGCCTCGCAGGGCAAGATGCGCGGCTCGAGGGACCGGTGCGGGTGACCTGCACGGACCCCTTCATCGCGAAGATCCTCGTCGACGCGCTCGCTGTCCTCTGCGAGCGGCATCCTGGCATCGAGCTCGAGCTCGACGCTGACGAAAGGAACCTCGATCTGTCGAAGCGCGAGGCCGATGTCGCGGTGCGCGCTTTCGTCCTCGGCGCATCGCCGCCGGAACACCTGATGGGGCGGCGCATCGTCCCTATCGCCGTCGCCAGCTACGTTGCGAGAGCGCACGCTGGCCGTCTCGATCCCGAGCGCCGAGGACGTCATGCGCGCTGGCTCGGATCCGACCGGCCCAAAGTCGTCGAGGAGCTGGTCGCGTCGTCGAGCTATCCCGATCTGCCGATCTGGGGCGCATTCGCGTCCATGCCGGTCACGATGCAGGCGGTACGCGCGGGACTCGGACTGGCGATGCTGCCCACGTACGTCGGCGATCCGGACCCCGAGCTGCAACGGCTTGCGAAGGCCGATGTTCGACACCTCGCCGACTTCTGGCTGCTCAGCCACCGCGATCTGCGGGACAACACACGACTGCGGGCCGCGCGCGAACACATCACGGCGGCGTTGATGGAGCGCGCCGCGCTCTTTCGCGGCGACGTTGCTGGCTGGCGCGAAAACGCGTCCGTGCGTCACGAACTTGCACCGGGCGTAGGCGAGCGCCGCACGTAAAGTCGGCATGCACCATGACCGCAGACGCGAAGTTTTGGGACCAGATCGCAGAGAAGTACGCCGCCAAGCCGGTGGAGAACATCTCGGCGTTCGAGCGCAAGAAGGCGATCACCCGCGAGCACCTACCGCCCGATGCGACGGTCCTCGAGCTCGGATGCGGCACTGGCACGCTCGCGCTCGAGCTGTCGCCCTTCGCCGGGCACGTGCACGCGGTGGACATCTCCGCCGAAATGATCCGGATCGCCAACGAGAAGAAGGCAACACGGCAGGTGACCAACGTCACCTTCCATCGAGGCACGCTCGAGGAGAACACCCGTTTCCAGCCGGCGCAGTTCGACGCCGTCTGGGCCTACTCCATCCTGCACCTCGTCGACGATCGAAGGCGGACTCTGCGGACCATCTTCGAGCTCCTCGAGCCGGGCGGCTCCCTTGTTTCCTCCAACGTCTGCTTGGGCGGGACCTGGGTACCCTATGGCGTCATCCTCTCGGTGATGCGCTGGTTCGGTCGTGCGCCCGTCGCCCATTGCTACGATCGCGACACGATCGCGCGCGAGATGCGTGAGGCGGGTTTTGTCGAGGTCGAGGAGAAGGATGTTGGCGCCGCCAGCACGGTCGCGTTCTTCCTCGCCAAGAAGCCCGCCTGAAGCTACGTGGTGGGCGTTCGCCGGCCCTGGCCGTCACGGCGTTCGGGAGCATCAAGTCGGCAAGAGACAAGACAGCAGGCAGGGACCAGCGCGAGGCGAAGTAGCCGCCGACAAGGTGGGCCGAGTGCGCGCTCGCGCTTGCAATGTGGCCGCCGACAAGCTGGGCCGAGTGCACGCTCGCGCTTGCAATGTGGCCGCCGAGTCGTCACGATGGCCGATCCACGTCTGCTCCCCCTACGAGGTGACTCGCGAATGGCATCCAGCACCACATTCCAAAAACGTCAGAAAGAACGCGCTCGGCTCGACAAGCAGCGAGAGAAGGCGGAGAAAATGAGACTACGGCGCGCGCAGCCCAGCGCGCGCGAGACGGCCGAGCCGGGCGTCGATCCGGACATCGCCGGCATCATTCCGGGACCTCAGCCGCTCCCGGAGCAATTCAATGAATGACCAGCGTGTGGCGGCCTTTCGCAAGGCGCTCACCTCACTCGTGGAATCGCTGGACGCGACGGTCCGCGTCGCTCGGTGGCCCGGGCCAGAGGCGATTCCCGCGCCTCTCGAGAGCAGCGCTTCGAAGCTCCTCGACCACCTTGGTTCCGCGAACCGCTTCGCAGCGGCTCGGTACCTCGGATCTCCGCCGGTGGTCGTGTGCATGAGCGCCATGAGCGCGGCCACCAAGGTCCTCGACGCGGCGTACGTGGAGTACCGACGCCACCTCGCGGGATCGAGCGAGGAGCGGGCGCGAGCGGCGATGGCGCTCGACCACGAGATCGACGCCGTGAAGGCGACGTCCGCTGAGTGGGGCTGAGAAGCGCCTGAAGACCGTGTGAGTATGCCTGGTCGTCGGATCGGCGTGGCCCACGCGCGCAAGCGCTGGAAGCCGCCGCTCCGGCGAGCGTGGCACCCCACTCGTTTTTTTTTGCGCGTCCTGTCGATCTGCCATGGGCTCGTTCGTCGTCTGAACAGAAGCGGGTACCTCCCGCAAGAACGAGGCGTCCATGTCCAAGGCACCGAATCTCTTGAACGACGACGAAAGCGCGTCGATCGCCACCGCGTTCATGATGTCGCACCACGGCTTTCGTCGGGATCTCGCGCGCTTCACGCGAGCGCTCGACCGCATCGCGCGCGGTGACACCGCGAGGCAAGACGCCGTGCGTGAAGAGTGGCACAAGTTCCATCGGACGCTGCACGGGCACCACGAGTCGGAGGATGGTGGCCTCTTTCCGAACCTCGCCCGCGAGCACGAATCCGCGCGCGCGACGCTCGAGAAGCTCGCGGCCGATCATCGCCGGATCGACCCGCTTCTCGAGCGGGGCGATCGTGCGTTCGCCGAGCTGCCGAGGACGGACGAGGCCATTGCGGTCGTCGGCGAGCTCCGTGCCCTGCTCGAACCGCACCTCGCGCTGGAAGAGGCGGAGCTGATTCCGTTCATCCGCGACGCCAAGGAGTTTCCTCCACCGCCAACGGACGAAGCTGCCGACCTCTACGCCGAGGGGTTCGCCTGGGCCATGAACGGCATCGCGCCGGATGTGCTCGACCAAGTCTACAAGATGCTTCCCCAGAACTTGCTCGCGAGACTCCCACCCGCGCGTGCGGCCTTCGACGCGCGTTGCGAGCGGGTGTGGGGCACGGCGAACGCGGGTGCGGCGAGAACTCCGATTCCCGACGATGTGGACCGAGCCTCGCCAGGGACTACAGAAACGTCGCGTAGCCGCCGGTGAGGACAACGCCCGCCGTCATCGCCCCACGGCTGTCCGATTCCCGGTTGGGGCCGAAACGCGTTCGGTCAGCCTCATCGCCGGTTCGTGCCCGTGCATTAACTTCGTCGCCCGCACCCTCGTCCTTGGGCATGATCGGATAATGGCGCGATTGGAACTTCCATGGCTCGCTACTTTCTCTCTGACGCTTCTTGCCGTGGCCTGCCAAGAGCCGAAGGAGAGGCGGATATACGCCGCCCGTCCGAAGGATACGGTCAATATCTGCCACAACTATTCCGTCACGAGATCGGGAACGCGGGTGTCCATTTGCAATTACTGTTACGAGATCGATCGGAAGGCGCTGAACGCCGCCGAAGTGATGTGCAAGGATGACGGCGGGTGCAAGATCGCGGAAGCGAGCGACGAGCGGACAAGGTACTTCGAGTACGAGATGGTTCATTCGTACGGTGAGCCACGCTTGCTCCCGCCGTCGTGTTATCCGCGCGATGGGGGCTAGCAAGAGAAAGTGTCGCTCCCGGGCCCTGTGGTTGGACGCCTGAAGAGAAAGGAGACACCCACAATGAGGTTCATGGTTCTTGTCCCCGCGAACACGGACACCGAAGCTGGCATGCTCCCGAGCAGCGAGCGGAGGACGACATGATCACGCTCTACGGCTTCGGAAACATCTTCGCCGAGGGGCGCGGTGAGACGAAAGATCTCCGCGCGCAGTGGGCGCTCGAGGAGACCGGATTGCCGTACCGGGTCCACGCGCTCGACCACGCCGGCGGCGAGCTCGACGGCGACGCCTATCGCCGAATCAGCCCCTTCCGGCAGGTGCCGGTCATCGACGACGACGGCTTCGTGGTGGCGGAGTCGGCCGCCGTGGTGCTCTACCTCGCCGAGAAGGCCGGCAAGCTGATCCCGGCCGACGTCCAAGGGCGCACCCGCGTCGTGCAATGGTGCTTTGCCGCGACGAGCACCGTCGAGCCGACCCTGGTGGCCATCGACATCATCGGGATCTTCGGCAACGGGGCCGACCACAAGCTCGATGCGGAGGTGCGCAACCTCGCCCGCCGTTGGCTCGGCGACGTCGAGCGCCGCCTCGAAGGTCGCGAGTGGATCGCCTGCGCCGACTTCACGGTGGCCGACATCATGATGGCCGGCGTCCTGCGCGGCATCCGCAAGACCGACCTGATGGAGCCCTTTCCGAAGACGAAGGCCTACTACGAGCGCTGCTTTTCGCGACCGGCCTGGCAGCGCACCCTCGGTCTCTACGCCGAGCGACTCGGCGTGAGCGTCGACGATATCCGCTGACCGACCAAGCGGATGCGGTTGAGGCCGGGCGGAGAGCCTCGATGCGCTTGCGGGGCAGCCCTCTCGGGGTGGCATCCTCCTCGACTCGCTGCCACCCCCGTCTTCCGACCTCGCCATGACTCGCCACGGCTTGATACCGGTGTGCGCCCTGCGATACTCCGGGACCGGCGAGCATGGACAAGAAGCCACGAATCTTCACGACGTCGTTCGCGAGCGTGTACCCGCTCTACGTGGAAAAGGCTGCGAAGAAAGGACGGACGAAGGAAGAGGTCGACGAGATCATCATGTGGCTCACGGGCTACGGGCGTGAGCAGCTTCAGCGCGCCATCGACGCCAACGTCGACTTCGAAGCGTTCTTTGCCAACGCGCCTGTGATGAACCCGAACGTCGGGCTCATCACCGGGGTCGTATGCGGCGTGCGCGTCGAAGACGTTGCCGACCCGCTGATGCAGAAGATCCGCTATCTCGACAAGCTGATCGACGAGCTCGCCAAGGGAAAGAAGATGGCGAGCATCCTGCGACGCTAGCTTTCGGCGGCTCCGGTACTGCCGGGCCTGACGCGCTCTCGTGTATGGTGGGCAACAGCGATGATCGCCGACGAGCTCACGAGCGATGCGTTGACCGCGTCTTTCCGATTGATTCAGCGGCGGCGCGGGCACCGCTTCTCGGTCGATGACCTTGCGACGGCATGGGAAGCCGTGCGCGCCGCGCCCGACGCGGAGAGCTTCCTCGATCTCGGCTGTGGAATCGGGTCCGTCCTCTTGATGGTGGCCTGGCGACTGCCCGCGGCGCGGGGGTTCGGAATCGAGGCGCAGGACGTCAGCTTCGAGCTGGCGAGACGGAACGTGCACGAGAACGGGCTTGGCGGACGCGTGACGCTCTTCCATGGCGACCTGCGCGACGTGACGCGCGATTGGCCGCACGGCTCGTGCGCCGTCGTCACCGGCACCCCGCCGTATCTTCCGCTCGGCACCGCTTCGCCGTCGCCCGACCCGCAGCGGGCCGCGGCTCGCATCGAGCTTCGTGGAGGCGTCGAGGACTACCTCGCCGCGGCTGCACGCGTCGTCTCGCCCGAGGGCGTCGTCGTCGTGTGTGCCGACGGCCGCCACCCGGAACGCGTCGTACGCGGCGCGGCGGCCGCCGGTCTCGTGCCCGTACGGCGCGTCGATATCGTTCCGAGGGCTGGGAGATCGACGCTCTTCTCCGTCTGGACGTGCGCCCGCACTCCACGCGGCGCGCTCGACCACACGGAGGTCGTCATGCGGGACGAACGAGGGGAGCGCACCGAAGCGAGCCGAGCCATGCGGGCCACCTTCGGCCTCGATCCGGACGCCCAGTAGCATCGTCCGCGCGCCGCGCACGCCTCCAGGTCGCCAGAAGGGTCTTCGCGACGGCGCTGAGTCGCAGTCAAAGTCAATTGTGTGGCTAATTGATTGCACGTTTCAGCACCGGACAGTGACGCAGTAGAAAGTCGCCAGACTTTCTCGGATACCGAAATGGGCTCCGTCGGAAGTCGTCGAGCTCGCAGCGAGCGACGCGTGTGCCAGCCCCCCGTCCTGCGGCTGCGTCAGTTTGCGGTATTCAGCGCAACGTCGAAGCTCAGGCGCGGACGGGATGACGAGCAGCGGCCTTGCCATTTTCGTGCTATGTCCTGAGAACATCGTTTTTAGCAACGACGCCCTCTCCAGTGGGACCGCGCTTTTGCTCCGAACTGTGTGCTAGGAGCTTCATGGAGAGTCGGCTCTACGTCGGCAACCTGTCCGACGACGTCAGTGCAGAGTCCTTGCGGAGGCGGTTCGCGGAATTCGGCCTGGTGTCCGACGTCTACCTCGCGACGGACCGCTCCAGCGGACGTCTGCGAGGTCACGCGTTCGTGACGATGGCCAACGCGGCGGACGCGCAGGCCGCGATGAGAGAGCTGAACGGCAGCCTCTTCGACGACCGCCGCCTTCGGGTGAACATCGCGGGCGAGGAACGCGACCGAACGCGATCCAAGGTGTCGGAGCGTGCACGCATCACGTCGCAGTTCCGCGAGCGCTTGAACATGACGTACGAGCTCGATTGTGGCGGCATATCGCTGACCATCAAGATGTTCCCCGAGGATGCGCGGGAACAATCCTGGCGGGTCGAAGCCTCGACGAAGGGCGGGGTGGGCGCGGACGGCGCGGCCATTGCCGCCTCCGGACGTACGCGCGCCATCGCACTCGAAGAGCTCGCGCGTTCATCGCAGGCGAGCGGCGCGGCGACTGGCTTCTTTGCGCTCGACTGGGTGGCGATCACCGATTCGCTTGCTGCAGTCCGGGCGATATGAGGAGGGAAGCTGCCATGCCCCGCACGACCGCTCATGTCGTCGGAATGACCGAAGAAGGTGCTCCGTGAGCAAGACGGCGGAGACTCGTGGGAACCTCCTCGAGCAAGCGGCCCTTGATGCTGCGCGCTCGTGGACGCATGCGTGTTGCGCAGAGCTCGTGCGTGAGGGCCGGCGCGTCGAAGGCAGTTGGCCGGGCACGATTCGCGAGGCTCGAGCGCGGGCAGCCTCGGAGGGCGCGAGGGTGCTCAGCAAACAGTCAATGACCGGGCTCACGCACGACGAGCTCGATCGGCTCGCGCGGATCACCTACGACGAGGCTCGTCGCTCCTGGGCCGGGAAAGCGCGCTAGGCTCGCAACATGAACGATTCACGGCACGGTTCGGGCGGTCCCCGTGACGCGGAGCTCTGCGGCGTCTGCGGCGGTGACGGTCGCCTGGAGAACGCCTGGGGGCAGGTCGCAAAGTGTCCGAGCTGCCACGGAAGCGGCCGGCGGCGCGAGGACACCGGGTTCCATGACGTCACGAAGACCAAGCCATCACACCACCAACAGTCGAACCGAGCGCCGGTTGTCGCAAAACAGGTCTGGCCAGGCACGCCCGCGGGCGATCTCCTCGCCAAAGAGATCCGCGATGCCCCAGGTCTCTCGGCCGACACGAAGGCGCGGCTCACGCGCGAAATCATCGAACACGAAGCGACGCACGGACAGTGCACCAAGACCTTCTTGAAGAAGGTCCGGAAGCAGTTTCGTTCTCCTACCTAACCGATCTCGAGCTCGTGCATCACCCGCTTCCGGCTACGCGTCGAGCACCCGTGGGAAGCCCCATGCCGCGAACAGCTCCGGGAGCACGAACGTCGTGAGCTCGACGACGCGCCCGTCGGCATCGAACGACATGACGGTGAGGCAGACGGAGTGGTAACGACCGTCCGGCCCTCGGACATACGCGAGTCCGCCGGGCTCGCCGTTCATCGGCGCCGGCACGATCCGGTAGCGCCCGGGGCGCGGGTCGCCGTCCCACGTGCCCGATGAAAGCATCGTCGCCACGACCGCATCCTTGCCGTCGAGCCAGTACTCCCACGGCGGCATGTTCATCAC
>JAEXCN010000252.1 GCA_023402175.1 Pseudomonadota bacterium | reverse complement strand
ATGAAGGTCGCGGAGGGGAGTCGCTCGTTCCTGTACGGAGCCCACGAAGTGGACGGAGTCCAGCGAGAACAGACGACCGACAAAATGCGAAAGGGGCGCGAAGCGCCCCTGAGCAAAAGTGCCGGAGGAGGGAGTCGCTCGTTCCTGTACGGAGTCCACGAAGTGGACGGAGTACAGGAACGACAGACGACCGACTTTAGGTGAGCGGGCTATGCCCGCGAACAGAAGTGCCGGAGGAGGGAGTCGAACCCCCGACCTAGCGCGTATGAAACGCCCGCTCTAACCAACTGAGCTACTCCGGCGGTCGGGTCTATGTGAGAAGGAGCAGCGATCTAAACCGACGGCCGCCTCTTGGCAAGAGCGCTGAAGGTCCGCCGGAAAGAGAAAGGCGAATCGCGGGCGCTCTACTTGATGATGGGGTTCCTCGCGACGAACGGCGCCCGGATCTTCAGCGACGTCCGGCCGGCTTCTTTCAGCGCGGCCGGCAGAGGCTCGAACGGGCTCGCCCGACGGATGGCGTCGGCGCAGTTGCGGTCGAACTCGTCGATCCCGCTCGGCCGGACCGGCGGCCACGAGACCTTTGCCGTACCGTCGGCCGCGATCACGAACTCGAGGATGACCGTCCCCTGTTTGAGCTCGAGCATTGCGCTCTTCGGGAACGCGTTCGCCCAGAGCGGATTGACCTTCGCATGGATCTTCCGGAAGTACGGCAGAAGCATCGGGTCGTTTGTGTTCCAGTCGATGAGCTCACCGTCTCCGGAACCGAGCGGGCTCGCGACGGAGCCGCGCCCCGGCGCACCGCCGCCGGCCCCCGGCTCGGGAGCAGGCGCCGCGGAGCCTCCCCTGCCCTCACCGGTGATGCCGCCGGCGACGCTCGCGTGCACGAGGCTCCGCACCGTGTTCGCGACCTCCTGATCGCTGTCGACCGTGTCGTTCGGCCGCCCGTTCCAGATCCCCGGGATCGTCGGCGGACCTTCGGCGACGGACGGACGTGCATACGCGATGCGCGCCGACCTGTGATGGTCCGCCCCCGCGCGGCCATCGCGAACGCCGATCCCCGGGCTGCCGAGGAGTTGTCCGGCGCGATCGGCGCCGGGCGACGAGCCAGGCGCCTGCTCGTCGGGAGAATCGGCCCCGACGCGCCCGCCAATGACGGAAGGCGCGCCGGAGACGAGCGATCCGCGGCTCGGATCCGACGGCGAATTCGGACGCCGCTCCTGGTGCTCGCCGTTTCCCGTCGCGAGGAACGTGAGCTCCATCGGGTTCGTCGTCGCGCGGCGGTCTTCGTGCGTCGTCCGTCGCGACGCGGTCCTCAGGCGCTGGACCTGATCGCGATCGAGCCTGCTGAGCAGGTCGGTATCGAGCTTCATGGAGTCGTTCATCGCGGCGAGGTTCGTCGCGCGCTGGCCCGTCGCATCGCCGCCCGATCCCGGCGCCCCGGTGTCGATGCGCGCGATGGTCGCGCCGCCGTACGTCGAGGGCGTCGTGCCCTCGGGGACGACCTCGCGATCGGCGATCAGCGTGCCTTCGGCCACGCCGGGAAGCTCGATGGCGATGACCGCAGCGGGTCCTTCTGCATTCCGCCGCTCCGCCTCGCGCGCCTCCTTCGCGGCGAGCGATCGATAAGCGACGAAGCCCATTCCGCCGAGGATGACGACGTGCGCGACGAGCGATCCGACGAGAGGCCAGGTGGCCTTCGCGGGTCCGAGATTTGTGCGCGCTACGTCGGCCAAGTGTCCCTCCAAAGCGTACGCGATCGTCCAGGCCGCGCCATTCGTTCGACGGTGGACGCGCGTACACGATGTAAGCACGAACCGCGGCGGCGGCAGCTCAGCCGCGCAGGAAGCGGCGGCGGAACCTCCGCTCCGCATTCTCGGACGTCGCTTCGCACAGCGCTTCGAACGGCATGTTGCGGAGCTCCGCCACGCGACGTGCGGTATGGACGACGTACGCAGGCTCGCACGGCTTTCCGCGCAGGGGCACGGGCGCGAGATACGGGCTGTCGGTCTCGACGAGGATGCGATCGAGCGGCGCCCACCGCGCGACGTCCTGGATGGACGCCGAGCTCTTGAAGGTCACGATCCCGGAGAACGAGAGATCGAACCCGAGATCGAGCGCGCGCTCGGCGAACGCGCGGTCCTCGCTGAAGCAGTGGATGACGCCGCCGACGTCGCGCGCACCTTCGCGTTCGAGCACCTCGAGCGTGTCGGTCGGCGCGCTCCGTGTGTGGACGACGATCGGCTTTTTCACCTCGCGCGCGAGGCCGATGAGCCGCGCGAACACTTCGCGCTGCTTGTCTCTCGGCGAATGGTCGTAATGGTAGTCGAGCCCGATCTCGCCGACCGCGAGCACCTCGGGTTCCTTCACGAGCTCGCTCAGCTCGGCGTACGACGCGTCGTCGAGCGTCGTGGCGTCGTGCGGATGGACGCCCACGGCCGAGCCGATTCGATCCGGCAGGCGCTTCGCGAGCGCGACCGCTGCGCGCGCCGGAGCGAGGTCGCGTCCGACGCCGACGACGACGAAGCCGCGGATCCCCACGGCCTCCGCGCGTGCGAGCGCCTCGTCCGGCCCGGCCGGGAAGTACTGCGGATCGAGATGGCAATGCGTATCGATGAGCGCCGTGGCCCCAGTGTCGGGCATGCCGTATGGTACCGCC
>JAEXCN010000239.1 GCA_023402175.1 Pseudomonadota bacterium | reverse complement strand
GGCTTGCTCCGCGAGGAAGCGGACCTGGGCGTTCGCGACGGATCGGGGCGGGGGGAGGGGAGTGGCCGCCATACCTCGATCTAAGCGCACACCTTCGCCGCAAGACGAGCTCCACCTCTCGGATCGGCGAGCCGTCCGTGCGCACGCATCGGCTCCAGGCCCGCGTTCGCCGGCTGCCGTTCCGCACGGCCGCGCCTTCGATCGCGTTCGGTCGCGATCTTCCTACGGCCGAATGGGCACCTGCGCGTCGAGCATCTTCAGCGTGAGGTTCGCGCGGCCGCGGATGTACGGCGCGAGGTCCTGGTCCTCTGCTGCTGCGCGGAGCTGAGTCAGCGCAGCCGCGCGCCCGTGGCGCTTCACGAGTCCGTTCGCGTCGAGCGGCGTCAGCCCACAAGAGCCGAGCGACAGCTCGCGCTCGACCGGAGAGAGCACCGTGCTGCCGGAGACGCGGAAGTGCCGCTTGAACGAGCGCAACGTGGACGGGACCTGGCGCGACATGGTGGTCGTGCCCGTTGCGGCCGTGAGCGCGCGGTAGATGGGCGAGCCGCGGTAGACGCGTTTCTGCGACGGCGAGAGCGTCGCGGGCCCCTCGATCGGGCCGGCGGCGAACATCACGTTCGTGCGATCCGGACACTCGAAGAGGTCATTGGGGTCCCACGAGATCTTCTCGCAGATTGGCGTGTCGGACAGCGGATCGGAGCTCTCTCCGGTGAGCTCCGTCGTGTGGTTCAGGCCGAAGAAGTGGCCGACCTCGTGGAGTAGTTTGTGCGCGTCCCTCAAGGAATCATCCGAGGTGGTGACGATGGTGCCCGAGACGCCGCGCCCGAAGACCGTCGCTGCGCCTGGGATGCCTGCCGACAGGCCTTCCGCAAACGGCTGTCCGTCTCTGGCGATCACATTCGTGAGGAGGACGTGGAGAGCCTGGGTGCCGTCCTTTTCGCCCTTCGACACCGCGAAGCCTTTGAGGAAGTCCTTTTCGCCATCGAGCTCTCGATACGACGAGTCCTCCTCACGGAACGACACCTTGCCCTTCTTGATCCCGAGGAGCTCGGACGTCAGCTCGAAGAAGATGTCGAGGCGCTCCTCGATGTTCGGATCGCCGGCAGCGTTCGCGCTGTCGATGGGTTGTCCGTTGATCAGTAGACCTCGAGGCACGTGGACGTAGAGATCGAGCTCGCCACCGTGGAAAGCGCCGTCACCGCTCGACTGGATTCGGACGGTGCCTTTCAGCTTCGTTTTCGATGTGGGCGCGCCGGGGACGCCGAAACGGACCTTCCACTTGCCCGCGAGGTCGTTTGGGACGCCCTCGCCTTGCGGCACGCTCGCCGAGGCGATCGTGTCGAAGAAGGCGACGCTCGTCGGAACCGTGCCGCCCTTCGGCGTGAAATCGTCGTGCACGACGGTCCCGTCGGGTGCGGTGATGCGCTGGATGCCGAACGGACGCAGCGGGTCGAAGTCGGCGAGCTGTCCCTCGGCGCTGACGTTGAATCCGAGGGCGCCCTCCGGAACATCGAACGTCGCCTCCGAACCGGTCTGGACCTCACCGAGATCGAGCACGACCATTCCGCTCGTTCGGGGCTCCTCGGCGGGCGGCGGCTCTTCCTGCTCGGCAGGCGTCTCGCCGGCTGGCGGCGGTTCCGGGGTATCGACGATCTGCCCTTCGCTGCAGGCAGGAATGATGGCGAGGAGGGAGCAGGCGGCGAGGGCAAGGATCGAGCGCATGGGGCGGAGGAGTAAGGATGTGCTTGGTCGAGAGCGTTCGGCGCGCGCGCGGCGAAAGGCTGACCGCGCGCGCGAGCAAGCGAGCGGACTGCGCGCCACTGGGCTTCGATCGTTAAGGACGTCTCGGCGACGTTTTGATCACGCGTTCGACACGGTGGCCGCGGTCTCGCCGATGCGTAGGCGAGCGCACAGCATTCGCCGTGCGCTCGCGTACGTCGCCGCGAGTCATTCGCTCGGGAGCGGGAAGCGGCGGACGACGATGCCGGCGTTGTCGGAGGACTTGTCCTCCCAGCCGATCGCGACGTACGGACCGCTTCCGCCTACGGCGGCGACGGGCGCTGCGCGATCGTGGCCGTCGCCGCGGCTCGCCTGGAACTCGCTCGTCTGGCCGTTCACGTTGTTGAAGAGGAACCCGGAAGAGCCACCGAGGAAGCGCGCGCGGATGTGACCCGTGCTCGCGTCGCGCCAGGCAACGACATACGAGCCGCCCGCGGCGGGTGTCGCTGCGATGGTGGGCTGCGTTTGCTCGCCGTCGGTGATGACGTCGTTGATGGGCTGGGCCTGATCGTCCGCGATCGGGATGGCGCGCGCGTCGAAGCGCTGGACGAAGACGTCGCCGTCCTTGCTCCACACGACCGCGAAGCGTCCGTCCGGGAGCGACGCGACGCGCGCCCCGTCGGCGCCCGCGCCGCTCGTGTTCACTGCCTCCTCGCTTCCCGAAGGCGTGCCGTCCGCGCCGACCGTGCGCCGCTTGATGCCCGCGCCGCTCTTCCAGACGACGACCCAGTCCTTGCCGCGCGATGCGATCTGCGGACGGACGTTGCCGTTGCCCGAGCTGAGGTCGTTCTGGTTGCCGAGTGTCGACGGAGGTGTGAGCGTTCGCGTGACGATCTTGCCGGCGCCTTGATCCTCCCATGCGATGAGGAGGCGCTCGCTGCTCGCCGCGATCGCCGGTGCCGTCTGGATGGCGGGCTCGCCTTGCGCGTCCCCGTTGATGAAGAGCGGAGCGCCGGCGGGCTGCTCCGACGAGAAGACGTTGTTGATGCTCCGCGCGTGGATGTCGAGCCCGCTCGATCCCGGCGAGTTGTCGTCCTGGAAGACGACCCAGTATTTCCCACCGAAGAATGCAGCCTGCGGAAGCGACTGCCGGCCCGGGGCAGCGTCAGGCGGGAAGGCGGATCCGTTCGGAAGGAAGATCGATCCGTTGGCGAGCGCGGGCGGCGTCGTCGCCGGCGAGAGATCGTCGCTCATCACCCGGAGACCGACCTCGACGTTGCCGCTCGTCAAGGCGCGATCGGTGTACAGTGCAAGGAACCGACCGTCGTTGCCGCTCGCTTGCGGCCAGAGGAAGAACGCGTCGGTCTTGTCGCCGGCCTTGCCCGTGGAGGTCTTGTTCCCAGTCGCGCCGATCGAGAGGAGGATCTCGTTCGACTGGCAGGACTCGTCGCACAGCTCGGTGCCGCCTGGCTCGCACTGCTCCGTCGGCTGGAGCGTTCCGTCGCCGCACACCGACGGAGCGAGGAAGCGGAACATCTTGATCGCGATCGGGACCGAGTCCTCCGCGACCGTCGCGGTCGTGCAGCCCACCGCGAGCACGCCGGACGAGCCGCTCGCCTTCGCCTCGAACACGCGCGGGCTGTCGCTCTTGTCGACGGCGACGGTTCCGCAGAACTTCACGTTCTCGGGACAGCTCTCCTTACCGAGGTTGCTCTTCGCGATCTCGCGCGCACCGCTGTCGGTGACGGCTCCCTTCGACGGATCGCACGTGGCCTGTCCTTCGAGGACGCGGAGCTCGAGCTGCTTTGCCTTGTCGAGAAGGCCTCGCGGGGCCGAGAAGCTCGCGACGATCGACGTGCGCACGGGCTCCTCGTCGACGCTCCCGCATCCGGTCGGCCCGACGAGCGGCCCGACGGCGAGAAGCAGCGTGGCAAGCGAGACGAGCGCGGAGCGCGGCATCGACGGCACTGTAATATGAGGCGCTCATCCGACGCCACGCTTACGTAACCAGCCCGGCACGTGGTTTTCGCGATACGACGAGCGCGGCGCGAACGAGGGAAGAGGGCGCGGCGCGCCGCGCGATCACTTCCGCCACGGAAGCCGGAGCCAGCTCTTGGCGTCCGATGACGGGCTCGCGATCTCGCGCGGCAGCTCGGTCACGACCTGGATGCCGACGAGCTCGATGGCGCTCGCGATCTCGGCCTTCGCAACGTCGGAGCCGGAGAGGACCACGCGGCGGATCTTCGCCTTCACGAGCTTGCCGGCGATACGCGCCGCCCAGCCCGCGAGCGCATCGCGGTCGTCGGTCGGATGACCGCACGCGATGGCGACGATTCCCTCTCCGAGAGGCACCGCGCACGCGGGCCACTCCCACGCGGCAAGGCCAGAAGCGCGCTCGACGTCGCGTACGCGGGCGACGTAGCCCTCGAACAGCGACGCGCGCGCCGCGGCGATGCGCGAGGGCTCGAACGGCGCGGCGGCGTCGGTCAGCGCCCGCACGGCGCTGTCGATCGTGCCTGCCGCGAGCGACGGTGACGCGCCTGCTTCCGCCATGAGGCCGCCGAGGCGAGCGCATGCGTTGAAGAGATCGCGCGCGGGAGCTGCCGGAGCGAAGTGCTCGACGACGGACCATCGCGCCGCCTCGGTCGCGCGGATGACGTCACGATCGACGGCGTGGAGCGCTCGCGCGAAGTCGTGCTCCGCCCACACGGCGACGGCGGCTCGGATCGTCTGCTCGTCGCGATGTTCCTCTGCGCGCGCCGCGGCCACTTCCTCCCTCCGCCGTTCGCTAGAAACCGTGATCGTCGGACTTCTTCTGCTCCTGCGCCTCCGCGGGAGCGCGTGCAGGAGCGGCCGGTCGTGCCGCTGGTGCAGCCGCGCGCGGCGCTGCAACGGCGCCGCCACTCGCTCCGCCGGCACCGCCCGCCTTGCGCGCGGCGACCTGATTCAGCTCCGCGAGCGCCTGCTGCGCTTGCTGCTGGTGCGTGCTGGCCTGTGCGAGCTTGTCGAGGCGAGCACGCGCGGCATCGAGCTGGCCCATCGCGATCTGGCACCTTGCCGCGCGGAGCGAAGCTTCGTCGCCGACCCACGTTCCCGCAGACTTCTGCGCGAGCTGATCGAAGCGACCGAGCGCGACGGCGCAGCCCTGGCCCTCGCGCGTGCTCTCGGCTGCCCACAGCGCTGCGTTGACGTCACCGCTCTGAGCCGCGATGTCGTACTGCCTCGTCGCCTCCGCGAAGTTGCGCGCGCGGAAGGCGGCGGCGCCGAGGCTGGACGGATCCTGCCCCAGCGAGTCGGCCGGCCCCGGCCGCTTCGCGGGGGATGGCTTGGCATGCTGCGCGAATCCTTCATCGGCGGCGCCCGGCGCTCCGGCCGGAGGGGCCGCGTTCGCGATCGTCGCCGTGGGCAGGGGAGGAGCGTAGGCGTTCGAGTCCTTCTTCGCTTCACCGAACGCGCTCGCGAGCGCGGCCGACTCTTCTTCCTTCCCTTTTTCGCGAGCCGCACCGCCGGTCATGCGATCTACGAGGCCATTGCCCTCGGCCTCGCCCATCGCCAGCGATGCCGCCGGCGCTGCCGGTCGCGCGTAGGTCGGCGGCGTGGGACCGTGCGCGGTCGCCGCTGCCTTGTCGTCGAGCGACTCGCTCTGCGGCGCGGCCTCGATCGGCGCCGGCGCACCGGCGACCGTCACGGAGACAGCGGCGTCCTTGCTCGCGTAGTTCTTCGATCGGATCAAGAACGCGCTCGTCCCGATCATGAGGAGGAAGACGGCCGCCATCGCCGTCTGCGGGCGCATCGCCCAGCTCCCCGCGATGGAGAGCACGCGCGACATGCGGCTCTTCATCGGGACGACCTTTTCGGCTTCCTTCGCCGCGGCGAGGATCCGGTCCTCGAGCCCTACGGGGGCCGGGACGAGAGGAAGCGACACCGCGCGGCGCGTCGCCGTCATTCCGCTCAGGATCGATGCGCAGCGAGCGCACCCCGCGACGTGCCGCTTGACGGCCGCGCTCGTGAGCTCGTCCAGCTCTTCGTAGAGCTCGTCGAGCAACAGGGGTTCGAACTTCTCGCAATCCATCGGTGTGACTCGGGCTGACGTGAAACGGAGATCGGATTCGGCCGGCGATCAGCGGAGCGCGCGGGCGTACTCCTCGTATTCGCTCAGATGCTCCTGAAGGCGCTCCAGTGCATAGCGCATCCGGCTCTTGACGGTGTTCTCGGGGACGCCGGTGATCTCTGCGATCTCCTTGAAGGGCAGGTTTGCGATCTCGCGCATGAGGAAGACCTCGCGTTGCTCGTCGGGCAGGGTGTCGACGGCGCGCGCGATCCTCTCCTTGAGCTCGGTACCGGTCGCCTCGCGTTCGACGCTCGCGTGCGGATCGGCCGTCTGCTCACCCAACGTCGGCCCGTCTCCTTCCTCTCCGCGCGACTCGTCGAGCGACGGATGTTTGCGGAGTGCACGTTTTCGGAGGTGATCGATGCAGAGGTTGCGCGTGATCGTGTAGACCCACGTCGTGAAACGCGCCTCGTGCTTGAAGTCGGCGGCGTTCTGGACGACGCGCACGAAGCTCTCCTGCACGACGTCCTCCGCCACCTGCGGGATGCGGACCTGGCGCAGCGCGAAATTGAACAGCGCCGTCTGATGACGTCGCACCAGCTGAGCGAACGCTGCCCGGTCGCCCTGCTGATATCGGAGCATCAGCGTCTCGTCGGGCGGATCGAGCGCTCGCTTGGGGACGCCGCTCATCGCGAGACTGCTCCTGTCGACGGAAGTACGTGCGTGGATGTTGCCGGCATGTCGCCCCAACGCTCCAAGGCGTCAGTGCCGACACCCTCCAGCTCCGAGGGCGGCCCAAGAGTACATCGAACGGGCTCCCACTCGCGACCCATAGCTGTGCTCGGGCTCGGCGGCCCCATGCGCTCGTCGCGATCGAGACCGGGAGGGACGACACGTCGCTTCGCATTTCCTTGGAGGCTTCGACGGCTCTGACGCGAGAAGGATCTCGCCATGCGCTCCGCTCGGAGCTCGACCGGCGGTGACGAGGCGGCGCAGTGGGGGCGCTGGCCCCCATCTGCTGACGCAATCTGTCGCATCTCGCCGTTTCTGCCCATCGACCGGACCGTGATAGGCCGCCTCCGCGTCTGGCTCAAGCGAACAGACCGAGCTCGAGGGCCATCACCATCAGCGCCTCCGCACGCGCTTGACGCGAAAGCTGGTCAGTCCCAGGGCCGTTGCAACGCCCCATGTAGGGCGCCTACACTCGTGCTCGCTACGTGAACCTCGACGCAGTGCGCGACGCGCGCTCCTTCGAGTCGATCGAGCGAACAAGAAGCTTGAGCGGATCGTCCTAAGGTGCACGCGACTCGGGGTTCATTCACGGATCGCGCGCAGCCGTCTTGAAAGGGAACCGAGCTATGCGACGTCACGCGCTATCCCTTGCCCTCGCACTCACCACTCTTGGTGGGGCGATCTCCATTGCATCGGCACAGCAGCCGACGCCGGCAGGGACGACATCCGCCGCGGGGAAAGACGGCGGAGCAGCGACGCCTGCTTCTTCGACCACGCCCGCCGCAGGCGGCGGAGCCGCAGCGCCAGGTGCGGCGGCACCGACCGGCGCCGCAGCGGCTCCCGCGGGCAGCGGCCCGGCAGTTCCGATCCCCGACAAGCCCGCCGTCGACGGCGCGACGTACGCCGTTCGTCTTCGTGACCTCGAAGCGCGCGTCGACGAGCTGAAGGACCAGATTCGCCGAAGCCACACGCGGCTCGCGCTCCTCTCCGACACGATCCTCTCCGGCGGGGCCGCGGGCTCGCGCGCGGAGGTCGTCTTCAAGAACGAGATGTCGAGCGCGTTCCGCCTCACGCGCGCGCTCTTCGTCGTCGACGGGGCGGTCCAGTACAACCGCCAGGACGACACCGGAGCGCTCGCCGATCAGAAGGAGATCCCGATCTTCAACGGATCGATGCCGCCGGGCGACCATACGGTTCAGGTCATCCTGAACTTCCAGGGCAACGGCTACGGCGTCTTCACGTACCTCCGCGGTTACAAGTTCGAGGTGAAGAGCGCGCACTCGTTCACCGCGGTCGAGGGCAAGACCCTCGCGCTCCAGGCGACCGCGCTCGAAAAGGGCGGCGTGACGACCCCGCTCGAGCAGCGTCCGACGATCGAGTGGGGTGAGAAGATCGCCTCGCTCGCTCCCGGCGGCGCAGGCTCCGGCGCGAGCGCGCCGGCTCCGGGCGCGAAGGTCGAAGGCAACACGACATCGAACAGCGCCTCCGGCTCGATCCAAATC
>JAEXCN010000148.1 GCA_023402175.1 Pseudomonadota bacterium | reverse complement strand
GTGTTCCGCAAGCTCCAGAAGGTCGCGACGACGGACATCTCCGTGCTCATCACCGGCGAGACCGGCACGGGCAAGGAGCTCATCGCACGCGAGCTTCATCGTCGATCGAACCGCGCCTCCGGGCCGTTCGTCGTCATCAACTGCGGCGCCATCCCCGAGAACCTGATCGAGAGCGAGCTCTTCGGCCACGTGAAGGGCGCGTTCACGGGCGCGATCGCGTCCCGCCCCGGCAAGTTCCAGGCGGCGGACAAGGGCACGCTGTTCCTCGACGAGATCGGCGAGCTGCCGCTCAACCTCCAGGTGAAGCTCCTCCGCGCGCTGCAGGAACGCGTCGTCTTCCGCGTCGGCGACAGCAAGCCGGAGAAGGTCGACATCCGCGTCGTCGCCGCGACGAACCGCGTCCTCGAAGAGGAGATCAAGGCCGGTCGCTTCCGCGAAGACCTCTATTACCGCCTCAACGTCGTGAACATCTGGCTGCCGCCGCTCCGCGAGCGCGGCGACGACGTCCTCATCATCGCGAAGGCCCTTCTCTCGAAGTACGCCGAGGAGCTGCACTCTCCGGTGCAGGGGTTCACGCCGCAGGCGCTCGCGTCGATCCGGAAGAGCAACTGGCCGGGCAACATCCGGCAGCTGGAGAACCGCCTCAAGAAGGCGCTCGTCCTCTGCGACAAGACGCTGCTCGGCGTCGAGGATCTCGAGCTCGATCAGGGCGGCGAGAGCTCCATCCTTCCGCTCGAGAAGGCGAAGGAGGAGTTCCAGCGGAAGTACGTGCTCGAAGTGCTCGAGCGAAACAACGGGAACCGCACGCAGACGGCGCGCGACCTCGGCGTCGATCCGCGGACGATCTTCCGGTATCTCGAGCGCGAGCAGAACCCGATGCCTTCGAGCGCGGGCGGCACGGGCCCATCTTCCAAATCGGACTAGACCCGCGCCGCCTCGTTCCCATGCGTGCATGGGGACGCCCTCTCGATGGTCGTTCGACCTTCGTGTGACCGCTCAGGCGCGTAGCCGCTCGCGTACGGTGTCGACTGCGCGTGCAGAGCGGAGCAAAGCGCGCCCCGCGGACGCGAGGGAGGTCTTCACGTGCCCGAGGGCTGTGTCGACCCAGGCGAGCGTCGTGTCGAACACGGCGTCGACGATCGATGACTGCGGCTCGCGAGAGCGGTTCGACGTGGAAGAACGGCTGTCGTTCATGGTGGTGCTGCTCATGGTCCTGTCCTTCTCTGGCGTGGTTGCCAGTGCACGAGGTCGTGACGATCCGTTCGGGCGTGGGGACACGCTCGTTTGCCGGTTCGTGGGTTGCGGCGCGCGCGCCTCTCTAGGCGCGGCGCACAGGCATCGTCAGTCGGCTGGAACGCACTCGTCGCAGACGAAGACACGCGCTGCATTGGGGCGCGCGTCATCGCGCAGTCCCAGATTCGCGCTCTCGCCACGGCGAAGGTCTTTCTTGCACTTTGCACACATCGCCTGCTGCGCGAGCTTGATCGGCTGGAACGCGAACACGCCGTCCAGCGGATCGCGCATCACACGCCGGCGAAGCTTGTCGCGCTCCTGCTCGAGATTCGAGGCGAACATCTTGAGCCGGCTCTCGACGTTCTCGCTCGCGTGATCGGCGACGGCGACGGCGTCTTCGAGCACGGCTCGGACGAGGTTCGACACCGGGACGCGAAGCGTCTCCGCGAGTCGCTTGAGCTCGCGCTCGAGCACGGCCGGCACACGAGTATGGAGCACGCGCTCCTTCCGGCCTCCCGTGTCCTCGCCATCGTCTCCCCCATGCTCGCCGTCGCGATGCTCGTCGAGGCGTCCGTGCACCTCGTCGGACTCACGCTTGCGGCCCCCCGTTTCGTAGATCTGTGTCACGCCGTGATACATAAAGCCGGGCCGTCGTTCGCGCAAACTCAATTTGTGACACATCGCGTAAGCCATCAACATTGCGACACTTTGATGCGTGATACATGACCTCGGCGACGCCGTGACACACGCGACCGAACTGCGGCGTGACACACGACCTCGGCTCTCGGGCGGGCGCCTCGCCCCACGCTCGGCAGCCCCATCCGAGGTCGCAGCATCGACCCGGTCGAGGTCGCTCGGAAGAACGCGCCGATCCAAGCCAAAGAGCGCTGCTAGCAAAGCGCTTCTCCTCCTTGAAAGACACTGCGGCCGTGATCACCATGCGTGCCTTCGGTCGAGGACGCATGGCGTCTTGGACCCCCACGCGCGCTCGACGGCCTGAAGGACCTTTCCGTGACCGAGACCTTTCGCGATCCCTGCCCTGACAAGACCCGCACCGACCTCGAGTACGATCGCGTGCTCGACGCGCTCGCCTCTCGCTGCGTGTCGGCGATGGGTCAGGCGCTCGCGCGTGAGCTGCCGTTCGGATCGTCGCGCGCCGAGTGCCGCCTTCTTCTCGACGAGGCACGCGAAGCCACCGCGCTGCTCGACAACGCCGAGCCGCTGCCTGCTGTCGCGCTCGCAGATCTCTCCGCCGCGGTCGGTCGCGTCGGAGCCGCGGGCGTCCTCGCACCAACGGAGATCCGCGAGCTCGGCAAGGCCCTCGAGGCCGCTCGTGCTCTGCGCCGCTTCCTCGGTGCGCGACGCTCGCGCGTCCCCGCGCTCCATGCCGCCTGCTCCACCGATCCGACACTCGACGCGCTCGCGGACGAGCTCGCGTCCGCGTTCGATCCGGACGGCACGCTCTCCGATCGCGCGAGCCCGCGCCTGAAGGAGCTGCGAAGCGAGTTCCATGCTGCCCGGCAGCGCATGCTCTCGAGGCTGGACGACTTGATGACGAGGTACGAAGGGATCCTCCAGGACCGCTTCGTCACCGAGCGTGAAGGCCGCTACGTCGTTCCTGTGCGCTCGGACGCGCACGAGCGCTTCCCCGGCATCGTCCACGCGACCAGCGCGAGCGGCGCGACGTTGTTCGTCGAGCCGCGCGCGGTCATCCCGATGGGCAATCGCCTCAAGGTGCTCGAGGCCGAGGTCCAGCGCGAGGAGCAGGCGATCTACGCGAAACTCTCGGACCGCATCGGCGACGCGCTCCCGAGCGTCCTCGCCGCGATCGACGCGCTCGCGCGCGCCGACGTCCGGGGCGCCACCGCTCGCCTCGCGCAGGAGCTTCGGCTGATCTTCCCGGACGTCACCGAGGAAGCGCGGCTCGATCTCCGTCAGGCGCGCCATCCGCTGCTCTTGCTCGACAGCCTTCGAGAGCGGTCCGAGTCGGGCCAGCCCGCGGTCGTCGATTGGGATGCCGTCGTTCCGAGCAACCTCTCGATCTCCGCGCGCCGCGCGATGGTCGTGAGCGGCCCGAACGCCGGCGGAAAGACGGTCGCGCTGAAGACGATGGGCCTCGTGGCGCTCATGCTCCGCGCCGGGCTTCCCGTTCCTTGCGGCGACGGAAGCACGGTCGGCATCTTCGAGGTCGTCCTCACGGACGTGGGGGACGATCAGAGCTTGACGAAGAGCCTCTCGACGTTCAGCGCGCACGTCCGCAATCTCGCGCGCATCCTCGACGATGCGCAGCCGGGCGCGCTCGTCCTCCTCGACGAGCTCGCGGGCGGAACCGATCCGCGCGAAGGCGAAGCGCTCGCGGCCGGCATGCT
>JAEXCN010000343.1 GCA_023402175.1 Pseudomonadota bacterium | reverse complement strand
GGAGGAGCCGCCTCCGCTCCCGCCGCCTGCGTCGAGCGACGGAGCGACGTCCACTCCGTCGACGACGGCGACCGTCGACAGCGTTCATCTCCGGAACGGCGGCCTCTATCGCGGACGCGTCACCGAGATCGTCCCCGGCGATCACGTCACCGTGATCGTCGAGAAGGGCGAGACGAAGCGCGTTCCCTGGGCAGAGGTCGATCGCGTGATCGTTGCATCGACCGCGCTGCCTGCACCGCCGACGGCCTCGGGCGCGCCTGCAGCGGCGAGCGCTCCGACCGCGGCTCCGATGGTCGGACCGCGTGCGCGCGTTCACATCACGTCGACGAAGAACGTCATTCTCTATCGCCGGCCGGCGGGCACGAGCTCGTGGGTGCAGGCGTGCACGTCGCCGTGCAACGAGGAGCTTCCGATCGGTGACATGTACCGCGTCACCGGCAACGGTGTATCCGCGTCGAAGGAGTTCCGCCTCGAGGCGAGTCCGGGCAGCTCGGTCGACATCGCGATCGATCCTCCGTCGACGGGCGGAATCGTGCTCGGCGGACTCCTCGCGGGTGTCGGCACGACTGTGGGCTACGTCGGCATGTTGGTGGCGCTCGTCGGCGCAGCGGATGCCAGTGACACGTGTTACGGCGGGTTCTCGGGCAGCAGCAGTTACACGAGCTCTTGCGAGAGCCGCAAGAGCTCCGCCGAGAGCGCCCGCAACGGTGGCCTCATCGCCATGGGCCTCGGCGCAGCGATGACGGTCGGCGGCCTCTTGATCTTCCTGAACAGCGCCAAGACGGACATCGTGCAGACTGCAGGCAAAGGCGCCTCGTCGGGAGCTGCCGCTCCTCGCCGAGTCGACGCATTCTTGCGGCAGCCGACGTGGCGCAATGATGCTTCGAGCTCGGAGCGCGCCGCTGCGACGCCGGCGGCGACGTTCCCGGTCCTCCTCCAAGGGACGTTCTGACCCAACGAACGGCCGCGTCGGATGAAGGCGCGGGAGCACGTGTTTTACGACGCGCGCGACCGGTGCTACGAGATCGCCATGCGCTTTTCGTTCATCCTCGCCTCGATGGTCGCGCTTGCCGGTTGTGAGAAGGCACCGAAGGCGTCGGAGGCTGCATCGACGAGCACACCCGCGCCCGCGGCGTCTTCCTCTGCCGCCGCTGCGCCGACCGGTGCAGCCGAAGGAGCGTTGCGGCTCGGCGCGCCGATCGAAGCGTCAGCAACGAAAGTTGCGCTCTCCGACGTCGCGAAGTCGCCGAACGCGTACGTCGGCAAGACGTTCGCGACGACGGGCACCGTCACCGCCGTCTGCCAGCACATGGGATGCTGGATGGAGATCAAGGACGACGCGAGCGAGGCCCACATCAAGATGGCCGGCCACGCGTTCTTCGTGCCGAAGACGGCCTCCGGACGAAAGGCACGCGTGCTCGCGAAGCTGGTGAAGGCCGACGAGAAGGGCTCGTGTGCAGACGAGGACCACGAGGGAATGGCCGCAGCCGGTGCGGGCGCGAAGGACGGCGAGAAGAAGGGCTGTCGAGCCGAGGCCGAAGCGCAGCTCGGTCGTCCGCTCGCGAAGCTCGAGCTCGTCGCCGACGGCGTCGAGCTGATGTAACGACGACGCGGGGCTTCAGCGACGGATCACGCGTCCCTTGCCGACGATCGTCGGCGGCTTCGGGAGCGTCGTCGCTTCGAGCGTGAGCGTCACGGTTCCGATCAGCTTCACGTCGCCGAGCACGCGACAGCGCCGGAGCGTGAGCTCGCTTTCGCCGATCACCTGGACCGATCGCGGGCCTCCGATGGTGCAGTCTTCGAGCGTCGCCTTGCATCGCCCCGCGATCGTCACCGCTTCGAGCTCCGGGTTCGCCGGATCGGACTGGTAGTTCCCACCGCTTCGACGCTCGACGTTCTCGGCGCCGCAGAAGAGCCGCTCGACGGACGGAGACGGCTTCGGCGATGCGCCCGCGTCGCGCGCGCCCGCGTCGGTCTCGTTCTTCGGGCGCTTGTCCTTCGCGGCAGTCGGTGAAGGGGTGATGCGCGGCGCCGGATCTTCGGCGGTGGCGGCCGAAAGCGGCCCCTTCGGTGTCGGTGGCGCCGGCGCCGGAGACGAGTCGGCGGACGCGTCGACTTCGCTCGCATCGCTCGGCGGAGCCGGGATCGCGCGCCGAGCGAGCTTCGGTCCGATGACGGCGATCGTCGACGCGGCGACGATCGCGGTGACGCCGACGCCTGCCACCACGAACACGCCCGAACCGCGACGCGAGGGTGGGCGCGGTGGAGCGACGGGCGCGTGAGGCGACTCGACGAAGACGTGTGGGCCACCGGAATGGGAGCCGAAGCCCGCGGGCCCAGGAGGACGCGCGGCTCCGCTCGGAGGCGCTACGAATGGCGGAGGCGCGGGCGCGACGACGCTGCTCGCGAGCGCTTCGAGCGCGAGCAGGTGTCGATGAACGTCCGCGGCCGAGGCTGGTCGAGCGGCGGGATCTTTCGCGAGGAGCGCCTCGACGAGGCGAATGAAGGGCTCGGGCACGCCTCGCGTGATCGTGCGGAGATCGGGCGGGTGGTGATCGACGATCTTCACCCAGACGGTGAAGAGATCATCGGCATGGAAGGGCCGGACACCGGAGATCGCCTCGTAGAGAACGACGCCGAGGGCGAAGAGATCCGCTCGTGCGTCGACGCTCTTCGGATCTTTCACCTGCTCGGGAGCCATGTAGAACGGCGTCCCGAGCACCGCCTGCGACGCGGTTCGCTCGAGCCCGTCATGGACGCGGACGAGGCCGAAGTCGAGGAGCTTGGCGTTGTCGACGCGCCCTGCCGGCAAGAAGATGTTCCGCGGGGTCAGGTCGCGATGCACTGCGCCGATCGCGTGCGCGTGAGCCAGCGCCGCCGTGATGCGAAGGCCGAGGACGCGCGCCGCCTGCCAGGAAAGCGGGCCGCGACGAAGCGCCTGCTCGAGGTCTTCACCGTCGAGCCACTCCATCGCGAGATAGAGACCGTGCGGCGTCTCGCCATGCCCGACGTAACGCACGATGCCGGGATGCACGAGGCGTGAGAGCGTCTCCACCTCACGGCCGAAGCGTGCACGCCAGCTCGGATCGGTGACGTACTTGAGGGCGACGACCTGCCGCGTGCGCTCGTCGATGGCGCGATACACGGTCCCTGCAGACCCGCTGCCGATCTCGCGCTCGATCCGGTACGGCCCGGCATGCGTCAGGCCGGAGCTGCTGTCGGCGATCGCCGTGCGCTCGGTGTCCACCGCACCGCCGCTCTCTTCGGCGTCGACCCGCGCCAGCTCCGCGACGAGCTCGCGACACGCATCACACGAATCGATGTGACGTTCGAAGCGCGCACGAGCCGAGGACGCGAGTGTTCCGTCCAGGAGCTCGAGGGCGCTGTTCTCGTCGAGGCACTCCGACATGTTGCTCGTCTTCTGCGGTTTCTCGATCGCGGACGTCGTCGTTCGATGTTCCGTGCGCTCCTAGGCTACCGGCCCGGACGTCCAGCGTGGTAGCGTTTGCCCGCGCCAGTCGCCGTGTGTCGATTCGTCGTGAGCTCCTCTCATGAACCTCGCTGAATTCGTGGCGGCAGCACGATCGGCGTGGCCGGCATGGCCAGGCACGAACGACGCCGCCTTCGCGCGCTTCGTCGACGAGCTCGCCCAGAATCCCAGGGATCCGGCTCCTCTCGATGCGCTCCGCGCAGCGGATCTATGGCTCGCGTTCCATGCAGGGAACGGGATTGCGCCGGCGATCGCGGCGCTCGATGCGACCTGCTTCTCGGACCTCGTCGGTATACTCCGTGCGCGGCGGGCTCGCCCCGAGGAGGCGGACGAGGTCGTGCAGCGGCTTCGGCATCGCTTGCTCGTCGCCGAGCCCGGACAGCGTACACGCATCCTGACGTACGGCGGCCGTGGGGAGCTGCGCTCGTGGGTGCGCGTCGCGGCGGTACGCGCCTGGCTCAACATGAAACGCGAGAAGCCGCTCGCGAACGACGCATCGAACATCGACGATGCGCTCGTCACCGAAGCGACGACGGACCTCGAGCTCGAGCTGCTCAAGGGAAAGTACCGCGAGCTGTTCCGGCGCGTGTTCCTCGAAGCGGTCGATGCGCTCGCGCCGGGGACGCGTCTCCTGTTGAAGCTCCATTACCTCGATCGCCTCTCGATGGAGGAGGTGGGCAAGGTGCTCGGCGTCCATCGACTCACCGTCCTGAGACGCCTCGAGCGCGCTCGGCAGGAGCTCTCCGAAGGGACGAAGGAGCGCCTCGAAGCGGAGCTGCGACTGGCGCCTCCGGAGGTCGAGAGCTTGCTCCGACTGATCCAGAGCAGGCTCGACGTCAGCTTGCAGCGTGCGCTCGCCCAATCGAGGAACGCCGCCGGATGATCGCGGCGCGGAGCCCGGGCGAGAGCGTGATCGCCTCGCCCGGTGCTACGTCGGATCCATCACACGAAGTGCAGCACGCCGTAGATGACCGACATGACGACGGCGAGCCCGCCGAGCGGCACCTGAAAGCCCACGAGCTTCGATCGAATCGCGTCGCCCTTGGCGATGGCCATCGCGTTGCCGCGGAAGACGTACGTCGAGATCAAGCCGAAGCCGAGGAGCAGACCCACGGCGAAGTCGGCGATGCCGGAGAGCGCCCAGAACGCGAACACGACGGGGTGACTTCCGAGGAGGCCAAGGTTGAGCACGCACTGCACGAGCTCCCAAACACCCCAGCCGAACATCGTGAGCCCGATCCAGCCCTGGTACTTGGCGAGCGTCGCGAGCTTCTCGGCCGCCTGAGCGGAGCGCCCGACGAGCAGAGAAGACATCGCCAATAGGCCACCCGCAACTCCGATCGCCATCGACAGAAGAAACATGGATTCCCTCGCGAGAAGGACATGCGACCGGCTCCGTGCCGGTCCTTGCCTTCGCGGGGAAGACACGGGACGAGTGGGTCCTGTAGCGGCCTCGGCGATCTTTTTCTTCGATCGCCCGGAGCAGCCACGGCCTACCCCTGCCTACCTCAGAAGCGCGCGCTGACGCTGGCGGCTCCGCCATCGCGCGACGGTGCGACCCCGAACGAGACCGACGGGGGCCGAGGTGAGGCCTTCCCGCGCGGCGACTCGGTGGACGATCCGGAGCCCGTGAAGAAGAGGAAGGCCGAGACGCCGAGCGACACGACGCCGACGCCGAGCGCGATGTCCGCTGCAGTGAGCTCCGTCTTGATGGAGTCGACCTGCGAGTGACCGCAGTGCCCGAAGCACTCCTTCTCGAGCTCGCTCCTGCGCTGCATTCCGTGCACCCCGAGCACGCCGAACGTGGCGAGAGCACCGAGCCCGACGGCGCCGGAGATCCATGCGCTCGCAGGAGCACCACGACTCGAGGGTGGCTCGACGCTCGGCGCGGGAGCGGAGCTCTCCGATCGCGTCTTCGCCCAGCTCACGGTGACGACGCGAGCCTTCTCGCCTTCGCGCATGATGATCGACTGCTCGATCGGAGACTCGTCGGCGTATTCGAAGCGGAGCGAGTGCGAGCCGGGATCGAGCGGAATGGCCTTGCCATCGAGCGTGTCGGTCACGACGTGACCGTCGATCGATACGCGTACGGCGGTGACGTCGGAGCCATCGACGCCCTTCGCCGCGAACGAGACGGAGGGAAGCGCAGCTTCGACCTCGGTGAGCCAGCGCGTGCAGTCGGGCTGAACCACCGAAGGGCAGCGATCGCTGAGACACACGAGCAGCGACTCGCGAGCACGCTTGAGCGCGCCGTTCTTCCGGTGCACCTGAGCGCTCTTGTACGCGTCGGCGCAGCGCGCTTTGTCGGACTTCTCCGTCTTGTCGGGCTTGTCCGTCTTGTCGGGCTTGTCTGTCTTCTCCGTCTTGTCTGCCTTTTCCGTCTTGTCGGGCTCCGCCGCCGGCGCGGCGGTCGGGACGAACAGCGTCGCCCCAAACGCGATCATGGTCGCGAGGAGCGCGCGGACGTGCAGACGGCGTTCACGGGAAACGCGTTGATCGGAGCTCGGCCTCATTCGCTGTAACCTACATGCATTCGGGTTTGATCTGACGGATGCCATCGGGACCGATGGCGAACGGGCTCTCGCAGCCTGGCTTGTGCCCGGCGCCCGCCGTCGCAGGTGCGGGCGGCGGCTCCGGTCGAGGCGGTGGCGGCGGGGGCTCGCGCGGGCTCTCTCTCCGGACGACGCGCGGCTGGACGACGGGCGGAGACGATCGCGCGGCGGTGTGCTTCGCGTCCGACGATCCGGACGACGCCGAGCTCGCCGGAGCGCTCACTGGCGACGAGGACGCGACGGCAGGCAACGACGACGCGACAGCCGGCGGCGACGACGCGGCGGCCGCCAACGATGACGTAACCGGCGACGTCGTGCTCGCCGCCGGAGCCGTGGTCGCGAGTGTGGCCGGTGGGCTCTCCTCCGCGACGGCCGGCGCTTCGAGCGCGGCCGGCAGCGCTGCCGTCGAGACGGCTGCGTCGTGAACGGTGCTCGATTCGTCCCTCCGGTTCGACAGGGCCCGGAGACCGACGAGGAGCAGCGCGGCCGAGAATGCCAGCAGCGCCGTGACCATCGTCCAGCTCCTCGACGGGCTCGGCACCGAGGGACGTTCACTGCTGCGCGACTGTTCGACGGAGACGGATCGACCAGCCGCAGAGTCGGACGGGCGGATCGATGCGGTCACCACGTGCACGCTGCTCGAAGAAACCGAGCCCGGAGCCGTCGAAAGCTTCGACTCGGAGACGAGCCGATTGTCAGTCGCCTCGATGCGTCGCATGACTCCGGCGGCGCGCTCGATGCGCGTACCGGCGACGGTGCGGATCCACTCACCGACGTCACGCGCAGGAGCAGGCGCGACGGCGGCCTCGAGCGCCATCGCCATCTCGCGCGCGCTGGCGAACCGATGCTCGGGCGAGGGATGCGTCGCTCGCGCGACGATGTCGTCGACCGATACCGGACAATCGACGCGGATCGTGCTCGGCGGTCGCGGAGGTTCGAGCTCGTTCCGCGCGAGCTTCAGGAAGAGAGAATCGTTCCGCTCGCCCGCATGACGGCGGCGCCCGGCGATGAGCTCCCAGAGGATGACGCCAGCGGCGTAGACGTCGGCGCGCCGGTCGGCGAGTCCCCTCACCTGCTCGGGCGCCATGTACGCGACCTTGCCCTTCACGACACCTTCGCGCGTCTCCTGCGTGTTCGTCGACGCCTTCGCGATCCCGAAATCGAACACGCGCGCGACGCCATCGACACCGACGAGGATGTTGTGCGGTGACACGTCACGATGGACGATCTCGAGGGCCGCTTCATCATCACCTCGCGCCTCGTGGGCGAAGTGAAGCCCTTCGAGCACCCCGCAGATGATCGCCGAGATGATCGAGATCGGGATGCGCCTGACCCCGTCGCGCATGAGGGCCTCGAGCGAATCGCCGAGCACGTGCTCCATGACGAGGAACACCTCGGTGTCGTCTGCCACGACGTCGATCGTCGAGACGACGTTCGGATGCTCGAGCCGCGCGGCGAGCCGTGCCTCGTCGAGGAACATCTGGACGAAGTGAGCGTCGTTCGCGAAGTTCGGGCGGAGGCGCTT
This sequence comes from Pseudomonadota bacterium, assembly GCA_023402175.1. Lineage (GTDB taxonomy): Bacteria > Myxococcota_A > Polyangia > Polyangiales > Polyangiaceae > Labilithrix. The sequence continues at coordinate 11,511 of JAEXCN010000343.1, read as the reverse complement.
GATGGCGACGAGCCGCGAAAAGCCGATCGCACCTCGCATCCGGGCGAAATGGACCGTCGCCATCCCGCCCGTCGCGATCCGGTCGTAGAGAACGTACCGCCCGAGCTGCCGCGGGATCTCGTCGATGCTCATCCGTGTCGATCGGACGCTGCAAACGACGTGCGCCGATCGGTGCCTGGACGATTACGTCTTTCGTGACATGCGAGGCGCGTGCGGCTGCCCGCATGCGCTGGGTGTCCCCCGCAATCGCTTGCTGTGACCCTTCATCACTGGATGGCGCTCGGCTCAGCGTGGAAGGACGACATCCGCGCCGTCGCGAGCTCGCGGAATCTTCTGATGCGCGTTCCGCGACCGCAGAGCTCGTCCATACCGACGACGAAGCGCGACGCGTTTGGACGCGCGGTGCGCGGAACTTGCAGAGCCGCGCCCGTCAGACCTTCCGATCACGAGATCGTGATCGACGTCGACGAGAGGAGCCGATCGATGCCCCATTTGCTTCGCCTGGTAGGCGGACGCCAGGTCTTTGCCATGGTCGCGCTGAGCGCGTTCGCCGTCGCCGGCGGCTGCACGCAGGTGACATCGGATACAGCGCCGGAGACGGATCCGATCCCCTCGCGGCCTTCGAAAGACGCGGGAGCGAGCAGGAACGAGGACGACACTTCCCCGTCGCCCTCGAAGGACGCAGGTGCGAACACCGATAAGGACGTCGATGCCTGCGCAGACGGCGGCTGCGGGGCGCCCACCGGCTGTGCGGCGCACCCGGAGGCTTCTTTCTGCGACGACTTCGACTCCGCCGACGCGCTGACTCCGAACAAGACGAAGTGGGACTTCATCGAGCCGACGGACCAGCCCGTCGCGACGTTGTCGTCGACGAAGGCGGTCTCCGCGCCGAGCTCGCTCCTCTCACGCGTGATCGACAAGGACACGCCGGGCGCGAAGTTCGCGAAGACCGTGACGAAGGCGGGTTTCACCGAGGTGACGTGGTCGTACGACGTCTACTTCGATTCGATCGGGAACGAAGACGGCTTCTTCCTCGACGACTTCCAATTCACCGACGCCGTCGGGCCCGACACGTTCGGCTTCCGTCTCGTGATGTTCGCAGAGGGCAGCGCGCTCAAGGAGCTGAAGATCGAGCACAACCAGCAAGCAAACGGCGGCGACTACATCATCGAGCAGCCGCTCACGGCGGGAGCCGTCGAGCTCCGGAAGTGGCACCACTTCGAGCAGAAGGTGAAGTTCACCTTCGCTTCGGGCGACACGGGTGAGGCGGGCGAAAATCGCGTCCTCTACTCGCTTCGCATCGACAACGCGGCCACGCCGGCGTTCGAGAAGGAGTACGCGGGCGTGACGCGTGAGCAGGCGGCGTTCGCGCGTATCGCCGGCATGCCGCTCGTCTTCAACAAGGAGAGGAGCGCGGGGCTCGCGATCTACTGGGACAACCACGTCCTCGAGATGAAATGAAGCCCAGCTCCTTCGCGGCTCGGTGCGGAGCAAGCCTGCTCTGCACCGTCACCGCCGCGTGTTCCCTCGTCGGGTTCGACGGGTTCGTCGGCCCGGCGGAGGGAAAGGATGACGGCGGCGGCGACGGGCACCAGGTCGACGTGTCGGCGCCGCCGCGGCGAGACGGCGGAAGCAACGGCCTCGGCGGCGACGGCGGAGACGAGGCCGAGGGCGACTCCGACGCCCCCGATCCGAACGGTCCACCGGTGTTCGTCGACGGCGGCTCGTTCTGCTCCGAGAACGGCGGCACGGCCTTCTGCGACGACTTCGATACCGCCGACCTCTCGAAGCAGTGGCTGCGCGAGGGTGTGTTCGGAAAGCTGACGAGCTACTCGCCCAAGTCGGCGCCGAACGTGTTCCTCATCGACGCCCCGCCGACGACCGCTGCAGGAACGTTCGTCTCGAAGATCACCCGCTCGTTCGAGACGTCCGCGACGAATGTCGTCGTCGGTTTCGACTTCAAGCCGGAGCGCACGAACGAGGGCTCCTCGTTCTTGATACTTGCCGCGCTCGAGTGGGCGCGCGCAGACAGCAAGTACTCGCTGCGGCTCGTCTACTCGAACGGCAACGTCCGTCTCGAGGAGTCGAACCTCGTTCCTCCGCCGAACAACAAGGACGCGTACCACCCGTTCTTCAACCTCCCGCTGAACCAGTGGTCGCGCGTGACGCTCGATGTCGTCGCGTCGGGCTCGTCGCCCGGCGTCCAGATCGCGCTCGATGGTGTCGCCGTCGGCGTTCGCGAGCCGATCGCGCCGACGCCCGGGCTCGACCCGAGGCCCACGTTGCTGCTCGGGGCCGTCTTCGCCGGCACCCCGCACACGGGATGGCGACTTCGCTACGACAACGTCACCGCCACCTTCCGCTGACATCTCCGAAGAAGGAGCCCATGCTCGACAGGTTACGTGGGGGTAGACGACTCGCATTTCTTCCCGTCGGACCAGCACTCCTGTGTGTCGGCAGCTGCGGCTCCGACCCTGTGTTCCCTTCGGACGCGCCCGTCCCGGTCCAGGATGGAGGTGTCATCGTCCAGGACGATGCCGGCGCGCCCACGGAGGATGCGGCTCCGGCCGTCGACGCGCGAACGCCGAACGTCAGCTACACGAATCCGGTCTTTCCCGAGGACTTCCCAGATCCGTTCGTGCTGCGTGACCGCGATCGCTATTACGCGTTCGCCACCAATGCAGCAGGGAGCAACGTCCGCGTCGTCGCTTCCGACGATCTCGCGGAATGGGAGGAGCTGCCCGACGCGCTGCCGGTGCTTCCCACGTGGGCCAAGGCCAACGCCTCGCTCACGTGGGCGCCGTCCGTTCTTCGGCGCGACCGCACGTACGTCCTCTACTTCACGGCGCGCGATGTGGCATCGGGCTTCCAGTGCATCGGCCGTGCAGTCGCCACGACACCGGCTGGTCCGTACGTCGACGAGTCGGACGCTCCGTTCATCTGTCAGGTGGCCGGACAGCAGGCGCTCTGCGGCTCGATCGACCCGAGCCCCTTCGTCGACGAGAACGGCGACGCATACCTCTTGTGGAAGAGCGACGAGAACGCAACGGCGTGCGCGGGAGACGCGCGGCTCTGGACGCAGCGCCTCGGCGTCGACGGGATCTCGCTCCTCGGCGCGCCGACGGAGCTGCTCCGCCGCGACCAGAGCTGGGAGGCGCCGCTCATCGAGGGACCGAGCATGGTGAAGCTCCAGGATCGCTACTACCTGTTCTACTCCGCGGGCTGGTGGGAGAGCTCGAGCTACGGGATCGGCTATGCGACCTGCGCGGCCCCCGAAGGTCCGTGCACCAAGCACACGATGGATGGTCCGCTCGTGAAGTCCGTCGGCGATACGCTCGGCCCGGGCGGGCAAGAGTTCTTCACCGACACGAGCGGAAAGCTCTGGATGGCCTACCACGCGTGGTCGAGCCCGATCGTCGGGTACCGCAACGGCGGCGCGCGCTCGCTCCGCATCGATCCGATCGCCATCACTCCGGACGGAGTGCCTTCGCTCTCCGGCCCGAGCTCCACGAAGAGGCCCTTGTGAACGCGAGGACCGCGATGAGTGACGACGAACGCAGGCCGGAGCCGAACACCGTTCCGCCACCGAAGGGCGCGAAGGACATGTACAGCGCGCCGACGCGCATCGGGACGTTGCCCGAAGAGGTGCTCGCGGCGATGCGCGCCGAGGCGAGCGACGCGACGCTCGCCTCGCGCACGAGCGTGATGGAGAGCGCCGCGCTCGAGCGATTGAGGCCACCGCCGCCAGCGTCCGAGATTCCCGCCGTGTCCGTCACGCCCGTCGCGGACGTCGCGGACGTCGCGGAAGAGAGCGCCGCCGAGGACGAGCCCGCGCCGCGTCCACCTCTTTCCCTGTCTACTCCGCACTTCGGCATCTTCGCGCTCGGAGAGCCGTCGCGATTCATCCGCCCGCTCCTCGTCATCGCGATCGCCGTAATGATCGGAGCCCTCGCCGCCGCAGCGCTCACGCTTTGGTGAGTGCGCCGCGACTTCGACGCTGAAGTAACGCAATCACATCGAACAACGACGCTTGTCAGGATTGCTGCCGGACGCCGTATTTTCATTTTGAGCATTCACTCTAATTTTCATGCGTCGGATACCAGAGGAGTAAGACGGCGAAAGACGTGATTCTGATATTTGCGTCGCGCCGCGATGAAGTCGTTGACGCGCCTGGGGATCGTTGGGGTGGTCGCTGCGCTGGCGTTCGTCACGCCGGAGGCGCGCGCCGCAAAGGTGCCATTCTCGTTCGCGCCGACGCTCGGTGCGAATCCGGCCCGCACCCAGCAGAAGCTCGCAGCGCTCGAAGGAAAGCTCCCTTCGACCTTCGCGCTTCCGAGCTCGCTCGTGACGCTGCAGTCGGGGGACACGACGCTGTGGTTCTTCCCCGAGATGGCGGCGACGCTCCAGCGCGCGGTGACCGCGAAGACGACGCCGATGACGTGGCCGGTGGGAACGCCCGCGCTCTGCACGAAGCACGCGACGTTCTCGGTGCCCGCGAACATCCTCGCCGCTGGGGCACCTGCCTCCTGCTCGAACACCGACGGCGTCGTGCGACAGAAGCTCGCCGCGACGAGCGTGTGTCTCGATGTCGAGCAACCCGAACGCTACGTGCTCGCGTACGAGCCCGCGGTCGTCAACGACAGCACGACGGCGACGGTGGACTCGCTCATCGGGCTCGCGGGCGAAGCGCTCAGCCACTATCCGGCGCCGGACGGTCTCCTCCCGGCGGACTGGGTGCCCACGCTGCGCTCGGTCATCTGGAAGATTCGAAGGCCCGTCATCGCGCAGCAGATCGCATCCGCGAGGCAGGCCTACAAGGACGCGCTCGCAACGCTCGGCGCGCAGGCGTCGTGTTTCGATCCGACGGCGCACGCGGCGCTGACCACGGCCGTGGGCGGACTCGATGCCGAGCTCGCCGCCGCCGACACGCATCTCGCGAACGTCGAGAAGGCCGGAAAGACGAAGGCCGATCAGGAGCTCGTCTGCCTCGGCGCTCACGCGCGTACACGTGGTCCGCTGCCCTTCCCGTCGATGACGGCGGACGAGCGTAAGTTCGTGGCGTTCTGGCTCGGCGGCATCTACTGGCGCATGCGCGGGGGCGGGCTCATCCCGCTCGGCTCGACGCAGAAGGCGCGCGTCCAGTTCTGCGAACGTCCGCTCCGTCGCATCGGCGATCTCGCCGGCGGCGCGGTCGGCGAAGAGGCGGGCTACCGGACCTTCCTCAACATCTTCGACGGCTGGGGCGAGTGGATGGACATGGGGACGACGCCCGGCGGCCAGGACTTCTACGAGGACCTCGTCCAGATGACCGACCGCGGTCGGCAGCAGGTCGCCGATCCGCCGAATGGCGGGCTGCCGGTTCCGATCTCGTTCACCACTTCTGCAGTCACGTACCTCGGCGAGAAAGGCTACGACACGACGGCGCTGACGACCGGCGGCCTCGACATGGGACCGTGCTACGCGTACGCGCTCGATCCGCTGAAGGACTTCCGTTACGCGGATACTCCGATGGCGCCGTACAACGGACAGCTCATCGAGTGGTTCACGGCGATCGGGGAGTTCTGCAGCGGGGCGTCGATCTCGCTCGGGCTCGCAGAGACGCTCCTCTCGGGGACACCGACCGGCGCACCGCCCGCAGATCTGTGCAAGGGCAAGCAGTGTGGAGATGACGGCTGCGGAGGAACTTGCGGAACGTGCGAGGCCGGCACGACGTGCAACGCAGACGGTGCCTGCGTCGCGTGCACGCCTTCGTGCGCGGGGAAGACGTGCGGAGACGACGGCTGCGGTGGCTCGTGTGGAGCGTGCGCGGGCGAGCCTGAAAGCCCGGGCAGCAGCGGCGCTGCAGGCCCCGCGACCAGCAACGCAGGTGACGAGCAGTCTTCGCCCGGCGGCTGCACATGCCGCGCGACATCTGCGACGGCGATTGCTCCCGCGCCGCTCGGCGCCGTGATCGGAACCGCGATCGCGATCGCACTCAGGCGTCGTCGCTCTCGAAGCACCACCTGAGGAGCGGATTCGGGTCTGCGCCGTGACCTCGCGACGACGAGGCTTCACAGCGATGACCGCGAGACCGCGATGACCGCGATGATGGCGAGTAAGGGGTTTCCACGATAGCGGGGGCAGCGCACGCAGAGGCAACCTCGCTCGTTAACGATCGCGCCGAATACCGACAGCGACGGCATCGAGAGGGTTCGACTTCGAGTTGCTCTGGGGGCGGTGAACGCTCGCGGGCTCGACGAGCCGTACCCACTGCTCGAGGAGGGTTTGCAGAGGTGCGTGTGAAGCACGTTGTTCGTCGTGGAGTGTCAGCGTTCGTTGCCGCTCTCCTGGTCGCGCGCGCGGCAGCCGCTGGCGATGATGCGACGGAGGCCCGGCAGAAGGCCCAAGTCGCGACGAAAGCGGCTGCTGCGAAGGACTGGGCAGCCGCCGCCACCGCGTGGGAAGCGTCCCTCGCAGCGCAGCGGACGCCGCAGGCGCTCGAAGGCGTTGCCCGAGCCTACGACGAGCTGCACGCCGACGTGAAGGCGTACGAGGCCTACGCAGACCTGCTCCGGTCGTTCCCCGAGAAGCTCTCGAAGACCTCGCGTACGACAGCCGAGGATCGATTGCGCATCCTCGACGCGCGCACGTCAGAGCTGATCCTGCGCATCAACGAGGCAGACGCGAAGGTCACCTTGGACGACGTCGTGCTCGGCACGACACCGATCGCCAAGAGCCCGCGCGTTCCCGCCGGCCTGCATAGCATCAAGGTGGCGAAGTCCGGCTACGTCGACGCCGAGCAGGTCGTGAAGGTCGCCGGCGGCGCCCCGACGACGGTGGAGATCACGCTCTCGCCGCGCATCGACCGCGGGCATCTCGTCGTGCGCGAGGCTTCGGGCGAATCGCTCGTGCTCACGATCGACGGCGAGGAGCGCGGGCCGTTGCCCTGGGAGGGCGACATCCCTGCCGGAAACCACGAGGTCCGTGCGAGGGGCGCCCGTGCAGCGGCGCCGACGCGAGGCGTGCTCGTGACCGCCAACGGCCGCACGGAGATCGTCCTTGTCGCTTCTCCGCTCAAGTCGCCCGTCGAGATCCGCACGGCAGACTCGAAGGGGACGATCTACGTCGACGGCAAGCCGGTGGCCGATGGCCACTTCCAAGGCGAGATCCCGATCGGCACACACACCTTCGCGATCGCGCGCGACGGCTACGAGCGCTACGAGCGAACCGTCAGTGTCTCGGAGGACCAGAGCTTCCGCGAGGTCGTTGCGCTGACGGCGGTGCCGCCGCGCGTGGGCGCCGACAAGGACTCGACGGCGAAGGCCGACGTGCTCGATGGGACCTATGGCGGGCTCATTCCATTCTTCTCGTTCGCTGCTGGCGGGAGCGGCAGCCAATTCGAGAGTCCCTGCGCTGTCGCACGTGCGACGGACTGCTCGCAGTCGGCGCCGATGGGCGGCGGCCTGCTCGGTTACGTCGGCCGCATGGCGGATCCCCTCGGGATCGACTTCGCGTTCGGCGCATCGGGCGACTACGCCAGCGGCAAGCTCACGATGGGCACGGGAACGACCGAGCAGAGCATCGCTCGCGCGGGCGGGATGGGTGCGCTTCGTGTCCGCTACACGCTGCAGAATTCCCTCCTTCGCGCCCATCTCGCGGTGGGTCTCGGTGGCGCCTACCGCGTGATTGCCGTCGGCGACATCCTGTCGGCCAACGCGACCACGTACGCGACGCCGGCGTTCACCGTAGAGGGAGCGGGGCACCTCCGCCTCGGACGGACGACGGCGCTCTCACTCGGCGTGATGTTCTGGGTAGAGAACGCGGGCAGCGACGCACGCGTGGAGCTCAACGGCCAGCAGATCGTCGTCGCGTCCGGACCGCAGGCCATCCTGGCGCCGTATCTCGGCCTCGAGTTCGGACCATGACCCATCCACGCCCGCTCCCCCGACTGGGAAAACCCGCTCGAGATGAGATTGTAATGACGACCCGAGTCACCTCTTCGCGTCGATGGCGATACGCAGGAATCGTCTCACTCGCAGCGACGCTCCTCTTCGCGCAGCGGAACGCGCACGCCGAGCCGCCGGTTCCGCCACCACCCGCGCCGCCTACTCCTCCGTCTGCCGCTCCAGAAGCCGAGAAGAAGCCGTCGCTCGCCGCATCGCTGTCCGGGGCGGCACGCAGCGAATACGAAGCCGCGACCCTGCTCTTCGACGACAAGGACTACAGCGGTGCGCTGGTGAAGTACCGCAACGCGTGGGAAGCCGCGAAGGACCCGCGCCTCCTGTGGAACATGGCCGCTTGCGAGAAGAACCTTCGTCGGTATGCGAAGGCAATCCGACTGCTCGAGCGCTACCTCGCCGAAGGAAAAGATACCCTCACTCCGGACGAGGTCCGTGAGGCGCGTGACGTCAGCGCGGCGCTCCAAGCGTTCGCAACGAAGGTTCGTGTCACCGTCGACGAGCCGGGCGCCAGCATCTTCGTCGATGCCGAGAGCGTCGCGACGAGCCCAACGCCGGAGCCGTTGCTCGTCGACCTCGGCGATCGTCGCGTCCGCGTGCAGAAAGCCGGCTTCGTCACGTACGAGAAGATGCTCACGGTCAGCGGAGCCGGTCAGATCGATCTCCACGTGCATCTCGAGCCAGAGCGCCACGAGGGGAAGCTGGTCGTGAAGACCGGGGCTGACGGTCTCGTCGCGCTCGATGGCAAGGTGATCGGCAAAGGCGACTGGGCGGGCACCGTCCAGAGCGGCGGTCACACGCTGCGCATCACCAGCGACGGCATGCGTCCTTACCAGAGTGAGATCCTCGTCCAGGACAACCAGACACGAACCGTCGACGTCGTGCTCGAGCCAGCACCGAAAGGAACGCCGACCTGGCTGTGGATCGCCGGCGGTGTCGTCCTCGCATCGGGTATCGCGGTGGCCGCAGTGTTCGTGTTCCAGCCCGGCGAGACGCTTCGTGCAGAGCCCACGCCCGGGACGATCCCGCCCGGCACCGTTGCGCTGTCCTGGCGTTGACCCGCCGGGCCCCACACTGTTCGCACGGCCCCACACTGTTCGAGGTTCGTTCGATGATCCGCCCGATTCGTTTCCTCCCCGCCCTGCTCAGCACCGCTGCGCTGTTTGGTTTGCCGATGGCATGCGCCCATCCGAGGGAGCCCGCTCGCGGGCAACTGATGCTCGCCATCCAGACGGACATGTCACTGCCGAAGGATGTCGACAGGGTCGTGATCGAGGTGAGCTCGTTCGGCGTGGTGCGCCTCAGCAACGAATACGCCGTCGGAGGACCAGCGGACCTGAAGATCCCAGCGACGCTGGGAATCGTCGGTGGTGACGATGCCTCCGCGCCCGTGACGATCCGCGTGATCGCAAAGCAAGGCGCGAAGGCTCGCACGCTCCGCCAAGTCGTCACGACGATTCCCGAGACACGCGTGGCCACGCTGCGCGTGCCGATCCAGTGGCTCTGCGATGCAACCGCGCAGACGGCCGCGGACGGCGCGGTCAGCTCGACGTGTGGCGCGGGAACGTCGTGCGTCGCAGGCAGCTGCGTCTCGGACGAGGTCGACTCGACGCTCTTGCCCGACTACGACCCGGCCGCGATCTTCGGCGGGGGCACGGGCAACGGAGACGGGATGTGCTTCGACACGCTCGCCTGCATGCAGACGAGCGAGGACACCGAGCTACAGTCGTCCGATTGCTCCGTCGCGATGCCCCAGCTTGCGCGTGAAGACTCCGTGAACGTCGCCATCGCCCTGCCCGCAGGCGGCGACGGAATCTGCGGCGACTCCGCGTGCTTCATTCCGCTCGATGCAGATCGCGAGACGGGCTTCGTCGTCGAGGGCGGACGCGTGCACCTTGCTCGAGGAGTGTGCAGTGTCCTCGGCCGGCTCACGTCCGCGAAGATCAGGGTCTCGGCAGGCTGCGCGTCGAAGACGACGAGCACGCCGACGTGCGGACCGTGGTCGGCGACGAGCGGCGGCGGCGGCGGCACGGGCACCCTCCCGCCGTTTCCAGGCACGGACGGCGGCAGCGGGGCCGAAAACGACGCCGGCACGGCGGACGGCGGAAGCTGTCAGCCGTACACCGGTCCGTACTCGGTCCAGTGGCGGCCCATCGCCGGCGTCCATCAAAACGTGTGCACTCCACAAGAGATCGCGAGCTTCATCACGGCGTGCCTTTCACAGTCGGCCACGCAAGCGGAATGCAGCAGCGTCCTCGCCGACAAACCGGCCTGTCGCGGCTGTCTCATCGGCGATGGAACGCACGCCGGCGCGATCGTCTCCGTAAACACGATCTCCGATGTACCCAACGGGGTATTCGTGAACCATGGAGGATGCAGGGGTGCGCTCCACGGCGCAGTCGCATGCGATCAAGCATGGACGAACCTCCACGTCTGCACTCTCTCGGCATGCCGCGAGTATTCGACGCCGGACGCATGCTGGGCGACGTGCACGAACGCCGCCGCGAGCACGGCATGCAACGCCCAGAGCTCGAGCGTCGACGCCAATTGCACAGTTCCGCCGCCCAATCCCGATGCGGGCGACGGCGGACCGGATGCGGGAGACCGCTGTCCTCCCGTCGACGAGGCTGTCGACTTCCTCACGAACGCCGACACGCTCGCGCGCTTCGTGTGCGGCCCTTGAGAGCGTCGGCCGCCGGTCGAACATGACGCGGGCCGAACACGACGTCAGCACTTCACACCGGCCGGCCCGAACACGACGCGGGCCTGACGTCAGTATGTTCGCGCGCGCGACACGGCCTGATACCACCGCTCGCGGCCCGGCCTCCACAAGGCCCGACCTCGACCTGTGTAACGTCGGTAAGCCCCTCGACCTGCGACCTGCGTAACGTCGGTAAGCCCCTCGGGCACGCGTCGTAAGGCTCCCGGGCTCCATAGCGGGCTCGATAACGTCGGTAAGGCCCCGGGGGTGCGGGCGGGCTCCCGGGCTCCATAACGTCGGTGAGGCCCCGGGCAGCGCGGGCTCCCGGGCTCCATAACGGGCTCCCGGGCTCCATAACGTCGGTGAGGCCCCGGGCAGCGCGGGCTCCCGGGCTCCATAACGTCGGTGAGGCCCCGGGCAGCGGGCGGGCGTCGTCGGGCAGGGTCGTAACGTAGCGCGGGCTCCCGGGCTCCATAACGTCGGTGAGGCCCCGGGCAGCGGGCGGGCGTCGTCGGGCAGGGTCGTAACGTCGCGTAAGGCCGGGTCGTAACGTCAGTAGGCCCTCGAGGCCGCAACGTAGTGTCGGTACGGTCTCGCCCCGCGCGCCCCGGGGACATAACGTCGCGCGCCCCGGGGACATAACGTCGGTACGGTCTCGGCCGGTAGGGTCTCGCGCCCCCGGGGACGCGCCCCCGGGGAGCATAACGTCGGTACGGTCTCGGCCGTACGGTCTCGGCCGGTAGGGTCTCGTCCCGTCCCGCTGAGAAGCGTCGGGCGGCGCTTGAAGAAAGTGCGCAACGGTCTTGTGCGACCGGCCGACCGGAGTGCGATGACAGCGCCGCGGCGGATCCTTCCCGGGCAGTTCTATCTGGT
>JAEXCN010000079.1 GCA_023402175.1 Pseudomonadota bacterium | reverse complement strand
GTCTCGAGGTGCAATCGATGTGACAGCCGCTCGTCCAGATCCACGCAATGGGCGCGGACCGTAGCGGAAGCGTCCGAGAGCGCGAGGTCGCGCGATACGCGTTCATTCGCAGCCCATTCCATTCTCGATCTCGATGTCCTGACGCATAACCCTGACGCCGACGACGCTCGCTGCGCTCTGGAACTCATGAAGCAACGCAGCGAAGGCGTTCATCGAGGCATGACGAGCAGACGCGAACAGGCAACTGCCCATTGCACTCGCGATGACCGTTCGCTTCCACCAAGGCACATGGAAGCCGCTGCGCCGCCGAGCCCGTGAGCTCCCAAGGACACCATCCCTAACTGCAAATCCCAGTGTTCCCGGAGCTACAGCCGTCATTGTGCAAGCAAGAACGAAGGCTCGCGCGTAGAGCGCGTTGCGAACAGCGAGAGCGTCGGCGCAGGCTCGAGACGAGGGGGCGGCTCGACACCAGCGACCGTCGCGGACTGGATCGCCCATAGAAGGCAAGCACGTCACCCGGGACGGAGCTCCGGCGCGAGTCGGCGCGCGCGCGTCATCTCCTTCTTCCGCCGCCATCGACCAGACCGGAGCAGCCGGAACGCGACGCCGGCGAACCCGAGCAGGCACGCTCCGATCATGAGCCCGATCGCTTGCCGGCCCGTCTTGATGCCGCCGAGCGCGACGAGCAGCGCGGTTGCGCCCGCCGGAGGATGATCGGCCTTCAGCGGGAGCGCGAGCGCGATCGTGATCGGGACTGACAGCGACGCCGCGGCGACCCTCGCGACTGTGAGCGGGCCCGACGCGAGCGGCGAAGGATCGTTGAACGCACCGAACGCGCCGACCATCGCGAAGCCCGCCCCGAGCCCGATCGCGTGCCCGAGGATCGTGTTGTACGGCCGCGCCGACGGATGCGCCCAGTCCACGGCGACGAGGTACGCCGACGGACCGAGGCTCGGGAGAAGCCACGGCTGACCGGCGATGAGCGAGCCCGCACCGACGATGCCCAGGACCGCGAGAGCCGCGATCGGCGACCAGAGCGCGTCGGGCAACGCGGCCGCGGACACGGTGCGCGGAACGGAGGCCTCGAACTCGTGGACCTTGTCGGTCGGGACGACGTACGCCTGCGGAGTGGCGGCCTTGATGCGCGTGAGGGTCCATTTGATCTGACGATCGGTCTGAGTGCTCGCCTGATCGCACGTCTGCTCGAGATCGTGATCGAACAGCTGGCGCGCCGCCTGCCCGAGCTCGGTCCAGAGCAGCTTCACGTTGTGCGCGAGGAGCGCAAGGTCGTGGAGGTCCTCCACCATCCCGACGCCGCCGACCCGCGGATCGTGGAACAGCGCCGCCCGGAGCTGATCGGGCTGCTTCGTGAGCGCGACGCCGTACTTCTTCCCGAAGTGATCGAGGATGTCGACGTGGTCGACGGACCATGCAGCGATCGTCCGTGCGATGTCACGGACGTCGGCGTCCTGGCTGTGCCGGTCCGACACGAGGAGAAGTGCGTCCGCGAGGAGCCGCTCGCTCGTCTTCAGACGTCCGATGATCTTGTCGACGTGCATCGCTCCTCCTAAGCCCTTCGAATCCGCACGGCGGCGTACTTGAACTGCGGCTGCTTGCTCGACGGGTCCCATACGCTCATCGTCAGCTCGTTCGCGGCCGTCCGAGCGTCGGGTGCATCCCAGTGCCCAAAGTGGAACGGCAAGAACAGATGCCCATCGAGGACGTCGCCGATGCGCGCGTGCACGACGACCTTGCCGCGACGCGACTCGATGACGACCTGGTCGCCCTCGCGTATCCCGAGCCGCTTCGCATCGGCCGCGCAGATCTCGACCTCCGCACGAGGCGCTGCGGCCTGGAGCTCGGGCACGCGCCCCGTCTTCGTCCGCGTGTGGAAGTGATAGACGAGCCGGCCCGTCGAGAGCCAGAACGGGTAGTGCTCGTCCGGCTCTTCGCGCGGCGGAACGTACTCCGCGGCCTTCAGCCATGCGCGCCCGCGTGGATCCTCCTGCAGGTAGTCTCCGCGCGTGACGGCTGCGCCGGTGATGAGATCGTGGCCGTACGTCTCGCAGTCGTCGACGCCCGTGTGAAAGACATGGTCCGTGTACATGCGCGCGCGGCCCTCGGGATACTGCTCGTTGCACGGCCACTGGATGCCGGACCCGGCGGAGAGCGTCGCGTACGTGATCCCGCTGTAGTCGCACGGCCGTCCGCGCGTGAGCGCCTTGAAGTGGTCGAACGCGTCCTCCGGCTTCGACCACTTGACGAGCGGCCGCCCATTCTTGTCCTCGAACCCCATGCGGCGCGCGTAGTCGACGAGGATGTCGAGGTCGGTGCGAGCGTCGCCGGGAGGATCGATCGCCTTGTGAGCGATGTGCACGGTGCGATCGGCGTTCGTGAACGTGCCCGTCTTCTCGCCCCAGATCGCGGCGGGCAGGACGACGTCGGCGAGCTCCGTCGTCTCCGTCGGGAACGCGTCCTGCGCGATGACGAAGAGCGACTTCTGCTCGAGGATGCGCCGGATGCGGGAGCTCTCCGGGAGTGTCACCGCGGGGTTCGTGGACATGATCCAAAGCATTCGGATCGATCCCTCCTCCGCGTAGCGGAACATCTGCATCACGTGCGTGGGCGGCGCGTAGTGAGGGAGGTCCTTCGCGTCGATCTTCCAGTGCCGCGCGAGGTAGTCGGTGTGCAGCGGGTTGTCCCAGTTGAGGAACGCAGCGAGCTCGCCGTTCGCCCCCGCTTCGCGCGTGTTCTGCGCGCTCGGCTGCCCGTTCATCTGGAACACGGTGCAGCCCGGGCGTCCGATCATTCCGCGCACCAGGTGGATGTTGTTCACCTGCACCGCCGCGGCGGTCGCCTGGTTCGACTGGTAGACGCCCTGTAGGCACGTCGACACGAACGTGTTGCTCGTTCCGATGATCTCCGCTGCTGCGAGAAGGCGATCGACGGGGACCTGGGTGATCTGCTCGACCCGCTCGGGGGTGTACGCGCGGACGGTCTTCTCGAGCTCGTCGACGCCCTTCGTGTGCGCGTCGATGAACGCGCGGTCGACGTACCCGTGACGGAAGAGCAGGTGCAAGATCCCGTTCAACAGCGCGACGTTCGTGCCGACGCGGGGTCGGAGGTGCACGTCCGCTTCTGCAGCCGTGTCCGTTCGACGCGGATCGACGACGACGAGCTTCGGTGGGTTCGGGCCGCGGCGCCGGTCGAGGACGCGTGACCAGAGGACCGTCTGCGTCGATGCGAGATTGTGGCCGACGAGGAAGATGGCGTCGGTGGTGTCGTAGTCTTCGTAGCTGCCCGGATCGCCGTCCGATCCGAAGCTCTCGATGAGCGCGACTGCAGCGGTCGCCGTGCAGAGCCGCGTGTTGCCGTCGAGGTGGTTCGTCTTGATGCCGGCACGCGCGATGATCGAGAGCGTGTAGTACTCCTCGAGCAACATCTGCCCGGTGTTGTAGAAGCCAATCGCGCCCGGACCTTGTGCCGCGAGGATCGACTTCGAGCGATCGACGATGAGGCCCATCGCCTCGTCCCAGCTCGTCGGAACGAGCTTCCCGTGGCTGTTCCGCACGAGCGGACGCGTCAAGCGATCCGGGCTGGCGTTCGCTTTCCACCCGTGGAGCCCCTTCGGCCCGAGCCGGCCGTGATTCACGCGGTCCACGCCGCGGCCCCGGACGCCGACGATCTTGTTGCCCTTGACGCCGATATCGAGCGCGCAGCCGTTGGAGCAGAGCATGCAACACGACTGGACCCAGCGCTCGGGTTCCTCCTCGACGTTGGCGTCGACGCGCACAGGCCAGCGCCCCTCACCGACGTACGGCGTCCGGTCTCCCCAGATGTTCCGGATGCTGTCGCGTGTCGCCGTCATGGTCTCTCCTCGCGTGCCAGGGTCGCTCGACGACAGCGGGAAGCGGCCATTGCGAGGCTGACGCCGACGTCCCGACGAAGCGAGCAGTGCATGTGCCAACACACTGGTCGACCGAACGGCCGCGCGACTCCGGCGGAGCGCGGCGCAGCATCGCGTCGCGTGTCGTTGCGTGCTGCCACGGATGTGCCTTCGACCGAGGCAGTTTCGTGTGCTCGCCTCGCTTTCGCGCGGTTCACACGATGAGGCTACATCCCACGGATGACGCTCTGGAGCGCGCGGGTGAGCAGCGGCGCGGCCGCGGCCCCGAGCGCGAGGAACGGATGCCCGGACGCGGCGAGAAGCGAGGCGTCGACGAGCGACATGCCGGCGAGCAGCATCACGGTCGCGCGCTCGCGCTCGCCGCCGCGCGCGGTCCGGATGGCATGCGCGACGACGCCCACGAGGACGAGCGTGATCGCGGTTGCGAGCAGCGAATGAGGGCTGATCTCGAGGCCGAGCGCGAGCGGTCCGAGGAAGAGCGCGGATGCAGCCAGGCTCGCGCTCCCATCCGGTCTCGCGATCTCGGAGAGGCCGGCCACGTGAGCGGCGATCGCGAATGCAGCGACGAGCGCGATGCGAGGAATGCTCCCGGAAAGCGCGCTCGCCGCGCACACGTAGACGAGCCCACGGCATGCGCCCATGACGAGCGGAGCGAACCTGTTCTTCTTGTGGCTCGCATCGTAGAGGAGGATCGCGAACGCAAGCCCGGCCGCGGTCTCGAGCCCCGCGTCCGCGTGATCATGGCGTGCCCCGCCGGCGACCAGGAGCAGGACGCCGGTCACGAGCAGTAGCCCGCCGAGCGCGAACACCTCGAACGCGCCGATGTGCCCTGCCGGGATCGGTCGATCCGGTCGCTCGCGCGCGTCGACGTGTCGGTCGAACGCATCATTCAGGAACATCCCAGCGACGTACGCCGCGGTGAGCCCGCCCCCGACGAAGAGCACGTCGCGCGCGTCTACCCGAACGTCGGCGATCGCGACGCCCGCCGCGGTCTGCGTCGCGATCGTGGGGAGATTCGAGATGCGGCCGAGCCTCGGGTACGTGCGCCAGCGTCGGACAGCGTTCATCGGCCCTCCAGCGTCGAGCGCAGCTGATCCATGGGCGGGCGCCTGCAACGGATGAGCCCGCTCTCCCAGCGCGCCCGCGTCGCGGCGCGGACCGATGGTTCACGTTCACGGCGCGCGCGTACCGGACCCGCTGCGCGGGTCACGCTTTGCTACAGCCGGGAGTCGTCATGCCCGGCGCTTCACATCGGCGGGCGCGTCGTCGGTGCGGCGCTGACGCCGATCGTCAGTTGCTCTGTGCGCGTGCGACCGGCTTCGGCTGCGGTGGCGCAGCAGGCTCCGCGGCTCGCGACGCAGTCCGCGTGCGACCTCCGGTCAGAACGCGACGGGACACGCGAGCGAGCACTCCGTGGTAGCTGCCCGGCAGGAGGCGCTGCATCAGATCGATGATGCGCGCGTCGGTGCCGATCAGGACGCGGCGGGCGTTTTTCTGGACGCCGCGCAGGATCGTCTCGGCCGCCTCGTCCGCGCTGACGCGGAAGGCGCGTTCGAACCGCGTCTTCGCCTCGTCGCTGTCGTCGACCCCGAGCTCCGCCATCGACGGATGGACCTTCGATGCGCGGGCGATGTTCGTCTTGATCCCGCCAGGGTGAACGCACGTCGCCGAGACCGGGGCGCCCGTGATCTCGAGCTCGATCCGGAGCGCCTCGGTGAATCCGCGCACCGCGAACTTCGTCGCGTTGTACGTGCACTGACCCGGGAAGGCGATGAGGCCGAAGACGCTCGACGTGTTGACGACGTGCCCGTCGCCTGAAGCCCGCAGGTAAGGGAGGAACGCCTTCGTCCCGTGGACGACTCCCCAGAAGTTGATGTCGACGATGCGCTCGAAGTCGGCGTGATCGGCGCCCTCGACCGTCGCGGCGTACGAGATCCCGGCGTTGTTGAAGACGAGGTTGCAGCGACCGTGCTCGCTCGCGACCTGCTTGGCCCACGCGCGCACGGCATCACCATCGGCGACGTCGAGACGCTTCGTCGTGACACGAATCTTCGGATTCGCCGCCTGGGCGAGGCGCGCAGTCTCGGCGAGCCCGCGCTCGTCGATGTCGGAGAGGGCGACCTCGCATCCGCGCCGCGCGAGCGCGATGGCCAGCGAACGACCCATTCCCGAAGCAGCGCCGGTGACGGCGGCAACCTTTCCAGCGAACGACTTCATCCCGTGTCACTCCTCTAGCCGAGCCGTTGCTCGTTTCGTCGCTCCATCATGGCGCGCTCGGGGCGCCGGGTCGAGTGGCGCAGCTCTTCTTTCGCGAGGAGGCGGCGGCGGCGGTCCCGCGCATCGACCGGCTCATCACGCGGCGTCCATGCTGACGACGACCTTTCCGAACGGCCGCCCTTCCGCGAGGTGTGTGAATGCTCGGCGTACGCCGTCGAGCCCGAAGGGGAAGACGCGATCGATCGGCGGGCGGATGCCGTTTGCGTCGATCGCGCGGACGAGGGCTTCGAAGCTCGCTCGGCTCCCGCCCGAGGTCGCACGTAGCGTGACCGAGCGGCGGATCGTCGCGACGAGATCGAGCGTCGGCCGGGTGCCGGCGACGAATCCGAAGAGGCTCACGGCACCACCGAATCGTGTGGCAGCGATCGATCGCCCGAGCCCCTCGCCGCCGATCATGTCGACGAAGAGGTCGACGCCGGCGCCGCCCGTGAGCTCGAGGACGCGTCGCTCCCAAGCGGGATCACGGGTCGAGTCGACGGTGATGGCGCCGAGCTCGCCGGCGCGCGCGAGCTTCGCCGGATCCCGTCCCACGAGGATGACGCGTGCTCCTGCCATCCGGGCAATCTGGACGACGAACAACGATGCGCCGCCCGTACCGGTGACGCCGACGACCGATCCGGGATGAACCCGGCCCTCCGTGATGACAGCCTGCCATGCCGACACGCCGGCGATCGGAAGCGTCGATGCCTCCTCGAACGAGAGCGTGCTCGGCGCACGGACGACCGCGTCTTCGGCGGCGCAGACGTATTCGGTCAGGACTCCGGGGGACGGTCCTCCGAGGCGCCGCGCAGAAGTCTGTGCGTTCGCGGGGCCGTCGATCCAGTCGGGCACGTACGCGAGGCACACGCGATCGCCGACGGCGAAGCGCTCGGTTCCCGGCCCGACCGCGACGACCTCGCCGGTAGCGTCGGAGGCAGGGACGAGAGGAACGGGGAACGATCCGTATTCCGCCCGCGCGATCGCGAGGTCGCGGTAGTTGAGCGAGACAGCCCGCACGCGCACGAGGACCTCGCGCGGGCCCGGCTGCGGGACGGGCTCGTCGATTTCGGCGAGATCATCGAGCGCGAGGCGTGTCTGGTAGGTCAGCGTCTTCATGTTCCGAGCATGACGCGCGGCTCTTCCGTGCAACAGTGATCATCGCAGCATCTTGGATGTGCAAAGATGCACATATGAGCGCCGTCACGAGCACGACGTCGTGGGACGACCTCCGCATTTTTCTCGCGATGTTCCGCGGAGGCAGCCAGAAGGCCGCCGCGAAGCGTCTCGGCGTCGCGCACACGACGATCGGGCGCCGCCTGACGGCCCTCGAGGCGGCGCTCGGCGCGCGGCTGTTCGATCGAACGCCGAACGGCATCGCGCTCACACCGATCGGGGCCGCTCTCCTTCCACGTGCCGAGCGCGTCGAGGCGGAGGTGATCGCCGCAGAGCGCGAGCTGCGCGGCGCGGACGCGAAGCTCGAAGGGCCCGTTCGCGTGACGGCCGGTGACGGACTGGTCCACTACGTGATCCTCCCGGCGCTCTCGGACCTGAAACGGGAGCACCCGGGGATCGCGATCGAGCTACGCGCCGATACGCGCGACCTCGATCTCTCACGGCGCGAGGCCGACGTCGCCGTGCGCCTCAGCCGCCCGAAGGAGGCGTCGCTCGTGGCCCGTCGCCTCGGCGGGATGCGGTTCGCGCTCTACGCCAGCCGCGCGTACCTCGATCGGCGCGGCGTGCCTCGGACTCTCGGAGACCTCGCCGCGCACGACTTCATCGGCTTCGATGCATCGCTCGATCAGCTCCCGCAGGTCCGGTGGCTTCGCAAGGCGCTCGGATCGAGCGGGCCGCGCTGGTCCGTCCGGGCGACGACGACGACGGCGCAGGCGCTCGCTTGTGTCGACTCGCAGGGCATCGCGCTCCTCGGGACGTTCTTGGCCGCGCGCGAGCCGCGGCTCGTCCCCGTGCTTCCGCGAGCGGCGACCCCGACACGCGACATGTGGCTCGTCGTCCACGAGGACATGCGGCGGAACGCGCGCGTCGCGGCCGTCGTCGAGTGGCTCACGCGGGCGATCGCGAGCTGACCGACGATGTTCGGTCTCTGCAGATGTTTCGGTGTGGTTCAATCGCTCACTCAGGCTTCCGGTTGCTTGGAGCCGGGAAACGGCCTAGATCTCGAGCTCGGATCCAGACAGGCGGTGGAGTCCGCCATGACCGTCGTGCTCTTGCGCGGCCAATGACTCCTACGGCAGCATGTGCCGTAGCTCGTCCACGGGGACTCTCGGCACTTCGCGATGGAGGTGACGATGAGGCAGTTCTTGTGGATATGTTTCGCGGGCGCCATCGGGACGGGATGCCGGCGCCTCGTTGGGATCTATGCGCCGCGATTCTTCGGCGTGGCATTCCCGTGGGCGACGTTCATCGTGAATGTCGTGGGATGCTTTTTCATCTCGCTCGTCGCGCACGTGGCGACGAAGAAGCTCATTGGGGACGACCTGCGGCTCGTGCTCATGACGGGCTTCATGGGCGGCCTCACGACGTACTCCAGCTTCAACTTCGAGACCACGAACCTCCTCCTCCAGGAGCGCGCCCTGCTCGTCGGTGGTCTCAATGTCGTTCTCACGCTCGCGACCTGCTTTGGTGCGGGCCTGCTCGGGCTCGCGGCTGGCCGCTGGCTCGTCGGAGCCTGAAGAAAGGAGAGAGCCGATGCGCGTCCTCGATGGTGAACAGCTCCTCGTCCGGATCTTCCTCGGCGAAGGAGACAAATGGCACCACATCCCGCTTCATCGCGCGCTCCTCGAGCGACTCCGAAAGGAGGGCTTTGCGGGGGCGACCGTATTCCACGGCGTTGCGGGGTTCGGTGCCTCGAGCATCGTTCATACGACGAGCCTCGTCGATCTCTCGTCGGATCTGCCCGTCGTGATCGAGGTCGTCGACGACCAAGAGCACGTCGACAAGCTTCTTCCGATCCTCGATGAGATGATCACGGGCGGCGCGCTCGTCACCGTCGAGCGGGCACGCGTCCTCAAGTACGCCGCCAGGCCGAAATGACCGCGGGCGATCAGGGCGCCTCGCAGAGCTCGCTTCGACGGCACGACGGGGAGTCGTAGAGCCTGAGCCGCTGGTCGTCGCACGGCTGACTGCGCACCGCAGCGACGCAGAGCGAGAGCTTCGCGTCGTCGACGCCGGCTGGGCAGGTCTCCGGCGTGATCGCCGCCTGGGTCTCGGGGAAGAGGCTGCGCCTGCAGCTGTCCGCGTCGCTGAATCGACGTGCCGCGCCGATGTTGTCGCACGCGCTCTCGCGCTGACAGCGCGCGTTCGTCAACATCATCGCGGCATCGTCGTTCATGAGCATCCGCGCCCCCGTCGTGACCGTCTGGCCGACCCGCGGCGCACGCTGACGGCTGCAGCTCGTCAGGAGCAAGACCGCGCATCCGATGACCGTCGCCACGTAGCTCGCACGCATGGCAATGCCTCCTGAGGCTCTCGGCGAACGGCGTGCAAGTCTCGTGTCTCGTCATCGCCGAGCCCGAGGCGGCCGCCTGCGCCGCAGCACCGGTCTCGCGATGTGGCGCGCGCGTCGATAGAGTTGGGCCGTGCACGTCTTCAGCATCAGCGAGATCGAATCGCAGCTCGCGGCCCTCGGTGTTCGACGCGGCCACGTCCTCCTCGTCCACACGTCCTTCCGCGCCGTGCGACCGGTGGAAGGTGGACCACTCGGGCTGATCGAGGCACTCCGGAATGCGATCGGACCGGAAGGCACGCTCGTCATGCCGACGATGACCGACGGTGAGAGCGTCTTCGATCCGCGGTCCACACCGACGGAAGCTATGGGTATCACCGCAGAGCTCTTCTGGCGCCAGCGCGGCGTCGTGCGGAGCACGCATCCCGGCGGCTCGTTCGCCGCTGCCGGTCCGCACGCGCATCGCATCTGTGCGCCGCAGCCGCTGACGCCGCCGCACGGCCCGGACAGCCCTCCCGGGCGCGTGCACGAGCTCGGCGGTCACGTGCTGCTCCTCGGCGTCGAGCACAGCGAGAGCACGGTGCTCCACGTCGCCGAGAGCATCGCGAGCGTCCCTTACTCCGTCGAGCATCCGTGCGTGGTCGAGGTGGACGGCGTCGCCCAGCGCATGACGATCGCCGAGACGGATCATTGCTGCGCTGGCTTTCGCCGGATGGACGGATGGCTTCGCGAGCGCGGTCTGCAACACGAAGGCAAGGTCGGACACGCCGACGCAAAGCTCGCCGCCGCTCGCGACGTCCTTGCGGTCGCGCTCGAGCACCTACGCCGGGACGCGCTCGTGTTCCTCTGTCCGCCCGACGCCGGTTGCGACGAATGCGACGTTGCCCGCGCTTCCGTGACCGTCTCGCTCGAACCCGGCCGCCCGTTGGGCTAGCCCTGGAGCCATGACGCTCGATCCGACCAGGTCGCTCCAGGAGACGTATGCCCCCCACGGCCGCTGCTTCGGCTGCGGGCCGGCGAACGACAAAGGCCTCCGCATCCGGAGCTTCGCGACGTCCGACGCTGCCGACGCGAAGCTCGTCTGCGATTGGACCCCCGAGAAACACCATGAGGCGTTCGAGGGAGTCCTCAACGGGGGCATCATCGGTGCCCTCCTCGATTGCCACATGAACTGGACCACCGTCTTCCATCTGATGAAGAAGGGCGGGCTCGATCACGCTCCGTGCTGCGTGACGGCGGACTTCCAGGTGATCCTGAAGCGACCGACGCCGCTCGTCCCGGTCCATATCGAATCGCACGTCGTCTCCTCGCAAGAGGATCGCGCGGCGATCGAGGCGACGATGACGGCGGGCGGCAAGGTGACGGCGATCGGGAAGGGGACGTTCGTCGCGGTCAAGCCGGGCCACCCGGCGTATCACCGGTGGTGAAGCTCATCCGTCCCTTGCGCGGCCTCGGGAGCGCGTGGGCGTTCAGCTTGTTCGTGAGCGTTCGCCGCGAAACGCCGAGGAGCTTCGCCGCCTTCGTC
>JAEXCN010000342.1 GCA_023402175.1 Pseudomonadota bacterium | reverse complement strand
GGCTTGCGCCGAAGCTTCGCCTCGGTGCGCGCCGGACGCTTCCGGCCAAGTTCCCCGTGAACGGGGGGGATGTCGACGTGACGCTCTCGGCAGCGTTCGGGGAGCTTTGTCCCGTTGCACTGGCCCTGGGCTCCCACGTGGAGGCAGGGACGTGCATTCAAGGCAGCGTCGGCTCGTTGTCCGCCGCCGCATCGAACATCCCCGCGGCGCGCAACGAAGCGCGACTCTGGCTCGACTATGGCGGGCTCGGGACCCTTCGCTGGTCGCTGGCTGGCCATGTGTCGGTCGAGGCCTGTCTGGGGTTCAGCGTGCCGATCACCCGGCACCGCATCCGCGTCGAGCGTTCCGCGGTCGTCACCCGTGCGGACGCGGTCGTTCTCCTCGGCAGCGCCGGCGTCGCCTATCGGTTCTAAAAAGATTGATACAAACGCACGGCGAGCTGCATTGATGGCATGCACGCAGGCCCGATGGCCACCGCGATGCTGCCCCGCAAGGGCGACATCGTGACCGTATGCTCCTCGGCGCGTCTCCGCGATTGTGTGGAGAGGCACTTCGCCGACGTGCATCGTTTTCTCCGAAGGCTCGGCGTTCCGGCCGACGCCCTCGACGACGCGGCACAGGACGTCTTTCTCGTCGCGGCCAAGCGCATCGATGACGTCCGCATTGGCGCAGAGAAGGCCTACCTCTTCAGCACGGCGGTCCGCATCGCGCACGTCGTCCGCCGACGATACGTGCGTGAAGAGCCGACCGACGACATCGAGGAGACCGCCACCGAGTCGAACGCGGTGAGCCCGGAGGACCTGCTCGACCAGAAGCGGGCCGAAGCGATCTTCTCCGCCCTCCTCGCTGGTCTCTCCGAGGAGCTCAGGGCCGCGTTCATCCTCTACGAGATCGAAGGGATGACCTTGTCCGAAATCGCAACGATCGCCGACGTGCCTCGAGCGACGGCAGCCTCTCGCGTCCGACGTGCACGCGAAGAGTTTCAGCGACGCCTCGAGAGGTATCGCAAGCGCACACGAGGTGAATCATGAAGCCGCCCGAGCGACTCGAGCAGACGGACGCCCTGGTTGCAGCGCTCATCGATTCGCACCGCTCCGCGCCAGTGCCGGTCACTCCGACCGACGCGATCCTCGCGAAGGTCGAGACCGGAACGCCGCATCCACTCGACGACCTCGCTCCGCCGACGCGCGCGTTTCGCCCACTCTTCCGGGTCAAGCCGTGGCTCGCCGGTGCACTGGGGGCCGCGGTGCTCTCGAGCGCGGCGTTCGTCGTGACGTCGGAGCGCCCGTCGCCGCCTTCGTCCGGTGCCGACGGTGAATCAGGTCTCGTGTCTGCGCAGTATTCCGACACCCACGCGCCACCCGTGCACGCCGAGCCGCTCCCGGCGATCCCCTCGCAGAACGTCGAGAGCCTGCCTTCCGTGATCGAGCCATCGCCGAAAGCGGCGGTTCCCTCGAATAGGCCACGAGCGAGAGCGCAGGTCCCCCAGGAGCCCCCGCCCGTCGCGTCGGCGTCTTCGCTCCGGCGCGAGCTCGAGCTCGTGACCGCAGCGCGCCAGGCGCTGCGCGGGGGAGACGGCTCGGCATGCCTCGCGTCCGTCGACCGGTACGAGCAGGAGTTCCCGTCGGGTCAGTTCTCGCACGAAGGGCACGTGATGCGCATCGAGGCGCTCGCACTACTCGGCAATCGTGACAAGGCCGGCAATCTCGCACGCGCGTTTCTCGAGACCAATCCGAAGAGCCCGTATGCGGACCGTGTGCGGTCCGTCCTTGCCCGAGTGGAGGCACCATGAGCTCACGGCTCACCACAGCGTTCGTCACCGCCGTCTGTGGCGGTTTCCTCGCCATCGCATGCAGCGGGACGATCGCGGAGGACGTTTACGTCGGTGATCTCACTCCGACGGGCCCGCTCGCAAGTCCTGATGCGGGTACGTCCGTCGAGGTGGAGGCGGGGCTCATCGAGTATTGTCCCACGTACGACTGTCGCGATCCGTTCACGACGTGTCCGAGCTCGGACTTCCCGTGCGACGTGAACATCAAGTCCGACCCGAACAACTGCGGTGGGTGCGGCATCGTCTGCCCGAGGTTCGGGGGCAGCGTCTTCCAGTGCGTCGAAGGCAAATGCGCTCTCTCGTGTTGGAAGGGATGGGGAGACTGCAACGGCCTGCTAGACGACGCCTGCGAGACGCAGTTCGGCACCAACGAGAACTGCAACGGATGCGGAGACGTCTGCTCGGATCCGGCGAAGCCATGCATCGCGGGCAAATGCGGCTGCGGCGGCGACCAGGTGCTCTGTCCGGACGGCTGCGTCGACACGAAGAGAGACAGCCAGAACTGTGGAGCGTGCGGCGTCCAATGCCCGCCGATCGACGATGCAAAGCCGCCGCCCCACATGAACTACGGCTGCATAGATGGCGAGTGCGGCCGACTGAAGTGCCAGAACAAGTGGGATAACTGCAACGGCGACGTCGAGGACGGCTGCGAGACCAGCCTCATGCTTCCGACGAGCTGCGGTGGCTGCAACATCGTCTGCGGTCCGGACCAGCGTTGCATCCCCGACGCGAGGTTGGACCCCGTATGCGCATGCCCGCCTGGAAAGACGTTGTGCGGAAGCGAGTGCTTCGATCTCCGCACCGACCTCTACAACTGCGGCGGATGCGGGATCAGCTGCTTCGACTCGAGCCTCATGAACGGCGGCGCCACGAACGGCGTCCTCACGTGCTCCTACGGAGCGTGCGGATTCGCCTGCAGAGAGGGCTTTGGAGACTGCAACGGGGATTCCGCCGACGGATGCGAGGTGAACCTCAACTCCGACCCGAACAACTGCGGTGCGTGCGGGAACAGCTGCGACGTCGCGCTCGGTCAACCATGCATCCTCGGCCAATGCGCCGTCGAGCCTTGCGCCCCAGGAAAGGAGGAGACGCGATGACGTCCCGCTCGCTGCTCGCTACGACTGTCGCGGCGTGCGTCGCGTCGATCGGTGCGCTCGTCGCATGCGCATCGGATGAGAGCGGGTCGCTCGTCGATCCCGACGACTCCGAACGGCTCGGCACCCCTGATGCGGGCGTCGACGTCACGACCGCCGACGCAGACGCTGGAGGTGAAGTAGACGAAGAGCCCTGCACGCCCGAAGCGCTGTGTCCGAACGGCCTCTTCGATCCGAAGAACCCCAAGGCCAGCCTCGATCTCCGTATGCGCATCACCGCCATCCGCGGTCGTTCGGCGACCGACGTCTGGGCGGCGGGAGCGGGGGGGACGGTCATGCACTTCGACGGCACGTCGTGGACGCGGCTCGAGACCGGGACGCACGAGACAATCCACGAGCTGTGGCTACGTGAGGGCACGGAGGTCGCGTTCGTATCGCTCGCATCGATCTACATGCGAGGCCTCGAGCCTTCGGACGCGGGTGCCGATGGAGCGCTTCCCTCGGCGGACAGCTGGCGGCCCGCAGCCAAGGTCTCCGCGCTGTCGGACCTCACTGTGACGCTCACGTCCGCTTGGACTGCGCCTGGCGCGGAGTGGCTCTGGTGTGCCAACGGGCTCCGGCGCCTTCGCGTCGATCCGTCCACGAACGTGCTCGCGATTGGCAATGCGTTCGCCGCCAGCGTCTGCGGAATGGTGCGGTGCGCGTCGATGCGGGCGATCCACGGGATGTCGGCCGACGATCTTTGGGCCGTCGGCAACGCAGGCGTCACGGCCCACATCACGAATGCGCAGAGCGACGCGCCGGAGATCGCCCCGTTCGACAGCAAGACATGGGCGGACCTGAACGGCGTCTGGGCCGCGTCGGCGACGGACGTGTGGGCCGTCGGACGCGCCGGCGTGATCCGGCACTACACGGGAAAGCCGACGTCCTGGGACGTCGTGCGCGACGTTCCAACGGACGTGACTCTCCGGACCGTATGGGGGACCTCCGGGGCGGACGTCTGGGCAGTCGGGGATGGAGCCACCGTCCTCCACTACGACGGGACGCGCTGGTCGCCCGTGAAGGTCCTTGGTCTGGGCGGGCGTCGTCCGGACCTCTACGCCGTGTGGACGCCTGCGCCGGGCCAGGTCTGGATCGGCGGCGACGGGGTCATGCTCTCGTTCGGAGGAAAACCATGAGGCGCACGTTCCTCGGCCCGACGTGCACGTTGTTGGCGCTCGCCACGGCTGCCGCGTGCGCAACGTCGGACGCCGACCTCGAGACCACTTCACCGTCCGACGGGACCGAGGGCGGGACAACGACGCTGCCGGACGGCGGGGCGGAGGATGGGCAGGCTGCCGACGGCTCTCCATCCGACGCACCGGGTGCCGAACAGTGCAGTGCCGACGGCTGGTGCGAGACGCCGCTGCCCGACGCCGACCTCCAGGTCGTCGACGTGTGGCCACTCGCGGATCGTGCGTTCGCGGTCGGAAACAGCGTGTCGGGTGAGCAGAAGGTCCTCGAGTGGGACGAGGCGAAGAGCTCGTGGTCGTACATCGACGACGGGACCCAGAATGCCATCGTGTACGGCGTGATCGTCAACGTCTGGGCGCCGAGCCCCGATGAGGTCTATTACTCGCTCGTCGACAACGGCGCGCGCCATGGCGAGACGAACGGGTACGCGACGTACGTCTATCGCGGCACGCGGCCGGTCCCTCCGGCGACGAAGTGGTCGTGGACGAGGCAGCGTATCGGCTGCGATGAGATCAACTTCTCGCTCGTGCCGCACATCGGAGGGACGAGCAAGGATGACGTCTACCTGACGTTCTGCGGGAACATCTACCGCCGGAACGGCGTCGCCGCCGATGCGGGGCTCGATGCAAGCGATGGCGAAGCGGCGTGGGTCCTAGACTATGCCGACGACGAGGCGGCGCACTCGTATTACGCGTGGCAAGTCATGGGCCTGACCGGCACGGCGAGCGACGACGTCTGGTTCGTCGGCGTGCGCGGCCCGTCGCCGGGATTCTGCACCGTCGTCCTGCGCAAGACGACGGCAGGGTATGAGCGGGTTGCCGATGGCACCCCGCGTGGGAACGGAACGTGCTCGGCAAGGCCCGGAGCGCTCCTCGTCCAGGGAGCCATCCGCGAGAGAAGCTTCCATGCTCCGGCGAAGGGACGCTTCGTGGGCGTTCGTTACAGCAGCTCGGACGTCGGGAACGACATCGTGTCGATCGTCCGGAGTGGCGGCGGCTACACCGTTTCATCCGCGACGCCGTTTCCGACGTTGCTCATGAGCATCGCGAAGGTCTGGGCCGACTCCGAGCACGACGTCTGGCTCCTCGGCGAGGCGGCGGATGGGAACAACGGTGGCCGCATCATCCGCGGAACGAACGTCTGGAGCGATGCCGCCGCGTACGGCTATTCGACGCTCGTGAGGAACGGCGTGCCGAACCTCCAGCCGCTCTACCAGCTTCGCGGCACATCGAACACCAACCTCTGGGCCGTCGGAGAGCAGCGTGCGTTCCACAAGACGACTCTTTGATCGCAGCTTCACCGGCGTGCTTGCCGGCGTGTATCTCTCCGTTGCGGGCGGCGCCGCGAGCTGCGCGAGCGATCGCGACGTGCTCCTCGGCTCGGACGGCGGCGATGCTGCGCCGGACGTCGTCACCGCCGACGCGGGGAGCGAGGACGCCGAGAGCGACCGGGGCGCGCCGCCCTGGCGTGATGCCGCGACGTCGGACGCCGGGCCGCGGCCGGTCGTCTGCGCGTCGTCACCGTGTGCGATCTCACTCACGACGACGCCCGGGTACGACGATGGGTTTTGCGCGCTCCTCGAGGACGGTACGGTCGCGTGCTGGGGCCAGAACCAGCACGGACAGCTCGGGCGCGGACCCGACGCAGCGTCCACCAACAGATCGATCCCCGAGCGCGTCGTCGGTCTCTCGGACGTCACGTTCCTCGATCACACATGCGCGGTCGACAAGGACGGCTCGACGTGGTGCTGGGGAACGGGCCCGTACCTGCGCAACCCCACGGAGCTGATGACGACGGAGCTCACGCCGGTAAAGCTCCCCGTACCTCCGGCAAAGATGGTCGGCCTCGGCGTGGACATCCGCTCGAACACGGCCGTCGGATGTGTCGTCACCGACGACGTTGTCCTCTGCTGGGGAACGAACTCGTACGGGCAGGTCGCGGTGCCCAAGCTCGATGGCATGAACGCGTTCCTTCCACCAGAGCCCCTCGCGGTCCCCGCCGGAGCGCCAATCGAGAGGCTCGTCGTCGGCCGCGCGTCGTTCATCCTACGGGCCGACGGCACGCTCCTGAGCTGGGGAGCGAATCCGCCACTGGGGCGCGTCTCGTCGCTCGTCCCGGATCCGTACCCCGGCGAAGTCGCGCTCGGCGGCGTCGTCGGCATCGACGTCGTCGAGGACACCGCATGCGCGGTTGCGGCAGGCATCGCCCATTGCTGGGGACGCCCGATCGACGGCAACATGCTCGCTCCGCTCGAGCGCGCGCTGCCCAGGCCAATCCCTACGCCCGAGCCGCTCGTCCAGATCGCGACGACCCCTTACGCATCCAATACGTTCCTCACCATCCGCTGGTGCGGCGTCGGCGTATCGGGCGCGGTGTACTGCTGGGGCTCCAACTCGTTCGGTCAGGCGGGGGATGGAACGCAGGACTACGCGGTCGAGCCCGTCGCCGCGGTCGGCCTCCCGGGCCCGGCCGCCGAGGTGAAGGCGACTCCCCGATCGACGTGCGCGCTCCTCACGAGCGGCAAAGTGTACTGCTGGGGTGGCAACGGGTTCGGGCAGCTCGGCAACGGAAAGACGGGCGAGCGGAGCCTCGTCCCGCAGGAGGTCATGCTTCCATGATCCGGTCTCAACGAGTGATTTCGTTCGTGCTCCTCGGCGCTGCGCTCGCCGCGGTGTGCGCAGCCGCGTGCGGGGACGAGAGGATTAGGTTTGACGTTCCGCCTCCGGGTTTCCAGCAGGACGGCTCGGTGGACGCCGAGGCCTGCCTCTTCCAGTGCTCGCTCGACGGGAGGTCGGTCATTCGCTCATGTACCGGCGAGATCGTCGAGACGTGCCCGCCCGAGCTCGCGTGCGGCGCGGGAGTCTGCCAGGAGCCGTGCGCGGCGGCCGCCGCGGACCGGAGCTCCACCGGCTGCGAGTTCTACCTCCAGCCGCCGCTCTTCACGAAGAGGTTTGGCGAGGAGTGCTACGCGGCGTTCGTCGTCAACACATCGCGGGTTCCGCTCGAGGTCTCGCTCGAGCACGAGGGCAAGCCGCTCGACGTCTCGAGGTCGCTCTATCGCACGACGCCCGGCAGCGCCGAGCTGACGCCGCTCGTAGGCTCGCTCGCGCCCGACGAAAGCGCCGTCCTGTTCGTCTCCGACGGAATCGACGACGGCCGCGTTTACGAGGCGCCTCCGTCGCATTGCCCAAAGGGGAGCGTGGCCGCCACGTCTGTCAACGCGTTGCCGGAGGGCAGCGGGTTCGGCGCGTCCTTCCATCTGAAGACGAACGTGCCCGTGAGCCTCGCTGCGATCTACCCGTATGGCGGCGCAGCGGGCTTCAAGCCGTCGGCGACGCTCCTCTTGCCCGTCGCGACCTGGGGCAAGGAGCACATGATCGTCAATGCGTGGGAGCTCATCACGCGGCCCGGACACGACACCGGCGGCGGTCCGGGCACGCAGATCGTCGCGTCCGAGGACGGCACGCAGGTCACGATCCATCCAACGAGCAACATCGAAGACGGCACGGGTTTCGTGGGCACCGCCGCGCACATCCCGGCGACCTACCGTCTCGACAGGGGGCAAGTGCTCCAGATCAACCAGGCCGCGGAGCTCTCGGGAAGCATCGTCACGTCGGACAAACCGACGAGCGTGTTCGGCGGCCATGAATGCATGTTCATCCCGTCGACGCGCTCGGCATGTGACATGGCGCTCCAGCAGCTGCCGTCGTTCGAACAGTGGGGATCGGAGTACGTCGGCATCGGCTACCGCCCGCGCCTCCTCGGTAACGAAAGGGAGCCGATGCCGTACCGGATCGTCGCCGCACGGGACGGGACACGGCTCGACTACGATCCTGCGGTCCCGCCCGGTGCGCCCCTGACGATGTCCGCCGGCGAGGTCGTGACGTTCTGGCCTGGCGTCGGGGACGCCTTCGTGGTCCGTACGCAGGACGTCGAGCATCCGATCTACCTTGCTGCATACATGGCCGGCGGCGGCGCCACGGACGAGCCCGATGAGCTCGGCTCGATGACCTTCAACACGATCGGCGATCCGGAGTTCGTGAACGTCGTCCCTGCCGGCCAGTACCTCAGCTCGTACAGCTTCTTCGCCGACCCGACGTACGCCGAGACGTCGCTCGTGATCGTGCGCGCCAAGAATCGCGGCGCGTTCGCGGACGTCTGGCTCGAGTGCGCCGGCAACCTCACGGGGTGGAAGCCCGTCGGAACGCGGGGCGACTACGAGTGGACCCGCGTCGATCTCGGGCGCCGTGGCGGTCCTGGCGATGCCTTCGATGGCGGCGTTTGCCAGACCGGCCTTCACCGCATGCGGAGCGAGGGCCCGTTCACGGCGACGATCTGGGGCTGGGACAGTTGGGCGAGCTACGCGTATCCGGGAGGGATGGCGCAGCGCAAGCTCGTAGAGACACCGCTCGCGCCGGTGAACTAGTTCGGGACAGCCACTGCCGAAGAATCACCGCACCCGAGAAGTCCCGCTCTCCGATGAAGCGTTGCGTGCGTTGAAGGCGCATTCTCACCTTTGCGGCGAGCTGGACTAAGATGGCGGCGTGCACCTCTTCGGACTGACGGGCGGCATCGCTTCCGGCAAGAGCGCGGTCGCGGCACGCCTACGCGAGCGGGGCGTCCCCGTCATCGACGCCGATCAGCTTGCCCGCGAGGCAGTGGCTCCCGGCACGCCGGGGCTGAAGGCGATCACGGAGCTCTTCGGGCCGGACATCCTGCTCGGAGACGGGACGCTCGATCGGAAGAAGCTCGCAGCGGCCGTCTTCGGCGACGAAGACAAGCGCAAGGCGCTGAACGCGATCGTCCATCCGCAGGTCACGATGCTCACGTTCAAGGAAGCATCACGCCTCCGCGACGCGGGCGAAGCGCTCGCCTGTTACGAGGCGGCGCTCATCGTCGAGAACGGCGTCGCCGATGCGTTCCGACCGCTCGTCGTCGTCGCGGCGCCCGAGGAGCTGCAGGTCGCGCGCGCGACCGCACGGGACGGATCGACGCCGGAGGAGGCGCGGGCCCGCATCCGCGCGCAGATGCCGCTCACGGAGAAGATCGCGGCGGCGGACTTCGTCATCGAGAACACGGGATCGCTCGCTGACCTGAATCGCCGCACGGACGACGTCCTGGCCGCCATCTGCGCGCGCTTGAACGTCGACCCCGAGCTGTACGAGTGAATCGTCCGCGATCCACCGCGCTGCCGCCGGATCTCCGAGCGCCCCGAGAATGATAAGCTGGGCCTTGGGATGAGCAGGTACCGCACCGGCGTCTCGTCCAGCTACGGGGACGATGCGCGCGACTCGATGCCGGCGCCGAAGGAACGGTCCGGGCTCATGCTGCTCTACGCGCCGAACTTCGAGCAGCTCTCGCCGGCGTACGTCTTCGTCTCGCCCGAGCTGACGATCGGCCGAGACGCCTCGAACCTGATCTGCGTGCCCGAGCAGGCCGTCAGCCGCCAGCACGCGCGCATCTATTCACGCGTCGATCCCACGACGGGCCGCGAATCGTGGATCCTCCAGGACCTCGGAAGCCGCAACGGCACGATGGTCGACGGCGCATACGTGAACGCCGACGTCGAGCTCGAGCCGAACCACGAGATCCGCGTCGGCGACGCGATCTTCAAGTTCGTCGAGTCTGGCGTCGAGAAGTGCGTCGCCTACCGGATCGACGGTCGCGTCGCCGGAGATCGCAAGGCGAAGCTCTTCACCGATCTCGTCGGCGGCGCGCAGATCGACCACATCGCAGCGGACATCGAGCGGATCGCGCCGAAGGAGCTGTCCGCCGTCATCCTCGGCGAGACCGGTACCGGCAAAGAGGTCATTGCGCGCGGCATCCATCGGCTCTCCGGGAGAAAGGGATCGCTGCAGGCGATCAACTGCGCGGCGATCCCGCACAACCTCCTCGAGAGCGAGCTCTTCGGCTATCGCCGCGGCGCATTCTCCGGCGCCGATCGCGACAAGCCGGGTCTCATCAAGCTCGCCGACCAGGGCACGCTGTTCCTCGACGAGATCGGCGACATGCCGCTCGATGCGCAGGCAAAGCTGCTTCGCGTGCTCCAGTCGCGTGAAGTCTTCCCGCTCGGTGCGACCACGCCCGAGCGCGTCGACATCCGGGTCGTCTGCGCGACGCACCGCGATCTGTACCAGTACGTGAAGGAGGGGAAGTTCCGCGGCGACCTGCTCGCGCGCTTGAACGAGCACGTCGTGCGCCTGCCGCCGCTGCGCGAGCGCAAAGAGGACATCCTTCTCCTCGCAAGGAGCTTCGGCGCGCGTTACGGACGCCCGAACCTCACGTTCACCTTCTCGTTCATCGTCGCGCTCCTCCACTACGACTGGCCGTTCAACGTTCGCGAGCTCGAGAGCTGCATCAAGCGCGGCGTCGCGCTGACCGACGGCAACCAGCTCGACACCGTGCACCTTCCGGACGCGATCAGCGAGCACATGAAGGGCTACGGCGAGCGCCCGCGCGTGTCGCTCCAGTCGAACCTTCCGCCCTCGCCTGCCTCGCCGAGCGCCGACGAGCACGGAGGCGGCGAGCCCGCAGGCATGCGCAGCTCGTTCCTCCCGAGCTCGGTTCCACAAGCGCAGAGCCGCCGCGGCGCGCCAACGGAAGAGGAGCTTCGCGCGCTGCTGCAGCGCCACCGCGGGAACATCGCCGCCGTCGGCCGCGAGCTCGGAAAAGAGCGCATGCAGGTGCACCGGTGGCTGAAGCGGTACAACATCGATCTCAGCGAATACCGCTGACGGACTCTCGCCCCGTCCTCGAGCGCGAGACCTCTCCGATCAGCTCCCGGTCTCGTCGGCCTGGCCGGCGATCTTCAGGCGGCCGTCCTCGCGGCGGAGGAGGAGGACGAGCGTGTCGCCGAAGAGCTGCTCGGAGCCGACGCGGGCGATCGCGATCGGCACGCGGATGTAGAGGTCGCCCGGACGCATTTCCGAAGGCCGCGCCGGCGCGCCGGGGCCGCCGAGCGTCTCGTACGTGTGGCGCTCGATCTGCGAGACGCGCGCGACCTCGAGACCCGCGAGGCGCTGGTACTCGAAGCTCTTCATCTTCGTGCGCCAGATCTCGATGAGCTGCTGGCGTGAGCTTCCTTGGCGTCCCAGGCTCGTCGCGTCGGCGGCGAGGAGCTGGATGAGCGCCTGATCGTCCTCGCGCTCGAAGGCACGGATGTACGCGCGCACGACGTCCTCGACGTCCTTGTCCGCGAGCGGCTCACGCAGCGCGACGACGCCACGCGCCTCTGCACGATCGGATGGGGCGGGCATCGCCGGCGGAGGCTCGAGCGCGACGCCGTCGGGATGGCGCGGCGTCGTCGGCATCTCCGTCGCCGTCGCCCACCCGCTGCCTCCGCACCCGGCAACGACGAGGAACGCGACGGCGAGCGCCCCGCCGCTCCTAGAGTGCCTCGATGTGCGGTTCCTGCCCACGGACTGCGGTCACGATCGCACGTTCCGGAATCACGTTCCAGCGCGACTGGGCTGCCGGCGAGGACGCTGCGATCGAGAACTCGTCGTCGAAGTCGCTCCCGAGGAGCGTGAAGTGCATCTGCGCGAGCTCGGGAGTCTTGCGCCGCAGGCCGAGGTCGTCGCCGATGAGCGCTTCAGCCTCAGCCTTGCCTGCGAAGATGCGCCAACCCATCGGCGCTCCGCGGTGGAGCGCGAAGAGGTGCTCGCCGTCGGCGACCATCACGTTGGCCTGCGAGGCTCCGCCGCCGACCTCCGCGGCCATGCCGTCCACGACGGCGACCGAAGAGCGCAGCGCATCGCGCACGTGCGAGGGCGCCGTGACGGGATCGTTGAGACGCCCCGCGTCGTGGAGGAACGACAGGAACACGTAGAAGAGGATCTCGGCGTCCGTTTCGCCACGGATCGACGAGCGAAGGAACTCCGGGACGCTCGCGACGAGACGCTCGCGGATCGAATCGAACGACGGCAGCGTGCCCGTCATCGCGAACAGCCACTGCCTGTAGCGGAATGGATGCGTGTTCTCGGTGCGCAGCGATCCGATGGTCGCGTTTCGGACGTGTCCGAGCAGGAGGTCCGTGCGGACGTCACTCGCGGCCTTCGCCATGTCGATCGACTCGCGATCGTCGAGCGGACGGCGGCGCATGAGCACCTCGCCCCCCTGATAGAACCCGATCCCCCACCCGAGCTGCCCGCCGCGCGAGCGCACGGAGAGCGCGTCCTTCTCCGAGCCGAGCACTCGGCCAGCGAGGTCTGCGCGATTACCGATCAGTCCGAACAGACGTGCCATTCTTCGATCTCCTCAGCGCGAGCCCTGCGGCCGACGCTCCCCATGCATGCATGGGGCTCGAGATGGGATGTGGAAGCTTAACGGCTTCTGTCCTTGATGGAAGAGCGCGCTAGCTCCCGAGCTCCTGTCCCTTCGTCGTCCCTCGCTGTCTCTTCGTGTTCGATGTTCGTGTGGGGTCAGTGATCTCGCCGTGCAAGTAGGCGCTTCGTGCGCGCCCGCGAGCGCCGCTCGAACGTCGATGCCAGCGCTTTCGCCGCGAACGGCGCGATCGCGGCGAGCACGAGCGCGATCGCCCAGAGCGGAAGAGGCATCGCGCCGCGCATCAGTCACTCCTTAACTTGGCACATGGTCGAAGCCGATGCACGCCGGTCCTGGAACCCGTGTCCGTTCTCTCCCCATCGAGCGCATCGAGTGGTCCGAAACGTCGCGTGTCACTTGCTTTGGGGCTGGACGATGAATGGAACGACGTGCTCGCGTCCTTCGAAACCGACTCGGTAGCTCGCCGCTGCATGCTGGCTCGGGAACGGTCCGATGCGAACGCGATACCAGGTGCCGCGGTTCGGCACATGGGCCTCCAGAACGTAGGCCTTGTGCCCGCGCGCACGAAGCTGAGCCGCAAATTGATCGGCCTCGGCCTGCGTTCGGAACGAGCTCACCTGCAGCTGGTAGCCGCCTTCCCTGCCCGCCGGAGCGGCCGGCTGCGCGGCGGACGCCAACTGGGCGGCGTCGTTGGCGGCACGCGTCAGTGAATCACGCGGACGCGTCACGACCGGAGACGCCTCGAGCACGTTCTGCGCAGGCAGCGGCACGACCGGAAGACGGTCGGTCGGAGGAGGAGGCGCGGGCTCCGTCGCCGGCTTCGAGAAAGCGAGCGCGCTTCCGGGATCTCCGGAGCCAGGCGCCGCGCCCGGCGGAGCTTGTGCCGTCACTTCGTCCTTCGCACCGCCCTTGCGCTTGTCCCTCGAGACCGGCCCGCCCTTGACCGCGGCAAGCGCCGTCGTGGGAGCATTCTCGTCGCTCAGGATCCCCGGGAACGTCACATCGCGCGACGAAAGCTCGGTCGCTTTCGCTCCGGGCACGCCCGTCTTCGCCTGTTGCGTGACGAGCTCGCCGAGCGGATCGGTCTTCTGCAGCGCGCCGGTGCCGCGCTTGCCCCCGAGCGCGAGCGCCGCGAACACGATGCAGCCGGCGCCGAGCGCGACGAGCAGGATCGTCACGCCACGCGGAGCTCCCCCTCCGGCGTCGGTTTCCTGGATCTGCTCGAGGTTCCTCACGATGCCTTGCTCCCTCATGGTCGTCCTCACGCTCCCGCCTCGTGCGGCTATTGCGAGATGTTCTCTTCCCCGGTGGTCCCCCCAAGCGCTCCTTCTGCCGCGAGGCGATGAAGGGCGCCCGTGATCGACGTCCTGACGCGGTCCACGAGGCTCATTCGGGTCTTCTCCCGGCTATCGCGCGCGTACGAGCGGGGCCAACTTTACGGCCGGAACGCGGCGATCCATCGACTCGCCGGGCGTGCTAACCAGGTGTCGATGCGTCTCCGCTGGCTCAGCTCGTGCGCCGCGCTTTCCTTCGGATTGCTGCTGTCGTGCAGCAGCACCCCGGAGGGATCCATCGTCATCGTCACGGGAGACGAGACGGACGTCTTCTCGCGAGCGCCCGCGCCGGTAACGCTCGTCACGGAGAAGATCGGCACCGACGGCAAGCGGACCGAGATTGCGCGGACGCCGCTCCCCGCCGACACCATCGATCTCGGCGAGCCGCAGCGGACCGAGATCGGCGCGCTCAGCCTCTCGGGGATCGATGCCGCGGGCAAGCCGCTCGTGCGCGGAGAGACGTTGTTCGTGCAATGGGGAGCGCTCGAGAACGCGTCGCTCGAAGTCTTCGTCCAGCGGACCGGAGAGCTGGCGCGCATGCCGCGTGGACCGGCAGCATTCGACGCGCTCGCCGCGACGATCGTCGTCGGGCGATACGTGCTCGCGGCCAATGGGACGTCGACGATGCTCTACGACCTGCTCGGGCTGAAGCCGCTCTCGAGCTCGCCGGTCTTTCCGCGCCCCGCGCGCTCGATCGCCAGCGTCGGGACGGCGGCGCTCGTCATCGACGACGCCGGCGCGACCGCGTTCGAGCTCTCCGACGGCACGTCGAACGTGCTCGAGCCGCCGACGGGCGGGACGTTCGCCGAGATCGCCGGCGGACAGACGTTCATGGCACCGGACGGGACGCAGTACATCGTCGGCGCGACGCGCGCGTCCGGCGGCGCGACGGCCCGGATCCTCGTCCTCAGCCCGAAGGGCTCGGGATCGTTCGCAGCTCTCAGCGCGCCACGCGAGGGAGCATGCGCGACGTACGTCGAAGGACGCGGGCTCGTCGTCGTCGGCGGCGATGCGTCCGCAGCGGGCGCGGAGGTGCTCGCGGCCGGTGCGTCCGTCGCGACACCGCTGCCTTTCCCTGCCGACGCGGTGAAGGGTTGTGGCGCGGCGACGCTCGACAATGCACACGTCGCCGTCGTCGGTGACGGAGAACCAGTACACGTCCTCGATCTCGCGTGCACGACCGACTGCAAGCCCGCGGCGTGGCCGGCCCCCGTGCCGCTCGTTCGCGCCGAGGCACAGCCGCTCGCGCCGGATGCGCTGTTCGTCGTCGGCGACGACGCCGACGGCGCGACGCATGCGTATCGTGCATCGGCCACCGAGCTTCGCGAAGTGCCGCTCCGCATCGCCCGTCGCGGCGCGCGCCTGCTCGCGACGCCGGTCGGCGCCCTTGCCGTAGTCGGCGGCGGTGCGCCCGGGATCGAGCAGTACCTCGAGTGATCGAGGGCGTGCGAGCTAGGCGTCTCGCGCGAAGCGCACGATCCCGTGCGGCGTGACGACCGCAGCTT
The DNA here is from genome assembly GCA_023402175.1 of Pseudomonadota bacterium. Classification (GTDB taxonomy): domain Bacteria; phylum Myxococcota_A; class Polyangia; order Polyangiales; family Polyangiaceae; genus Labilithrix. The sequence continues at coordinate 8,247 of JAEXCN010000342.1, read as the reverse complement.
CGACACGTTCCGAGACGCGCGCGCCGGGCCAGACGATACAGCCGATCGCGTCCGCCTCGACGCGCGCGCCAGCTCCGACGATCGATCCGTCGATGCGCGCGCGGACGACGGCATCCGGACCGAGCCACGAAGGCTCGCCGCGCCGATCGAGCCACGCTCGATTTGCGGCGACGTATTGCCCGATGCTCCCAACGTCGACGAACGGCGTCGAGACGACATGCGTCCCCACATGGGCTCCGCGGCGGAGCGCCGGGATGTAGACGTCACCGACGAGACAGCCACGCTCGGGAAGGCTCGCGCGGATCGCGCGCCCGACGACGTGAACGCCGATGAAGTCTGCGCCGATCGTCTCCTCTCCGAACGACTCGCGGCGCAGGCGGACGACGCGGCCGCGGGCGTCGAGTCCGACGTTGCCTTCGTGCGCGGCCGCGCGCGGAGCGACCGCGAGCGTTGCGTCGGCCCCTGAAGCTTCGTGCGTCGCGATCAGTGCATCGACGTCGACGTCTGCGAGGATGTCGCCGTTCCACACGAGGACGTCGCCATCCCCGAGGAGCTCTCTCGCGCGCGCGACCCCGCCGGCGGTCCCGAGCAGCTCGGGCTCCTCGGAGATCGCCGCGCGCGTGCGCGCTGCCCACGCGCGCACGTCCTCGGGGCGATGGTGCACGTTGACGGCAAGACGCTCGAAGCCCGCGCTTCGCAGCCGCGCCGCGATGTGCTCGACGGCCGGTGCATCGCCGATGGGGACCATCGGCTTTGCGAGCCAGTCGGTCAGCGGACGCAGGCGCGTCCCGAGACCGGCACACAGGATCATCGCCGCGCGCATGCCCGTTCTCTATCAGACCGGCGGTGCAAGGAGATCGACACGTGCACGGACGGCCGGCTCGTTGCCGAACGTGGCCGCGAGCGCCGCGAGATCGCTCCCGCCCACGCGGGCGGCGTGCTCGATCTGCGTTCGCGTGCGCCTTCCGCTCGCGAGGAGCCACGCGACCCCGAGCGCGAGCTCACGCACCCGAGGCTCGACCGCGTGCGTCGCGAGGTACGTGAGCAGCGCGTCGACCGCCTTCTTGAGCTGCGCTCCATGGACGGGATGCGAGGTCGACAGCCCCAGCCGCAAGAGCGCGAGCAGCGCGTCGACGGTGGCGGCGGACGGATCGCGCCCAGGCTCTTCCCACAAGCCCGAAGCGCGCTGCCGGGACAGGAGCTCGAGGACCGGATCGGTCAGCTTGGCTGCCTTCGCCGTCTCGATCTCGAGCTCGGCTGCAGCGTCGAAGACCATCGCCGCGCTCGCGCCCTCCTCGGACACGAATCCGTCGGCAGAGTCCTCGGCGATCGCCATCGGAGGCGGCGGAGCACCGGTCGTCGCGGCCCCGCCGAACGCGCGAGCTGCCGGCGGCATCATCGGCATCGCGGCGAAGGGTCGGGCGGGCATCGGCACGGAACGAGCGGGCATGCCCCCAGGCGGTGGGGCCCCCTTCGCGTACATCCTCGGCGGGGGCGCCGTCGCCGGCGCCGGCGCGGCGCGGAACATGTCCCAGCCCGCGGGCGCATTCACGGCGACGACGCGCGTCTCGGGCTGCCCGCTCGCGCGGCGATCGCCGGTCCGCTTCTCGACGACGACGAACGACGTGTACTTCGACGAGAGGCCGTGCGCAGTCGCCAGCTTGACGATGCGGTCCTTCATCGCGTCGGCACGTCTGCCCGTCACGATCGCACGCTCGAGATCGCGGATGCGCGCTCGCGCCCAGAGCTTCGCGACGATCGGACGATCGCTGTCGTCCGCGAGATCGACCGGCACCTCGAGATAGAACGCTTCTCCGTCGAGCTTGCCCCTGATCTCGATCGCGCCGCGGCCCGGCTCGTCGTAGGTGGCGAACAGGCAGAACGGCTCTCCGTCGACGAGGGCGCTCGGCTCTGCCGGCGCGATCTCGCCGAGCGAGATGCCGCGCGCCTTGATCGAGAGCTCCGTCACACGGGGCGCCGTCGCACGAGCGAACTGCGCGACCACCTTCTCGTCGACGCGCTCGCCGGGATGGATCATCGCGACGGCACCTCCGGTCTTGTCGGCCAGGGCCTGCAAGAGCGCGTCGGAGACGTTCGTCCCGATCCCGAACGAGTACACGCGCGCGCTCTTCCGCGCCGCCATGAACGCGGCAAGGATCTCGTCCTCGTTTCCGACCTCGCCGTCGGTGAGGACGACGATGACGCCGTCCGGCGCGAGCTTCGCGGACTCGAGCAACGGCGCGAGCAGCTCGGTGCCGCCGCGCGCATCGACGCCGGCGAGCCACGCGTCGGCGCGCTGCAACGTCGCCTGCGTGAACGGGACCATTCCGCTCGAGAACGTCTCGATCGCGTCGTCGAACGCGAGGATGTTGAACCGATCGCCCTCGCGGAGCTGCCGGAGACAGAGGCGCAGCGCCGTCCGTGCCTCCGGCATCGACGCTCCGCCCATCGAGCCCGAACGATCGAGGACGAAGACGACGTCGGTCGCCGCCGTTCGCTTCGACTGGCCTGCCCCGAGATCGGGCACCAGCGTCAGCGCGAGCGCGCCTTCGGAGCCGGTCTTCTTGTGCGCGATCACGCTCGCGATCGGCGCTGCGCTCGACGCTGCGGACGTTGCGTACGCGGTCACGACGACGTCGCGATCGAGCGGCACGTCCTTCTGCGCGAACGTCACACGCGTCCTGTCGCCATCGCGCGTGACGACGACCGCGTGCGAGGGGCTCTCGACCTCCACTGCCGCGCAGAGATCGAACGTGAGGTCGAGCGCGAGGCCGTACGAGACGTTTCCGATGGGCGGCGAGATGCGATCGGCATCGGGGACCCGACTCGTCGGATCCGCCACGCCGTGCGCCGTGCGATCCCCGCTCGGGACGCCCGGGATGTACCGCGGCGCGACGAGCGTCGGGATCGACCAGCGAACCGCACCTTCGTCCGCGAGCACCGGCTCGACGTATGCGATCTCGATGATCGTCTCCTCGCCGGGGAGCAGGTTGCCGACGTTCGCCGTGAACACGTTCGGCCGCTCCTGCTCGAGCAGCGCGCCGCCATGCCCTGCCGTGATCGCGTCGTCGTAACGGCGGAAAGCCTCTTCCCTCTCGTGGACCTCGCCCTCGAGCCGCCGCCCGTCGACCGTCATCGAGAACCCGGTGAGGACGGCGTTCGTCGGGAGCGGGAACGTGTAGATGGCTTCGATCGGCTTCTTCTCGTCGTTCCGGTATCGCTGCCGGACGACCGCGGAGGCATGCCCCGCGACGATCTCCGCGCGCACGTCGACGCCGAGCAGCGGAACGGTCTCTCCTCCCCTACCGAACAACCCCGATCGAATCATCGTCATGCTCCTTCTTCTCGGTCTTCTCGGTGCAGGCTCTCGAGGATCTTCTCCGCGGTCTTCCGAGACTCCGCGGGCGCATCGTCCGCGATGCTGAGCTCCACGCCCGGCGCGATCTCGAACCGGTGGAAGACGCGCGGCGGAAGGCTCGTCGACGGTGGCTTCAAACGCGGCGTCGGACGCGGCATCGGAGGCGGTATCGGCGGCGCTTCGTGGACCTGTAATGCATGGCTCGGCAGCTCCGCGCCGTCGGCGATGTGCTCGATCTCCGGGAGCGAACGCCGTTCGAGCTCGGCCGCGATCGCATCGAGCGGAAAGAACGCGTCCTGCAGCTTGCGGATCGCGCGAAGCCGCACGAGGTGCTCGCGACCGTAGGAAGTGTCCTTCCCCTTGAACGCGGGCGCCGGGAGCAGGCCGCGCTGGACGTAGTACCGGACCGTGCGGGGCGAGATGCCCGCGGCGCGCGCCAGCTCGTCGAGCTTGTACGTGTCGTCCCTCACGCTTCCAGCTTGGATCTAGACACCATCACTGTCAAGTCGACACTATGCAAAAACCCGCGCGCGTTCGGGGCCTGGGCCCGGGGATCGGCGCCATGGCTCGGGTTTCTTGGCCGCGGGCTGCCGGAGATAGTAGATGGCGAGCAATGCGTGGCTCTCCGACCCCTTCGCCGCGCCCGGCGTCGACTCGACAGCGTGTGGCCGTCGGCATCGCTGTCCTCGGGCTCGCGTTCGGTGTCGCGAGCTCGGCCGCGTGCGGGACGGAGCCCGTCGGCGTCGACGCCTGCAAGAAGATCGAGCGCGTCCGTTGCGAGAGCGCGCAGGCGTGCGCCATCGATCTCGGGCACCCGCTCCACTCCGGGACCAGCGAAGAGAGCAACGTCGCGGCGTGCATCCGGTACTACGACGACCAGTGCTTGCACGGGCTCGTCGTCACGAAGGAGCCGAGCCCGCAGGATGTCGACGCGTGCGTCGATGCGATCATCGCGGGCGACTGCTCCGTCGTGAAGGCGCCCGAGACCCACGAGGCGTGCAAGTTCCTCGTTCCGCCGACGGCGCCTCCGGCAGCATCGGACGCGTCCGATGCGACCACCGAGGCACAAGCCGACGCGAGCAGCGACGGCTGAGCGCCGCTATTCGCAGGTCGCGTTCGTCAGCTCGAACGAGACGGTGTCGACGAAGAACCCCATTGCGTCCGCGCCCCCCGTCGCCGCGGTGAACCCGAGCGCGACGACGTTGGCGGACGTGTCGACGGCGACGTTCGTGAAGAGCGCGTTCGGCGTCGACGTCGGGGTGAAGCGGAAGCTGGCCGACGCCTTTCCGTCCTCGACGACGATCTCGAGCGTGCGCCACGCGTCGTAGACGTCTTTGTTGGCGTACGGGCCCTTCTTCACGAGGTGCCAGTCGTACGAACCAGGGTTGCCGCGCGCAGGATCGATGCGGAGAAAGTTGAACGAAGGGCCCTCGAGATCGCCGATCGACGAGTTCTGCCATTCGTCGAGCGCGAAGGCGTATCCCGTGGTCCCCGGCTGGATGCCGAGCCCTTGCCCCTCGACCGCGCCCGTCCCGAGCGGCGAAGTGCCGAGCGACGTGAGCCAGACGAACGTGAGCCCGTCGCCCATGTACCAAGTTCGGAACGGCGTCGCGACGTAGTACGTGAACGTCGCCTTGAAGGCGGTCGCATTCACCTTCGGCAGCCAGAACAGCCCTGCCGCGCGCTTCTTGTCGCCCTCGGCGATGAGCCTCGCATAAGCGTTGTTGCCGGTGACCCGCTGCTCGACACCGCCGTACGAGACCCAGCTGCCGAGCCCCTGGGCGAAATTGTCGACGAGCACCGTCGGCCCGCACGGCCCCGTGTCGACCGGTCCGGCATCGATCGGCGTCTCCTCCGCCGCCGCCGCGTCCAACGCCGGTGCATCGTCGCCGTCGCCGATGCGCTCGGTAGCAGGTGCCGTGCTCGCGGCGTCGCCCGTCGTGATCTCCGCCGGAGCAAGCGTCCCGACGACGTCGAGCCCGCATGCGACCCCGACGGCAGCTCCGGCGACGACGAGAGCGGCGAACGCAGAGCGCATCTCTACGTTTGTACCTGTAGCTCGGCAGTGGAACAAGCTGCCGAGCTTTCACCGAGAGCGCCGGCTTTCACGTTCGCCGGTCGCCGTCTCAGTCGTCGACGTCGATCGTGAGGTCGCGCGTGGCCTCGAGCGCTCCGTCGACGAGCGCTTCGATCGGGCTCTCGGACGGATCGTCGTCCTGCTCCATGGCCTCGACCGGAACGCGCACACGCGACGCGTGCATGCGTTCGTCGAGCTCGACCCGCCAGAAAGACGGGTCGTCGCCGCTGCGACACCCGAGCGTCAACGACGGCGACGCGAGGATCGTGAAGTTGCTGCCAGCCGGCTGTCGCTGCTCGCTGACGTGCCGGTGACCGTGCATCACGGTCGTGATCCCGATCTCGTCGAAGACCTCGGCGGCAGAACGAGCATCGTCGAGCCGCATGCCGATCTCGCTCGGGGCGCGCCTTCCGACACCGTGAGGAAGCGGAACGACGTGATGATGAAGGAGCGCGATGCGGTGACGCGCCGACTTGAACTCCGGCAGCTTGCCGATCTCGCGCAGCCACTCGAGCTGCTCTTTCCCGATGCTGCCGTTGTGCCGGAAGAAGCGACGCTGAGGCCTCGCGCAGGAGTCGAGCCCGATGAAGACCGTGTCTGCGTGGGGAAGCACCTTCCACCACGCGCCGCTCGAATGCAGCTCGAGACCGAGGCGCGCCGCGAACGCGTTCCACGCCGAGCGCTTCGTCGCGTGCGTCGGCTTCGGCCGACCGCTCCCGCGCATGGGAAAGAGATAAAGGTCGTGGTTTCCGGGAATGGCGAACAGCATTCCCTTGTCCTTCCAGCGACTGAAGACAGCCTCCACCAGCTCGTAGCCGACGCCGTCGTCGGTCAGGTCCCCCGTGATCACGACGGCGTCGGCGCCAGCCTCCTCGAGCGCGGCGGCGGCTCGAAGCAAACGGATGTTCGAGTTGCGCGGTGTCGCGTCGAACAGGTGGCGCAGAGCGGCCGGGCTCGGAAGGTGCTTCGCCAGCACCGACGCTCGGCGCGCCTCGAGACGGCAGGCCTTGGCCGCTGCGCGCTCGATCGGATCGAGCATCCCGCCCGACTCCTTCACACCCGGAATCGGATGGAGATAGCCCTCGGCGTCGACGAGGCCGATCTTCCCGCGCCTCTTCCCGCGCTCGTGGATGACCCGCCATCCGGCCTCTTCCCAGACGACGTCGTACTTGCTGGGGTCGACGGCAGCGACGTTCACGCTGCGCTTCACCACGCGAAGACGGTCGTGGAACGTGTCGCCGAACTCGGAGACGTGCAGGTCCGAGACGTGCGCGAGGACGAACCCCACGGCTCAGCCTACCTCTCTGGCGCGTCCGTCGCCGCATTCGGCTCGCGCGCACGAGAAACGACCGCGCGCGCGCCTCACATGCCAGCGAGGATCTTGTAGCCCTCGCCTTCGGGCACGAGCTCGAGCCGGTTGTCCGCTACGGTGTGCTTCCACTCCTCACCCTTGAGCCCGGGGATCCGGTAGCTCGCCGAGTACGTGTACTCGACGAAGACCCGCTTCTTGTCGTCGTTGACGCTGACCTTGCGGTACCGGATCTCGTAGCGGATCGTCTGCGTCTTGACGAACGTGGAGGTGAGGGACTCCTTGAGGCCCTCGAAATCCATGTCGTCCTCGGGGTTGGTGTTGCCACCGTCCTCGAAGTAGCGCGGGCTGGCCATGTTGAGGAGCTTGCCCACGTCCTTGTCCTCGACGGCGTGCCGGTACTCCTCACAGAACGCGATGACCTTCCGGTTCGCGCTCGTGTCCTCGACATCGGTGTTCGGAATGTAGTTCTTCGAGCATCCCGCCGCGGACGCGAGCGCGGCAACGGCGAAGAGGACAGTCAGCTTGGGCTTCACGAGGCGCATCAAAGACTCCGAACGAATTAAACCGGCCGACCTCAGCCGCATTCCCGCGACGACGATATCCGGAAGATTAGAGCCAGAGAAAGCTTGCGATTGCAAATCCTCCCCAGGGGATCTCGACCCGCAGCTCCTCGGCTCGTCGAGATGGGGGATCCGCGGTCACGAGCGGCAGAAGAGCCGGATGCGCTTCGAGCCCGCCGACGGTGCTGGGGATGCAGGGCACAGCGTCGAAGGAAACCGTCGCAGATACAAGCCGCGCCGCCGGACGTCCGTGGTCGCGATCGCGGCCGGAAGCGGGAGCACGCGAGACCAGGAGCGCGACCGCGCCGCTCCGGTTCGTGCCGGGCGCGATCCGACGCGCCGCTTCGCCGACCTCGTCCACAGCGACCACGACGATGCGATCGATCACGCGTGCACGGACGAGGTCTGCCGCGACGGCGATCGCTTCGATGCCGCCGTGTGGACCGCCGCCGACAGCGAAGGCCGGGCCAGTGAGCCCGAAGGCGACGGCGCACTCGCCGGCTGGGGCGTTCGGGGTCGTGTACGGGAAGCGCCGCGGCTCGGCGCGCGACGCACCCGCCGCTCGGATGCGGCTCCAGAAACGTGCGTTCGTCTCGATCGTCGCGAGCCCATGGCCGACGATGATCCCGGCGCCGCGCAGCGCGCCGCGTCCGCCGCTCGCGTCCTCGAGCGACGCGGTAGCGGCGATGGCGAGGCGAACGAGCTCGTCGGCACGAGCGAGCCGGTCGAGCGGGTAGCCGGTGCGCTCGGCGAGCAGCGGAGCGTCCGCGTCGCGGAGCGATGCAGCGACGGCCTTCGAGAGGAACACGTCGGTGCGTGAAGATGGCGTGGAGACCGCGGGTGGCTCGGCCGTGACGACCAGCGCTGCGTTCGCTCCGCCGAACGCCGACGAGAGCTTCAGCACCGATCGTGCGGGCCAGTCCTCCGCGCGATCGAGGAC
>JAEXCN010000564.1 GCA_023402175.1 Pseudomonadota bacterium | reverse complement strand
GTTCGTTCGCCGAACGAACCCTTCCCCATCTCGTTCGTTCGCCGAACGAACCTCCCCCACCGCGTTCGTTCGCCGAACGAACCTTCGCCCCAACCCGTTCGTTTGCCGAACGAACCTTCTCCGTCCCAATCCGTTCGTTCGCCGAACGAACCTTCGCCCCAACCCGTTCGTTCGCCGAACGGACCTTCTCCGCCCCAATCCGTTCGTTCGCCGAACGAACCTAGAACGAACCTTCCAGACTCGTTCGTTCGCCGAACGAACCTTCTCCGTCCCAATCCGTTCGTTCGCCGAACGAACGTCTTCCCAAACGCGTTCGTTCGCCGAACGAACCTTCCAGAAACCGTTCGTTCGCCGAACGAACGTCTTCCCAACGCATTCGTTCGCCTCATAGCAACCAGCCGGTCGAGCTCCGGTTGTTCGCCGAGCGAACGATCCTGAGCAGAGGACGACTGCCCGCTGGGCGCATGCGACCCGACCGGTCGAGCTCCGGTTGCTCGGCGAGCGAACGTCCTCTTGTTCGCCGAACGAACGACCCCGAGTAGAGCGCTACTGCTCGCTGGGCGCGTGCGGGCCGACCGGTCGAGCCGTCGCGGCGGACAGGTCCGGGACCGAGATCGCGAGTGACCGGCAGGACGATGCGAGCGTGCACGGCGGGCGCCAGCGGGGCTCGCGCACATCGCTCGTCGTTCGTTCCCGCGCGCGCTTCGTTTCGGGAGCGCGCTACTTCGCGCGCGCGCTTCGCGCCGTGGGCGCTACTTCGCGCGCGCTTCGCGCCGTGGGCGCTACTTCGTGACCTCGACGATGATCGGGAGGCGGAACTCGCCTTCCTTCGGGGCGGTCGTCTCCTTGTAGGTCGTCTTGTTGCCGTTGACGCAGTAGTCGAACGTGCGGTCGCCCGAGTTTCCCGTGGTCGCGAGGACCCCGCCGGACGCCTGGTAGTCGTCGCTCGTCTCCTCGTTGACGGTCGCGACGATGTCGCAGTCGCAATTGCTGCCCGCGTCTGTGCACGTCGCGCTGTCGAACTTCGGAACGCCGGGGAGGATCCCGAGCTGGAGACCGGTCGCGATCGCCGCGCAGTTCTGGAACCCGGCCGGCGCGCAGGTCTTCGGAATGGCGACCTTCGCCGAGACCTGCACATTGATTTTTCGTTCGACCGTCGTCGCGGTCGCAACGACGGTCCCGTTTGCCTTGATGGCGACGTCGCTCGCCTGGAGCCCGGGACAGTTCAACGCCTCGGCGAAGGCGTCGTCGCCGACGCACCCGCCGCTCACCTTCCACGAGCCGACGATGTCACCGCCGCACTTCGTGAAGTCGGGGCACTTGCCGTACGTGATGTCGACGCCCGTGAAGCTGCCGCTGTCCTTCTTCGATCCCGCGTCCGACTCGTTCTGGCCGTTGCCGGAGTCGCTGCTGCCCGAGTCGCCGTTCGCGCTGCCGCCGGCATCGACCACGTTCGCGTTCGGCTTCGAATCGTCGCTCGAGCAACCGACCCAGAGCACGGAACCCGCCAATCCGACCACCGCCGCAAGCGAGAAGCTCTTCGAAAGCATCACGACCTCCGCTTCGAACACTAGCGCACCGGGGCGTTTCGAAGGCAAGGTCCTCGTCACGAGGGAACGCCCGCTCGGTGTCGATTCGAGCGGCTGCGCTCACGCTTCTCACGCACTCGTGCGAAGAGCCGCGAGAGCTGCGACGAGCCGCGACGAGCCGCAACGAGCCACAACGGTGCCGTAGCCCGCCGGAGGCAGGGCGCCACGAGGCGTCTGCCGTGCGCGCCGCGCTCGAGCAGCGTGGGCTCGAGAGCCGACCGGGGTCACAGCGAAACGTCCGTCGTCACGACGGTGATGTCCCCATCCTGGAACGCCGTCGCCTCCTTCGGGCGCGCGCGCGCTGCGTCGTCCGCCTTGCTCCCGGCGGGCACGCCGGTCGAACGGTCGAGGAGCGTCAGCGCGATCGGGCCGCCGACGGGCGATTCGAGCTCGAGAACGACGCCCTCGGCGGGGACGGCGACGAGGCCGACCATCGTTCCGTCCGCGACCGGACGCGGATGCGCCCAGCGGCCCTCGACCTTCACTTCGACATGGCGACCGCGAGGGAAGACGAGCGCGACGGTCGGCGCGCCGCGACGAGAACGCACCCGCACGCGGACATGGCGACGGGCGCCGTCGTCGCCGCTGGACAGCACCTCCGCTGCGGGTGCCGCGAGATCGACTGGCGGAGCTTCCGCGTAGTGCGCCGGCATCGTCCAGGGCAGCGCCGAGCCGATCTGCGGCGCACCGCCGATCACGTCGAGCATCGATGCAGGAGCGGCGCCCCACGTCGCCGGGCCCCAGGTCGTGTCGACGAACACCCGCGCGTTCGCATCGTCCTGACGGAAGACGACGTTCGCGCGCTGGGGGACCTCCGTCGTGAACTTCGGCACGAACGCGGCGATCGCGGCAGCGCCGATCGCGACGATGCCGAGCGCCGCGGACACGCGCTTTCCGATGGTCGGCGGCACGTCGACGAGCATCGGAGCGATCGTCGTCGCGAGGAGAAGCGTCGACGCTGCGGGGAGCGGCGCGATCGAGAAACCGAGCGTCTCGTAGAGGCCAGTTGCGAGCGCAAGGACGAGGATCGCCGCCGCGACCGCAGGAGCCACACACGCCACGGTGAACGGGAGCCATGCCGCGATTGCGGCGATCAACGTGGGAACGACGAAGAGGTAGCTCGCGCCCGGCGCGAGCGAGCTCGCCACGACGCCGAGGATGCCCCAGCCGATCCATGTCCCCGCCCAGAGCGCGCGTGGGGATGCTCGACGTGCGAGCAAGAGGGCGCTCCCGAGTACGCCCGCTGTCGCGCTCGCGTGCAGCGCGAGCAGCGCCGGCAGCGGATGCGCAACCCACGGCGCCGGCAATGCGCCGAGCGGTCCGAGCGCGAGGCCCATCACGATCGCGCAGACGGCGCCGGGCACGATCGAGGCGAAGAACACGGTGAGCCCGCGGTCCTTCGTGCCCGACCGGATCGCCTGACCGGCGACGAGCGCGAGGGCGACCAGCGCAAAGAGCATCGACCAGCGTTCGGGCCATCGAACGATGCCGAGCGCGAGGACGTCGAACCACACGGCATCGCCGGACGGGCTGCTCACGCCGGCACGCAGATCCGACTCGGCGAGCGCGCGCGTCATGTCGAGGACGTGACCGCCGTGGTGCTGGAGCGTGCCGGGATCGGACGTGGCGATGGAGTCGAGCGGCGTGTGGTAGTGCTCGATGCCGCTCGTGTTCGCGAAGTTCACGCCCGAGGCGATCGTCTTCGTGATGCTGAAGTCGGTGTCGTTCGGCATCCGCCTGTAGACCTCGTAGAAGAGCGAGGTCGTCACGGGCCGCTGGACGTGCTCGGCGACGAGTGACACGAGCCAACCATTGCCGCGGCTCGTCTCGAACATCTGCGAGGGACCGCGGCTGCCGCGCGCATCGACGTTCACCGTCGCGCGCACGCTGCTCGCGAGCGGATGCCCGCGGACGAACGCGTCCGCGCCGAGCAGCCCCGCTTCTTCGCCGTCGGTGAAGAGCGCGACGATCGTGCGACGTGGTTGCGGACCGCTCGACAGCGCGCGAGCCGCTTCGAGGAGCGTGGCGACGCCGAGCCCGTCGTCGCTCGCGCCGGAGCTCGCCAGGACCGAGTCGTGGTGAGCCGAGAGGAGGATGCCGGGCAGCGACGGCTCGCGACCGGCGAGCTGCGCGACGACGTTCGCGACCTGGGCGCACGTGCCGTAGTAGGTGCACGACCACGCCTCCTGCGTCTCGACCTTCCAGCCGACCTTCTCGAGCTCGGCGACGATGACGGCGCGCCCGCGCGCGTTCCCCGGCGTGCCGACGTATCGCGTCGCGCCGTCCCCGACGAGCCGCTGCTGCAGCTCGCGAGCACGGGTCCCGGAGAAGAGCTCGGCAGGCGCGCTTGCGGAGGCAGGCTCGGGCGGCGCATAGCGGACGCGCGCGAGGACGAAGACGAGCGCAAACAGCGCCAGCGTTATCGCAAGCGCACGCCGCATGGAGCGACGCGATATCAGCGCTCGTCGTCGGCGTCGAGATCCGCGATGTCTTCCGGCAGCGGAGGCGGCTTGTCAGCTCGAGCGGCGAGCGACGAGGGAGCCTCCTCACCTTCGGCCGACATCTCCGGCGGGGCCGGGAGCGTCTCTCTCGTTTCGCGGCGCTCGAAACGATCGATGTCTTCATCGGAGACGGCGCGGCGCATCCCGCTGCCTCGATGCTGGCGCTCCTTCGTGAGCAAGGCCTCGATCTCCGCCTTGCGCAGCTTCGTCGTGATGTACCCAGGTCCGTGCACGTCGGCGTCGTGCGCGTCGCGCAGCTCGGCGGGCACCGTTCGCTCGCGCGTCGGGGCCTCGTAGGGATCGACCTCGCTCGGCGCTTTCGGAAGCTTGGCCACGGCGCGAGCCTACACCGCTCGCGAAGGCGCTGGCCAGGCGCTCGTTAGCAACGGAAAAGTACCGCAGGCCGGCTATCGCAGCGATGCAATACAGCAGCGAGACGAAGGCGATGTCGCGCTCAGGCGCGCGCGGCGTGTCTCGTCGCGGAGCCGTTCGCGCGCGTGGGCACCGGCTTCCTGCGCTGCGCATCGAGCAGCTCCGCGAGGAAGCGACCGGTGTGCGAGCCGCCGATGCGCGCCACCTGCTCGGGCGTGCCCGCGCCGACGATCGTGCCGCCGCCGGCGCCGCCTTCGGGACCGAGATCGATGATCCAGTCCGCGCACTTCACGACGTCGAGGTTGTGCTCGATCACGACGACCGTGTTCCCGACGTCGACGAGGCGCTGCAGCACCGCGAGCAGGCGCTGGATGTCCTCGAAGTGGAGGCCCGTCGTCGGCTCGTCGAGGACGTAAAGCGTCCGTCCCGTCTGCACCTTGCCGAGCTCACGCGAGAGCTTCACGCGCTGCGCTTCGCCGCCGGAGAGCGTCGGCGCGGGCTGGCCGATCTTCATGTAGCCGAGGCCGACCGCGACGAGCGTCTCGAGGATCCGCTTGAGCTGCGGGAACGCGCTGAACAGCTCGAGACATTCGTCGACGCTCGTGTCGAGGATCTCGGCGATGTTCTTCCCCTTGAACCGGATCTCGAGCGTCGCGTCGTCGTAGCGCTTGCCGCCGCACACTTCGCACGCGACGCGGACGTCGGCGAGGAAGTGCATCTCGACCTTCACCTCGCCGTCGCCGCCGCAGGCTTCGCACCGCCCGCCTTTCACGTTGAACGAGAAGCGGCCCGCGTCGTAGCCGCGCGCGCGCGCTTCAGGGAGCTGCGCGAAGACCTCGCGGATCGCGTCGAACGCCTTCGTGTACGTGCCGGGATTCGAACGTGGCGTCCGGCCGATCGGCTTCTGATCGATCGCGATCACCTTGTCGAGCGCGTCGATGCCCTTGATTGCCTTGTGCTCGCCGACGGGATCGGTCGACCCGTGCAGATGCGCGCCGAGCGCCGGCAACAGGATGCCGTTGACGAGCGAGCTCTTGCCCGCGCCGCTCACGCCCGTGACGCACGCGAGCACGCCGAGCGGGATCTCGACGTCGACGTTCTTGAGGTTGTGCTCCCTCGCGCCGAGCACCTGGATCTTGCCCTTCGGCTCGCGCCGGCTCGCAGGGAGCTCGATCGTGCGCCGCCCGGAGAGGTACGCGCCCGTGATGCTGCTCGGATCTGCGGCGATCGCCTCCGGCGGTCCTTCCGCGGTCACCTTCCCACCGAGGTGCCCTGCACCCGGACCGAAGTCGACGACGTGATCGGCCGCGCGGATCGTCTCCTCGTCGTGCTCGACGACGAGCACCGTGTTGCCGAGATCGCGCAGGTGACGCAGCGTCGAAATCAGGCGCGAGTTGTCGCGTGGGTGAAGGCCGATCGACGGCTCGTCGAGGACGTACATGACGCCGGAGAGCTCGCTTCCGAGCTGGCTCGCGAGGCGGATGCGCTGCGCCTCTCCACCGGAGAGCGAGGGTCCCCCGCGATCGAGCGTCAGGTAGTCGAGCCCGACGTCGAGGAGGAAGCGAAGCCGGCTGTCGATCTCGACGAGCGCTCCTTCGGCGATCTTCCGCTGCGCCGCGGAGAGCGAGAGCGATCGCACGTGCTCGAGCGCCGCGGCGACGGTCATCGACGTCAGCTCGGCGAGGTTTTTCTTCCCGACGACGACGGCAAGGCTCTCCGCGCGCAGGCGCGAGCCGTTGCACGCCTTGCACGCGAGATCGCGGAAGAACTTCCGGTAGTGCTCGCGCATCGGCTCGCTTGCCGTGTCGCGATAGAGGCGCTCCAGGTTCGGGATGACGCCCTCGAAGCGGACGCCGAATGTGCCGTGGCTGCTCGTTCGATCGCTGCTCCATGCGACGTTCAGGCGCTCGCCCTGGATGCCGAAGAGAAGCTTCTTCTGCTTGTCGCGCGGGATGTCCTTCCACGGCGTGTCGAGCCGCACCTTGCACGCCTTCGCCGCGGCCTGGGCGATGCGGAAGATCCAGCCGTCCCCGCGTGACATCGCCGACGCCCACGGGACGATCGCGCCGTCCCTGATCGAGAGCGTCCTGTCGACGACGACGAGATCGGGATCGACCTCCGCGCGCGTGCCGAGCCCGTGACAGTCGGGGCACGAGCCGAGCGGGCTGTTGAACGAGAAGCTCTGCGGGCTGAGCTCCGGGTAGCTCTTCCCGCAGCACGCGCGGTTCGCGCTGAACGGGATGCGCTCTTCCTTTCCTTCCCCGGTGTCGAGCGCTGCGACGAGCTCGCCCTTGCCTTCGCGGAGCGCGTTCTCGACCGCCTCGGCGAGGCGCGACGAGGCGACCTGGCCGATGACGACGCGATCGACGACGAGATCGATCGTGTGTTTCACGTGTTTCTGCAGGGCGGGCGGATCGTCGAGCGAGTACGGCTTGCCGCCGACCTCGACGCGGAGGAAGCCGCGCGCCTTGAGATCGTCGAAGAGCTCCTTGTGCTCGCCCTTGCGGTGCGTGACGAGCCGCGCGAGCACGCGGACCTTCGCGCCCTTCGGGAGCGTGCCCATCTCGCGCGCGATCTCGGCCGCGCTCCGCGCCTTCACGGGCTTGCCGCACGTGATGCAGCGCTGCTCGCCGGCTCGGGCGTAGAGGACGCGAAGGTAGTCGTAGACCTCGGTGATCGTCCCGACGGTCGACCGCGGGTTCGACGCGGCGCTCTTCTGCTCGATGGCGATCGTCGGCGAAAGACCACGGATCCGCTCGACGTGCGGGCGCTCGAGCTGGCCGAGGAACTGGCGGGCATACGCCGAGAGCGTCTCGAGGTAGCGGCGCTGTCCTTCGGCGTAGAGCGTGTCGAACGCGAGGCTCGACTTGCCCGACCCGCTCGGCCCGGTGAACACGACGAGGGCGCGCTTCGGGATGGTGAGGAGCGGGACGTCGAGGTTGTGCTCACGCGCGCCGCGGACCTCGATGAAGTCCGGCTCACGCCCGCGGCTCCGCGTCTCGGTCAGCACCGATACGGGCCCGGCGCCGCGACGCGCACGCACGGGAGGAGATCCTGGAGAGGACGACGACGACGACGAGGACGGGCGGCCCATCGGCGCAAGCGATTAGCACACGCCCTCCCCCGAGCGAGCTGGGCGGCCGAACGCCGCCGTCATAACCTGACGTCCCGTTGTCAGTTTGGCAGACGGGGCCAGGCGCTCTTTACGGTCGTGTCAGCTTGTCGATGGACGGGGCCGCGATCACCTCGATCCGCGCGCGAACGTCGTCCTCTTCTCCCGCGCGCGTTTGGCACGCGCTATGCTGAGCGCCGAAACATCCATGCTGCTTCGCCTGCTCCGGCGCGTCCTCCTCACGAGCGCCCTCGCCGTCACGTTCATCGTCTGCCTTCCATCGATCGCGCGCGCACAGTCCATCGGGATTTTCCAGGAGCAATCGCTGCCCCGCGTCGACGCGAACGGGAAGGACGTCAACAAGCGTCCGATCACGCTGAAGCCCGAAGGCGTGAACTACCAGGACTGCGTCGACGATCAGCGGATCCGATTCCCGCTGCAGCTCCAGTCGTTCGAGGGCAATGCGAGCCTGCAGGTCTGGGCCAGCCTCGGCGGCGCCAATTGCGGCGACCAGCAGAATCGCACGACCGTCGCAAGGACGTGTTGGCCGCTCGGCCCGGCGATCCCGCTCTCGGTGAACCCTGTCGTCGACATCCCCGTCCGCAACATCATGGCGGGCGCGCCGCCGTTCAACCCTGCCGAGTTCGAAAAGGCGCTCGCGTCGGGCAAGGACATGTGCGGGCAGGTCGATCTCGCGCAGATCTCCGTCCAGTTCCTCTACTTCGCGCCCGGCCAGCTCGCGACTCCGACGCAGTCCAAAGAGATCGTGATCGAGGTCGACACGGTCGGTCCTGCCGCGCCAAGCGGCCTCCGTACGGAACCCGGCAACGGTCGAATCAAAGTCCTCTGGAACAACATCAGTGGCGAAGGCGGCCTCAGCGTCCTGACGGGCGTGCGCGTCTACTGCGACGAGGCGAGCAGCGGCGGCACGACCACGACGGACGCAGCGACGACCGAGCCCGCCGAGGCCTCGTGCACCGAGGTGCCGAACGACGCAGGACCCGATGCCGACGCCGATTTCGATGCCGGCACGACCACCGTCTGTGAGGAAGCCGGGACGTCGACGAACGAACCGAGCACGTCGCCTACCACTTCGACGACCTGCTCGAGCGCGAACTTCGGCACCGACGTGATCCCCGACGACACGTTCAACAAGCAGTACGGCTGCGGCTCGATCACGGGCAACTCTGGTAGCTCCGTCACCGCGACGGCGCTGCGCGGCCAGCCGCTCAAGAACAACACCACCTATGCCGTCGCCGTCGCCGCGACGGATGCGTTCAACAACGTCGGCCCGCTGTCCGCGCCGATCTGCGAGTATCCCGAGCTCACCTCGGACTTCTGGGAGAACTACCGCAAGTCCGGCGGTGATGCGGGCGGCGGTTGCACCACGTCGGGCGGGCCGATCGGCAGCATGACCGCGATGATCTCGGTCGGAATCGTCGCGCTCTCGGCATTGCGCCGCCGCTGGTCCGCACGGAGGAACGGTCGATGAAGCGTCTCCTGTCGTTCGCCGCCCTTGCGGGCGCGCTCCTCGCGTCGGCAAAGGCGAGCGCGATCGAGCTCGGCACACCCGAAGAGCAGCATCCATATCGCTCCGCGCAGAACTTCGCGCTCGAGCTGCGCTTCTCGCCGTATTACCCGAACGTCGACAAGGAACCGGGGCTCCAGGGCGAGCCGTTCAAGCAGAGCTTCGGCGACAAGCCGCGCCTCTACATCGGTCTCGAGTTCGACTGGCAGACGTTCCGCATTCCGTACGTCGGGACGATCGGCCCGGGCCTCGGCGTCGGCCGCGTCTCGATGAGCCGCCCTGCCATCACGACGACCGGCCGCAAGTCCGGCGACGAGTACGGGCTGACGATCTATCCGCTCTATCTGTCCGCCGTGCTCCGCGTCGACACGTTCTGGCGCGGCGCAGGGTTTCCGCTCGTTCCATACGGAAAGATCGGCGGCGCGGTGGGCTTCTGGGATGCGACCAACTCCACCGGCACGGCGCGCTCGAGCGACGGCCTCAAGGGGAGCGGCATGACGCTCGGGACCCATTTCGCAGGCGGTCTCGGCATTCCGCTCGATTTCCTCGACTCGGGCTCGTCCCGCAACATGGATAACGCCGCGGGAATCAACAACACGTACCTCTACGCCGAGTACTACTGGCTGAACCTCAACGGCCTCGGGCAGGACAAAGCGCTCTACGTCGGCACGAACACCTGGGCGGCCGGCCTCGCGTTCGAGTTCTGACGATGCCGTCGCGGCTCGGCCTCGAGGCGCGGCGCGCGATCAGCCGGTGACCTTGCCCCACGGCAAGGAGCCCGATCGCGACTCGCGGAGGCGGAAGCGCGCGACGCTGAGCGCGTCGAGGCGCTCGCGCAAGCACGAGGCGCACGCACTCTGTCCGTTGCCGATCGTCGCCGAGGCCTCCACCTCGCGCGCGCAGAGCGTGCAGCGCGCGACGGCATTGGCGTCGATGCGGAGCTCGCCGTTCGAGATCGTCCCACCACCGGTCACGTGAACGTCGATCGCCATGGTCGCCTCCACGGCGGAGGATCGATCACGGAGGGCGTGGCGACAAGAGACGCCGGCCGGACGATCACCAATCGACTCCCCATCGCCGGAACCCGCCGCCCCGTCCGTGACCTTCGACCGGACGCCCCGCTGAGGTATCCTGTCGGGTGGATGTCCCGGGCCGTGCTTCGCCTCCCAGGAGCCTTCGCGCTCGCTCTCGGGCTCACGCTCGCTGCGCCGGACGCATCTGCGTTCTGCCGCACGACCACCGAGAAGTCGCCGCCGGACTACGACGCCGTCGGCGCGGGATGCTGGGGCCGCGGCGTTCCGCTCTTCTGGCGCAACGCGTGTGTCGGCTACAGCATGAATCGCGCTGCGAGCCGGAAGATCTCGTACGAAGACGCCGCCGACGCACTCTCGACCGCCTTCACGCGCTGGACCGGCGCAACATGCCCGACCGAAGGCACGGGTCGATCGCGGGCCAGCATCGACGTCCGCGACCTCGGTCCTGCCGAATGCGGCAACGTCGAATACAAGTCCGGCGTCGCCAATCAGAACGTCATCGTCTTCCGCGACGACACGTGGAAGTACGGCAAGTCCGTGCTCGGTCTCACGACGGTCGTCTACAACCCGGAGACGGGCGAGATCTACAACGCGGACATGGAGATCAACACGCTCGACATGCAGCCGCTCGCCGTCCACGATCCCGTCGCTCCGGACGCGTACGACTTCGCCAGCGTCGTCACGCACGAGGCCGGACACTTCCTCGGCATCGCACACTCCGACGTGCCCGGCTCGACGATGTACGCGCGTTACGACCAGGGCCAGACGAGCATGCGGCACCTCTCGCCGGACGACATCTCCGCGATCTGCACCGTGTACCGGCCCGACGGCGATCGCGCGGTGCTGAACGGCAAGATCACGCAGGCCCCGCAGTGCAACCCGACGCCTCGCGGCGGCTACAGCCCCGAGTGTCAGGAAAAAAAGGTCGGCTGCGGAGCCTCGATGAGCCCTTCGAAGCCGCTCTCGTCGATCGCGATCGCCGGCGCGATCGCGATCGGCGGAGCGTTCGCGCTTCGCCGGCGGAAACGCGGAGCGTAGAGCGCATCTCGGATGCGAGATGCTTCGGAGCGTCAGCTCGCGAGCGTCGTCTTCTTCACGATGATGCTGCCGACGGAGTAGCCCGCTCCGAACGAGCAGATGACGCCGATGTCGCCATCGCTCACGTCGTCGCGATGCTTGTGGAACGTGATGATCGAGCCGCAGCTGCTCGTGTTCGCGTACTCCTCGAGGACCGACGGGGCCTCGGTCGGCGTCGCGTCGCGGCCGAGCACCTTGCGCGCGATCCACTGGTTCATCGTCCCGTTCGCCTGGTGCAGCCACATCCGGCGGATCTGCGACGGCGTGATCCCGACGCTGTCGAGGTGACCGGCGATCAGGTCCGCGACCATCGGCGAGACATCCTTGAAGACCTTGCGGCCCTGCTGGACGAAGAGCTTGTCCGCGTCGTCGCGGTGCTCGGGCGCGGCGCGGTTCAGGAAGCCGCCGTTGTTCCGGATGTTGTTCGAGAACTTCGTCGCGAGGCGCGTGCCGATGATCTCGAACGCGCTCTTCGCCTGCGTGGTCGCCGTGTCCTCGACGACGACGGCAGTGCACGCATCGCCGAAGATGAAGTGGCTCTCGCGATCGCGGAAGTTGAGGTGCCCGGTGCAGATCTCCGGCGAGACGACGAGCACGCTCTTCGCGCTTCCGGCGGCGACGAGATCACGCGCCATGTTGATCCCGAACGTGGCCGACGAGCACGCGACGTTCATGTCGAACGCGAAGCCCTTCGTCCCGAGCGCTTCCTGAACCTCGATGCTGATCGCCGGATACGCGCGCTGCAGGTTCGAGCACGCGACGATGACGGCGCCGATGCGATCGGGCGTCGTGTTCGCCTGTGCGAGCGCCTCGCGCGCCGCCGCGAGCGCCATCTCGCACTGGAGCGACGGCGCGTCGTTCGGGCGCTCCGGAATGCGCGGCGCGAGGATGTTCGGATCGAGGATGCCCTCGCGGTCCATCGCGTAGCGCCGTCCGATGCCCGATGCGCTCGTGATGAAGTCGGCCGAAGAGGTCTCAAGCGCCTTCTTCTCGCCGCGCGCGATCGCGTCGGCGTTCTTCGCATTCTCCGCCTGGACGTAGCTGTTGAATGCGGCGACGAGCTCGTCGTTCGAGATCGAGCACGGAGGCGTGAAGAGGCCCGTTCCGGTGATGGCGATAGGCATGAGCTTTCTCGGAGAGCTTCGCGTACTCGCAATCGTGAGGCAAGGCAACCGCACGGCAGCGCATTTACCGCACCGCGTCGTGCGTATTTCGCAGGATCGCGTCTACATTCGGACCGGTGAAAGGAAGAAAATGAAAAGCGCGCTCGGTCGCTCCGTCGTCGCCCTCGCCGTGCTCCTCATGGGATGCCCACCGGCCGACCAGCAAAAGGGCGCTTCGTCTTCATCGTGCACGAAGGTGGGTCAGAGCTGCGAGGTCGCTCCCGGCAAGCTCGGGACGTGCGTTCAGAAGGACGACTGCAGAGATCCGGCAGGTTGCTTCGCCTGCCAGTCCCAGCACTGAGCTGCCAGCCCCAGCACTGACCATTGGCTCTCTCGATCGTCTCCTGTACTCGGCGCACGCCGCTGGGTCGGCTCGATGCATCGCGCGTCGACTTCGCGCTCGTCTCGCGCTCGCTCCTGCCACGCGTCGCCTCGGCGGAGATCCTCGATGATCCTTCGACGCGATGGCTCAGCGACCATGCTCCGCTGACGCTTCGTCTTCGCGGCGCTGCGAAGACGGCGACGCGATAACGACGCTACACGGCTCGATCCGTGACCTTCGTTGCGTGGCGCTGCGGGCGCACGATCGACCTCCACGTGGATCCGCGAGCTTCGACACGCGCGCGAGAGAAGGCCCGAGGTTTGCTGAGAACGCGGCATGCTGCATCGACTCGTTCGCGTCGTGTCGCCCGGCCTGCTCGGGCTGCTCGCGTCTTTGGGCGTGCTCACCGGATGCGGAGAGTCGACGGGACCGAACCGGATCGTGACGACCCTCGGTCCTGACGGCTACGCGCTCTTCCGCGTCGACGGCGCGGGCGCCGAACGCGTCGCCGTGATCGTCGAGATGCGCGATGCACCGCCGGGTACGTACGTGCTCTTGCACAGTGAAAGCGCTCCGCAGAGCACGGGCTGGTTCTCGCTCGACACGAGCGCCCTCACGCCTTGCCGCGAATACGGCGCCGACGCGGCCGAGCATGCAGAGCTCGATTGCCTCGTCGCAGACGGCCGCGGCGAGCTCGTCGACATGATCGCGATCGCCGACGACAAGATCCTCCTTCCGCCCGTCGACGGTGGTGCGCCGGCACACGGTTCGAGGACGACGTTGATGCGTCACGAGATGTGCGCGTGCGAGGGCTGCCAGTGCTCCTCTGCGAGCGCGTCTTCGTCGTCGTCTTCCTCGAGCTCCACGAAGAAGTCGGCGCAGTCGGACTACTACGCCGTGATGCGCGTCGAAGGCGGACTGATCGGTCGCGACGCGAACGCGATCCCCTTCGCGATCGAGGTCCGTCCGTTCGGCGACGCGGACGACGGCGCCGACCCGGTGGTGACGCAAGTACAGTGACCTCGACCATCATCGGCACGGTGCGTGCTCGGCGGCGTCCATGCATCCTGATCCGAAGCGCGAAGCGCAAAAGACAGAAGAAGCAGGTCTTCAGGCGGAGCCGAAGAGCAAGCCGCCTGTGGCAAAACCGGACGCTCGGGGGGAAGAAGGGGTGGAGACCGCCCGCGAGCAGGACAAGGAGAAGCAGAAGCAGAAGCAGAAGCCGCAGCAGGTCGTGACGAGCCCACCGCGGACGCGACAGGACTCGCTCGATCTCCAGCGTGCTTCCGGTGAGGGCATGACCGCTCCGCCGTCGGAGCGTTGAGGCGGCGGCTCGAACGAGCGCCGTCTTCGAGCCCTCGGTGCACATGCGCCGGCGCGTGGCGACTCGTGTCGCACGCGCCGGCGTTCGCGTTACCTCGCTTTCGCGAGCGCTGGTGGGCGGGCGCTCTGCTGGTGGGCGAGCGCTCTGCTCTTCAGCCCTCCGCTCGACGTTCGAGCGCGAAGCGTGTGAGCGGCGTGTGCACGGCGGACTCCTTGCCGAGATCGCTCTTGTAGAGCGTGAGGGCGACGAGGCTCCCGCCCTTCATCGGCGCGGCGCGCGCCGCGAACAGACGCCGGAGATCGGTCGGCTCGCGCATGCGCCCGAGCGTGAGATGGGGTCGGAACGAACGGCGCTCCGGCGAAAAGCCGAGCGCGGTCACGCCTTGCTCGGCGGCGGCGGCAAGCTCCGTGGTGGTGCCGCCGTCGTCGAGATGGAGCACCAGCACATGCGCGCGCCTCGCGTTCGGGAACGCGAGCAGCGACGTCGAGCGCACCTCGATCGCGCCGTGGATCCCCGCTCCGAGGCGCATGACGAGGTCCGAGAGTGAAGGAACCAGCGCCTCTTCCGTATCGCCGAGAAACCGCAACGTGACATGCATCGTCGCGTGCGTGACCCATCGCACGCGTGGCAATCGCTCACCGCGCAGGTCGTCGATCAGCGCGAGCGCATCCTGACGGAACGTGTCGTCGAGATCGAGCGCGAGGAAGGTTCGGAGCACGACGATCACCATAGCGGAATGCCCGCGCGCGATCGGGCATGCGGCTTGCGACATCGCGGCAGCACACCCGTCAGGGACGGATAAGGAGAAGACAAATGGCGACTGCCACTACTACGGAAAAGACGGAACAAGGTGAGGCGACCGCCCAAGGAGGCCAGGAGGGTGTGGGCTCTCCGATCTCGAACGAGGCGTACGACGTCATCGCCGCGCTCCACTCGAAGCTCGAAGGTCTCGAGGCCTATCGCAAGTACGCGAAGGACCAGAACCCCGAGCTGTGGCGCGAGCTGACTCAGCTCGAGGTGCAGGCCGTCGACAAGCTCGTCGACCAACTCGAGTGCATGGTGAAGGACGGCAAGTTCCGCATCCAGGAGCCCGGGAAGGCGCACTGACCCGGCGCGGGACGTGACCCGACGACGTGACCTGACGAGCCGCCGCGCGTTCACGACGCGTGGCGCGCTCGCTCCGGCCCGCGGTTGAATGGGTCGATGGGAGATAACGGTGTCATCGTCGCGACTTCGGAGGCCGGGCCGGCGCGGGCCGTGGCACGGTCGCCGTCGCCGTCGCCGTCGCGATCGTCGGCGCCGGATGGATGACCGGCAGTGGCGCGTCGATCGTCGTCGGGGTGGCGGTGCTCGCGGGGATGGCCGACGGACCGATGTCCCCCTGCGGCGCGCGCGATCGGCCGAGCACGACGAGCGCGATCACGATCGCGGCGAGCGCGAGGATCCCTCCGCCCACGACGATCAGTCCGACGGCCGGCGTGCTCGACATGTACCGCGACGCGCGGGGCCGTACCGGCTCGAGGTCGGGAACAGGCGCGGTCTCCGGATACGGCGGTAGCTTCACCCCAGCAAGGCTCGGTGCCGAGCCTCCGCACATCCGCGTCACGCGCTCGGCGGAGACCGCTCCGATGGGAGACGCGAACGGCCGCAACGTCGCCGCGAGATCGCCGAGCGTTGCTCGGGTCGCCGGGTCTTTGTCGAGACACGCGAAGACCGCAGCTTCGAGCGGCTCGGGGATCTCCGGACGGAGCGCTCGCAGCGAGGCGGGCGGCAAGGTCGTGACGGCCGTGAGGACCGTGCCGACCGTGTTGCCGTCGAAGGGCAGCTTCGTCGTGAGGATCTCGAAGAGCACGACGCCGAGCGCCCAGACGTCGGCCTTTGCGTTGACGTACTTCGAGACGCGGATCTGCTCCGGGGCCATGTACGCCGGCGAGCCGATCATCGCCTGAGTCTCGGTCAGCGACGGGTCGCCTCCCCTCTCGGGCGCCAGCTTCGAGATCCCGAAGTCGAGCACCTTCAAGAGGGGTGAGCCGTCGGCGCGCTCGGTCAGGAAGAGGTTCGAGGGCTTGATGTCGCGATGCACGATCCCCGCGGCATGAGCTTCCGCGAGCGCTTCAGCTGCTTGCAGAACGCAATCTGCGGCGAGCTGAATCGGCAATGGGCCTCGCTCCGCGAGCTTCTCGAGATCGATGCCCTCGAGCAGCTCCATCGCCATGAATGGCAGCGCGCGGTCGGTCGAGCCGACGTCGTGGATCCTGACCACGTGATCGCTGCGGATGCGCGAGGCGGCGCTCGCCTCCTGGCGGAAGCGCTCGACGGCGATGGGATCGAGCGCTCGTTCCGGGCGAAGCAGCTTGATCGCGACCCGCCGGTCGAGGACCAGGTGGCGAGCAGCGATCACCGCCCCCATCGTCCCGTTGCCGACGAGCGCCTCGATCCGATAGCGGCCGTCGATGACGGTCCCCGGTCGAGGAATCCAATCCTCGACCACGGCATGGGCCATCACGTCGCCGCCGATCACGCCTCCACTCTAACGGAGGTCGTCAGGCTCCAGCGAACTCGCATCCGGTCGGGCTGCCGTGGGGCCTCGCGCCCCGCAACTCTCGGCCGGAGCTGCAGGTCCAGCTGGTCACAGGCTCCGCAGATGTGGGCCAGATCGGAGCGATCGAGAGGCTCGGAGTTGCCGGTGTGCTCTCGAAGCCGTACGACCATAAGGAGCTAGCAACTGCTCTCGAGCAGGCTCGAGTGTCGTGACGCGCCCGACGTGACGAGCGCCGTATGGGAAGCTGAGGAACGGCCATGGGCTACGAGATCCTCGTCGCGCTCTTTATGACGGTGATCGTACCCCTCGTGGTGCTCGGGTTCATCGCGTTCTGGGCGATGACGAACCGTGAGCGCGCCATCATCGAGGACACGTGGCGCTCGTACGCGCTCGCGCGCCATCGCGAGTACGTCCCTGCCCGCGGTGAGTGGCCCAACCGGACGTCGCCATCGGTTCGCTGGTCGAGCGACGACCTCCGCATCGAGCTCTCCGTCGTCGGAGCAGAGGCGAACGCACGCACGCGTCTGGTCGCCTGGCCTCGCGGAAAGCTGCTCGGCAACTTCGTGGTCGGTCAGAAGGATCGTCACCGTGGAGGTACCGGCGGGATCACGGACCTGGCGTTCCAGTCGACGTTCTCGGTCACGGAGCGTCCACACGGTCTCGCAGCTCGCGTTCTCGACGATCGGGCGCGCCGGGCGCTGCTCGGGTTCTGGCAGCACGACGACGTCGTCCTCACCTACCGTCGCGGAAAGCTGATCCTCGACTGGCCCGGCCGCGAGTCGAACGATGCGCGTCTCGACGAAGCGACGCGGGTCATCCGTGAGCTGGCGCGAGGCGTCGATGACGCCTTCGAGCATGCCGCGCGCGTCGAGGACCGCGAGGACACGCTGCGCTCGCATCACGCCGAGTGAGCATCGCAAGGGAACCAGACCTCGATGCGCGCGCCCCCTGCGTCCGCCGGAGCAGATCCCACACGGGCCCAGCCGCCGTACGCCGAAGAGATCTGAGCCACGATGGTGAGGCCGAGGCCGGTGCCCTCGCGGGCTGGCTTCGTCGTGAAGAACGGATCGAACACGCGCGCGCGAATCTCGTCCGGGATTCCGGGCCCCGAGTCCTCGACCGCGAGAAGGACGCCTCCGTCGTGGGCGCGCGTCGAGACGACGATCTTCCGCGGAGCATCCGGTGCCACGCGGCCCACCGCGTGGGCTGCATTGACCAGGAGGTTCATGACGACCTGCGCAACGCGGCCTCGATTCGCGACGAGCGTCGGCGTGTCGTCGAGATCGAGGTCGAGCTCGACCTCGCGCCGGGCGGTCGCGGCGAGGCGCCAAGACGATGTGATGACCTCCTCGAACACGATCGGCTCGAACGACGCATCGTCCGCGCGCGAGAACACGAGCAGGTCGCCGACGACGGCGTTCACCCGCTTCATGCCTTCCGTGCAGTCGGCGAGCAGGCCATCGATGGTCTCGAGCTCGCCGCGGATCATCGAGGCCGGTGCGCCTTCGTCGAGCAGTCGATGAGACCTCGCAAGGTTACGCTTCATCATCGAGAGCGCCAGCGACACCCACCCGGCCGGGTTGTTCACTTCGTGGGCGACGCCGCTCGCGAGGAGACCGACCGCAGCCATCTTGCCGGCCTGCACCAGCTTGGCCTCGGCGAGTCGTAGCTCGTCGTAGGCCGCGAGGAGCTCGCGCCGCGAGACGACGTTCTGATGGAGCTCCTCGGCCAGGCAGTTGAGGCCGGTCGAGATGGCGTCGATCGTGTCGTCGCCAGAGACCGGCGCGCGGCGCGTGAAGTCCTGCCGGGCAAAGGCGAGCAGGACATCCAGGATTTCGTCGAGCCGTGAATCCGCAGGAGGCACGGTCATGCGAGATGCTCGCGCAGCCACGCCTCCGCGGAATCGCGATCCGTGAAGATCTGCGTCGGGATCTTGTGCTCTCCGATGTGGATGAAGAAGTTGCCGAGCACCTTCGCGATCGGCGATGCCGCGACGAGCGCGACGGCGCGGAGCTTCGCGGCAGCGTCCTCGCTCATGAAGTACTCGCGCGCCTCGCGCGTCTGCGCGCGGACGCCACGCATGTCGACGAGGACGGGCAGGCGTCGCTCGCCTGCAATTTGCCAGGTGGCAGCGATGGCGTCGCGAGCGTCATTCAGATCGAACGTGGCGCCGTCGTGCATCGTGGCACGTACGAAGCCGTTCGGGTCGAGGCGGAATGTACAGCAGCGAGTGACGAGCCCCTCCTCCACATCGGCAAGATACAGCATTCGTCGATGCGTCGTCTTCCTCCCGATCGACTCCCGACCCCGGACCCGCCGAGCCCGGGCATGACCGGTGCGGATATCTCTGAAGCGCAGTCCCGATCTTTGGCCCGATCTTCGGCCCGATTACTGGGCGAACATGCGGATGTCCGCTGCCGCCGAGCGGCACATTCGGAGCGCCTCCTCCCAGTCGGGATGACGGACGATCACGTGACCGTCGGAGGTCTGCGTCTGCTTCCAGTCCCGCCGAGGAGTGCCCGGTCGGAGCAGCTTCTCTTCGACGACCCACGGCCCGCATGCGCGCAGCCAGTCACCGAGCCCGTCGATGCGGGTGATCTGACCCCAGCCC
>JAEXCN010000504.1 GCA_023402175.1 Pseudomonadota bacterium | reverse complement strand
TTTCGTTGGATCCGGCGTCCGCCGGGGAGCAGCGCCCTCGCGCCTGCGGTCGCGGCCTTGCCGGCTGCGAGGGGGGTCCGCGACGTCAGCGCGCCACGGAGGTTGTGCCGGTTTGCGGAGGGCGATCCGGGCGCACAGACGTCGCCTGCGGGCGTCTTCCGACCGGGGAGGGTGTTTCGCGCTCCTAAGCAGGCGCGAGGGCACTGCTCCCCGGCTCCCTCCTCGTCCGCTTCGCGATGCGAGGATGTCGCTCCGTGAGCTTCGCCGCTTCGCCGGGAACTTCTCTGCTGCTTGTCTTCGTGGACGCCACCAGCGCGAGCTCGCCAGGCCCCGGCGGGCGACGGCTTGGCGGAGCGGTGAGTGATACGAGAGACGCCGTCACTCTCGAGTGATGCGCGCGTCGGTTCGTGCGGTCGCCGCGCGTCAGCGGCGAAGCGCGGTCGCCTTCGCGATGATCGTGGCGACGACGGCTTCGAGGTCCTGGAAGACGAGGTGCTCTTGGATCCGGACGTCGGTCCAGCCGAGGTCTGCGAGGACGCGGGCGCGGCAGATTCCGTGACGTGCGCTCTGCGCGGATGTCGAGGCACGACGATGACACCCGTCGCGCGCGCGGAGCGGAACGTGCGCAGCACGTAGCTCGGAGCGCGGATGCCCCGGCCGATTGAGCGGCATGGCTCGGCGTGCGAGAGCCAGATGCGAACACGGCAGTGCGTGACGCCGAGCGACGGTCTCCTTCCGACCAGAGTATCCTGGTGTCTGATGCGGCTTCAGCTACCGCAACCGGGCAAGGCATTGCCGTCTTCTGGTTCGAACGATCGCCGAAGGATTGCCGGGATCATCGGGTTCAACGGCTCCGGCAACTCACCGGTTCTCCAAGCGATCCCGAGTGGCTCTCAAGCGGGAGGCAGATCCCAATTCCGAGCCGCAGTCTATTCGTTCATCGTCGTAGCCACTGGTTCGCTGATCACCTCGTGCAAGCAATCTGCTGCGCCACGAGCGGATGCTAGTTGCCTAGCCGGTTCGACGTGCGCGACTGCGGCGGCCTCCACCGTGCGGCCCAACGATTCACGGGGGAAGATGGTGCGCATCCCCGCAGCCGACGTGTGGCTTGGATCGATCGAGGAGCCAACCTGGCCAAACGTCGACAAGCCCCGGCGTCTCGTACATGTAGACGCATTCGAGATCGACGAAGCGGAGGTCACGGTCGCTCAGTATTCGGCGTGTGTCTCGGAGCGAGGCTGCGCGATCCCGCCCGTCACAGTTGAGATGACCGCGCTTACGGAGGCCCAGCGCGCCGTCGCCGTTCCGCTATGCAACTGGGACAAAGGCGAGAAGGCGACGCATCCGATGAACTGCGTGCAATGGAATGAGGCGAGCGCGTATTGCACTTGGGCTCGGAAACGGCTCCCGACAGACGACGAGTGGGAGTATGCAGCCAGAGGAACGGACGCTCGTGTCTATCCTTGGGGATCCGAACCACCAGCAAGTCAGGCGTGTTGGAACCGTACGGATCCTCTTGCAGGAACATGTGCAGTGGGCAGCTTCTCTGCGGGACGGAGTCCCTTTGGTGTCCTCGATATGGCGGGGAACGTCTCCGAGTGGACCGGGACTCTCATCTCGCTCGAAGAGAGGCCGGATCAGATCGAGCCCACGCGCGTCTGCAAAGGAGGGAACTGGCATGACGGCGAGCCCGCGGCTCTTCGCAGCGTGGTGCGTCTCGGCATCAAGCCCCTACTTCGCAGTCCCGATCTCGGTTTCCGTTGCGCGCGATGACGCGGAGTCCCGTCACTAAAGTCTGGTCTCTTTCAAACATGTGTGAGCCCATGCCGTCATCCTCGAGCCTGAGCGGCAGGACGTCCCTGAGCACTCGCGCACGCTTCGGCCCGACTGACGCCTAGAGCGCGATCGCGTACGCCGCAGTACGCCGCTTGCCCGCGAAGGCGCTGAGCCAGGGCGTCCTCCCCCATCCGCGCGGAGGCCCCAGGGCCGAGCACGGATAAGGGGCAGCACTCGGCGAAACCGAGCGGGAGGGGGCACCATCAGAGCGTCGTGTTCATGCGCGCCAGGAAGTCCTCGAAGAGCTTGCCGGGCTCGTCGCGGAAGTGCTCGCCGGTCGTTCGCAATGAGACGAAGCGGTCGAGCCGGAAGCTGCGGAAGTCATCGCGCGATTCGCACCACGCGGTCACGAGCCATGCGACGTCGAAGGCCGTCAGGCCGACCGGCCGGAGGCGGCGCTCGGTCGTCCGCTCGCTCGAATCGCGATAGACCGCGTGAAGGAACTCGCGGCTGCGGATGGCGTGGCGCACGAGGCGGAGCGCGCGAGCTTCGTCGGCGCTCGTCGCGCGCGAGTGTGGCGCAGCGTGGAGGGGCAGACGGGTCGAGCTCGCTGCGCTCCCGAGAACGTGGGCGATCTTCGCCGAGGCACGTCGCGCGGCAGCAGCTAGCTCCGGATCGGCGCGGGCGGCCACGATGCGCGTGCCGAGAATCAGAGCCTCGAGCTCGTCCGGGTCGAACGAGAGCGGGGGAAGAAAGAACCCTCTCCGGAGCATGTAGCCGACGCCGGCCTGTCCCTCGATCGGCGCACCGATCGACTGGAGGGTGGCGATGTCGCGATAGACGGTGCGCACGGAGACGCCGAGATCGGTTGCGAGGGCCTCGGCGGTCCGCGGGCGACGAAGGCCGCGCATCCGGTCCAGCACCTTGAACAACCTCGTTACCCGCATCGTCGAGATCCTGCCTTCGTTGCCGGCTGCTGACGGCTTCTGTCAGGAGGACGGTGCCATATCTGCCGGGACGGGGCGAGCGACCTTCACGCTCGTGGCCCGACATCAATGAGGAGAACCATGGCTTACGAGATCCCGATCTATCGATTCCGCAAGGGCGTCACTCCCGAAGCTGCCACACGCATGATGGAGACACTCAACGACTTCTTGAGAACGGCGCCCGGATTCAAGGAGCGACGCACGTACCACGACCTCACACGCGACGTCTGGATCGACGTTGTCGAGTGGACCAGCATGGAGGAAGCGCTTCGTGGGATGGAGGACTTCGCAAAGGCACCTGCCTTCATCGAGTTCCTCGCGATGGTGGATCCTGACTTCAACCACATGCATCACGGCGAGCTGGTCCAAACCTTCACCGCAACCCCAACGGCGTGAGCCGGTTGCGACGCCGACAGCGTGGGCGCGACGCGCGTAGCTACACTTCGATCAACACCGCGCGTAGTCCTCCGGCGCGAGGCGATCCACGGCTGCGACCGATCCCTGCTCGCGTAGGGCAAGCGCACGACGTGCAAAGCCGAGACGTCCTCCCCCATCCGCGCGCAGGCCCGAAGGGCAGAGCACGGATAAGGGGGAGGCCCTAGGCGAAGCCGAGCGGGAGGGGGCTCAAACTTCCCGACGGTAGCGATCTAGGTCTTGTTAGCTATGGTGGAACTGTAGCTAACAATGGGTTGTTAGCTAAGATGTCGGCTTAGCTAACAGCATGGCCACGCTCTTCACGAAGCAACCGCTGGCGCTCCAGACCGCATTTTCCGAGCTCAAGCGGCAGGCGTTCGAGCAGTCCGTCGTCCTGATTGGGACGCCTGGCTCCGTCGTCGTGCGGACGAACGCGGGGCGGCGCTTCCTCTATCGCGACTACTACGATCCCGCGGGGAAGAAGGCGGCCGACTACATCGGACCGGAGCAAGACGAGGCGGCACAGGCGAGGGCCGCGGAGATCCGCGAGCGGATCGGGGTCTCCAAAGGTTTGCTCGAAGACGCCATGCTCTTGGTGCAGAACGGGTACGTGCGCGTGGAGCCGCGCACGAACGCGATCGTTGCCGCGCTTGCGAACAACGGGCTATTCCGGGCGGGAGCGCTGCTCGTCGGGTCACATGCATACGGGGCCCTCCTGAACGAGCTCGGCGCTCGCGCCGCCGCGACGGGAACCGAGGACGTGGACGTTGCGCGAGGCAAGCGCCTATCGCTCTCCGGAGGGCCGAAGTCGTTCGAGGAGATGCTCCGCGACTCTCGCATCCCACTTCATCCCGTGCCGCAGCTCGATCGCAAGCTGCCGCCCACGTCGTACAAGCCACCGGGGCGCGATCGGCTGCGTGTCGATCTCCTGATGCCGACGGACGGCGGTGGAGTGAAGGTCCTCGCCGCGCCGGAGCTCGATGCCCACGCGACCGGGCTGCCTTGGCTGCGCTACGTCACGGATGAGGCGATGCCCGGCATCGTCATCGGACGGAGCTCGATGGTGCCCGTCAATCTTCCGCGTCCGGAGAGACTTGCCTGGCACAAGATGCTCATCAGCCAGATTCGTCACGAGACCTCGGAGAAAGCACCCAAGGACATCGAGCAGGCGGCCACTCTCGTTGCCGTCCTCGCCGAGGCTGCGCCCGAGTCTGTCGAGTCAGCGTTTGCCGCCGTCCCTCGAAACGCACGCGCGAAGACGAAGCAAGGAGCGCGACGCGTGCTCGCACGGCTGAAGACGACGACGCATCAACAGGCCATCGACCTGCTCGCGGAGCTGATCACGTGACGAGGTAACGAGGCGCTGTGCGAGCCTGCAACGAGCTCGCCGCATGCCTGGAAAGGCGTTGATGGCGGGCGCGGGTCAGAACGCGCCGGAGAGGCCCGCGCTCGTGCCTGTGAACCACGGCGTCACCCGGGGCGCAGACGCGGTCGTGGTCGGGGATGTCCCGCCGGAGAGAAGGAAGTACGTCCCGACGCCGAGCCCGACGAGGCCCACGCCAAAGCCGATCGACGAGATCGTGGCCTGGGTCGTCAGTGCGTTGCCGTTCGATCGCTCCGACGTCGGGCAGATTCGGTTCTCGCAACGCGCATCGAGATCGGCCTTCGTGCCGAGCGCTAGCGCCCCGAAGACAGCGCCCGTCGCGAGCCCCGCCGCGCCGACGCCGTACGCCGCGAGGACGACCGGCGAGATGCTGCGCGATTCAGACGCCCGCGGCGTCGTCGCTGTCGCCCCGCTCGGCGGATGTGGAGGCGGAGGCTGGAGCGAAGGCGTGTGCGGGGCAGGCACCGCGACGAGCTCGAGCCGTAGCGTCGTGACGTCCCCGCCGGCGACCTCGATCGAGCGCACGACGGGGCTGTAGCCCTCTTTGGTCGCGCCGAACTTCCGGATGCCCGCGCTCACGACGACCGCAGAGGAGAGCGGTGCAACTCCGAGGGGAGCATCGTCGAGCGTGACGTCGACGCCGGGGACGTTGGTCTCGATCGTGACCTTTGCGATGCGCCCGCGGAGGTCTTCGATGTCTTTCTCGACCTGCTGGCGACGTGCCGCCGAGAGTTGCGTACCCGAGCCGCGGAGATACTCCTCGAACGACTGCAGCGCGCCGGCGTAGTCGCGCAGCTGGAACTGCGTTTGACCGACGTTGAAGAGGATGGCGCGATTGCCCGAGAGCTCGAATGCGCGCTTGAACTCGACGAGCGCTGCTCGATAGTCCTCTTCCGTGTAGAGCTTCACGCCGCGCTGGAAACGAACCTTCGTCTCCGCCGGGGCCCCAGCGGTCGAATCGGCGGCCGGCGCCGGCTGGGCGCAGAGATCCCGCGCAGCGAAGAGCGCCACGAGCGCGACGACCGCGCCGAACCGTCGCGTGCTCATTGCGCCTCGCAGAAGCCGAAGTTGCAGCTCTGCCCGGACGAGCACTCCGCGTTCGTCGTGCACGACTGGCACGTCGACGTCCCGATGGCCTCGCGGTCGAACGCGCAGCCGCAGGCCCGCGGCGGCTTGAACGACGCGATGGCTCCCATCTCGCTCGTCCGCTGCACCTTCATCGCGCACGGGGGCACGACGTGCTGCCGGACCGCCGTTCGAATGAGCTCGACGCCGAGCGGCGGCGGCTCGCTGCCGGAGAGATACCCGATCAGGTCGCGCGCACGCGGGTTCTTCGCGAGTCCGGTCCCGTCCACCTGCGTGAAGAGATGGAGCGGCCCCCAGATGGCATAACGCCCCTCACGGACGTTCCGCTTGTCGAGCGGCCGCACGTCTGGGAGGTACCCGCATCGCTGGCCGTAGTGCTGATAGGCGAGCTGCTTCAGCTCCGGCCGCGAGGAATAGTCGGCGGCCAAGATCCCGATCGCCTTGTCCGCGTCCGCTTGCGCGATGATCCCGGCGAGGCTCGTGAAGATGTTGTCGCTGTTCTTTTGGTCGCTGCCGCGCCACCGCGTGGCGTCGACGCCGATGGCAGCCGCGATCATCTGCTGCGTCCCGGAGAGCGCGTTCCGGCGGAAGAGGAATGCGTTGTCGAGCCACGGCGCGACGTTCCCGAACGCAAACGTCAGGTAAGCGGCCTCCGCGCTGATCGATTGCTCGCGCGAGCTCTTGTTGGCCGCGAACGTCATCGCCTGGATCGGCCCCTGGAAGTCGGCGATACCTTGCGGAAGGCCGGTCGCGCCGAGCCCGCACGTCTGCGCGAACACGTCGGAGATTCCGACGTCCGCGATCGTGCCGCTGGCGAGCGTGCACGACTCTTCCTTCGCGCTCTTGGAGCCCACGGCCGTGGTCGCGCTGTTCGCGTCCCAGTAGATCGCCGTGGTCGTGTCGTCGGTCGCCATCGGCGTCCCCGAGAGGATCGCGCTCGCGCCGGTGCACGAGCCCTGGCTCAGGTACACGAGCGTGGCGGGCCTCACCGGATCGAGGAAGATCGCGGGGGCGAGCGCTGCGATGAGCGGCTTCACGGCCGATGACCCTGTGACGTAGACGACGGGAGGTACCGCCTCACCGGAGCCTGCGTCGGGAGCAGCTCCACCCGGCAGGAGCTTGCGCAGCGCCGAACAGCTCGCCGCGCTCGCATCGGCGGTCATGACGAACGAAAGAGAGAGCGTGAGAAGCGTGGTCGCGAGGGTCTTCATTGCGTCGTGCCACCATCGGGCGGGAGTTGCGGTAGCCCGCCGTCGGGCAGGAGGAGGCCGTCGAGTCGCGAGCGATCGAACGGGATGCACGGCGACTCGCCGCATGCGTTCAAGAACTCTGCGTTCGTGGTGGGATCACACGGGAAGCACGTCTCGGCGAGATCGACGGTGCAGCTCGCGCTGTCGCTCTCGGCGCCGCCGTCGGCGTCGGCGATTGCCTTCGGTCCGCCATCGCCGTCATCGCGGAAGTCGTATCTGCCGACGACGAGGTTGCAGCCGATCGCGAAGAGAGCGATCGCGGTGACGGTCAGGACGGCGCCACGCATATGGCGGTTCATCGCGGCTCCAGGTCGGTGTCGATCGGACGTTGGTTCTTTCGCGGCTTCGGAGGAGCCGGCTCGCTGCTCCGATCCATGACCGGAGGCTCGGACTGCGACGACCCGGGCTTCGTGCGAGGCATCGGACCAGGAGCCGGAGCGATCGCGACGCGATCGAGCGCGAGCAGCATGTCGATCTCGTGGTCGAACGCGACGAGCTGGGTCTTCATCACATGGCCCGGCGCTTCCGCTCGGACTTGGTGCATCACCGCGTCCTTCCGGAACGAGGCGACGTGCGGATTCGAAGGCAGGAGCGCACCGTCGAGATACACGCGCGCGCCCGGCGGAGAAGCGGCGAGCCGAACGTTCACGGTCACATCTTCTTCGACCGAAGGCGGCGGCTCCGAGCTCGCCATGGGCGCCGTTGGTTCTACGGGTCGGGAAGCAGCTGCCGTCTTCGACCTCGATGCTGCGAAGCCGAGCACGACGGCTGCGAGCACCGCCAGCACCACGAGCGTCGCGCTCGCGACCGCGATCACGGCGATGCTGCGACGCGAGCGGGTTTGTGGGGCGGGGCCGCGCGGTGAGCTCGCCATCGCGATGACGGCGCTGCCATGAGAGCCGCTCCCATGCGAGCCGCTCCCCGCGGGATTCGAACCAACGTTCGGCGCCGATGAGCTGATGCGTGGGAGCAGCGCGACGTCTCGGTCGACGCCCGTGACGATCGGTTGGCTCTGCGAGCGCTGACTGCCCGAAGGAAACGAGCCGCTCGACGCCGCGTCGTTCAGGCGGACGAGGCCGACGCTCCACGACCGACCCTCGGCGGCTGCCTCTCGGAGCAATTGAATCTGCTGGGTCACGGCCGCGGACACCTCGGCGCGCTCCTTCGCAAAGGCGCGCGTCATCTCTTCTCCGAGCTCGCGAAGCGCGCCGTGGCCGCCGCGGGATTGTGTCGCGAGCCATCCCTCGAGGTCGCGACGAAGCAGATCGGCGGTCGGGTACCGCGCTTCGGGGAACGCCGCTGTCGCGCGCGCGATGATGTTCGCGAGGCGCATGTCGACCTCGGGCGCAGCTTCGAGGAGCGGAGGGATGTCGTTCGTGGCGAGCCGCCGGAGGATCCCTTCACTCCGGTGCCCGGTCCACATCCGCTTCCCGGCAGCGGCCTCCCAGAGGAGGACGCCGATCACGAAGATGTCTGCGCGCCGATCGACCGGCTCGCTCCGAGCATGTTCGGGCGCCATGTACGGGATCTTTCCCTTCACGACGCCGACGTGCGTCTCGTGGCTCTGGCTCATCGCCTTCGCGACGCCGAAGTCTACGAGCTTCACCTGCCCGTCGTAGGTGACGAAGACGTTGTGCGGGCTGACGTCGCGATGCACGACGCCGAGCGGCATTCCGTCGAGATCGCAGAGCTCGTGAGCGTAGTGCAGGCCGCTGCACGCCTCGGCGAGCACCCGCACGTGCGCGCCGAGCCAGAGCTTGGCTTCGCGCCCGAGACGCGATCGCACGCGGAGGAGCGACTGGCCGTCGAGATACTCCATCGCGAGGAACGCGCGGCCGTTCTCGACGTTGACTTCGTTCGTCTGGACGACGTTCGGATGATTCAGACGAGCGCAGAGGCGGGCCTCGTCGAGGAACATCTCGAGGAAACCTTCTTCCTCCAGGAGCGACGGCTTGAGCTCCTTGATGACGCTCATCTTCGTGAACCCGGCGGGCCCCTGCGCCACGGCCAGGTAGACGTTGCCCATCCCGCCTTGCGCGAGCTCGATGATGAGCCGGTACCTTCCGAGCTGGAGGAACGGCGTGGGACTCAGAGAACGCTCGCTCACCGCGATGCGCGGACCGTAGTCCGCGGCCCCTGACGGTTCGACGGTCGTACGGCGACATCATGGTGACATCCCGAAGTCACCGTTCAGGGCTGCGTCGGCGCGTCGTGGATCGCGTGCTCGAGACCGCGAATGAGCTCATCCGCGTGGCTGTGTGGTGTCGCGCGAGCCCCGGCTCGCCCTGGGAAGAACGCGCGCGACGTTTTCACGCTCGTCGCCGCGGCTCGCGGCGGCGCATGCGTACGGCTCTCGTCATCACGAGAGAGAGCCGCGAAGCCATGCGCCGACGCGCGCGCGAGCCTCAGCGAGCAGCGCTCGCTTCCGACTTCGCGGGGGCCGTCTTGTTGCCGTCGGTCGGTGGCTCGAGCGTCGTTGGCGCAAGGGGCTGGAAGCCCGTGCCCTCTCGTTCCCAGCGCTGCCACTCGTCGGTTGGTCGAACGCACGTGATCTCGATCGCATGTCCATCGGGGTCGACACCGAAGACGGACCGCGCCATCCCGAAGTCCGCCGCCCAGCGGACGGCTCCGCGGGCAACGAGTGCGTCGCGTGCGGCGCAAAGGGCCGCGACGTCATCGACCTCCCACGCAACGTGCGATGCGCCGGCTGGCTTTCGGCCCTCGGCACGCACCTCGTGGAGTGCGAGGTCGTGGAAGCGATCGGACGCCGGAGTGCGAAGCATGACGATGTGGTGCTTCTCGTCGCGGGCAACAGGCTCTGCGCCGACGATTGCGCGATAGAACGCGATCGAAGCTGCCAGATCGCGGACTTCGATGGCGACGTGCCCGAGCCGTGCGTTCATCGTGCACCTCCGAGCTCGTAGCTGACCCCACGTGCGCCGTGAATCGACAGAACGCGTTCGATCACCTCGCGCGGTGGCGGGCCGTCGGGCAGGGGAGGGAGCTCGGCCCGAGGGGCGCGCTCGCTCGTTTCGAGGAAGGCATCCTCCAAGCCTGCCGGGCTGATGTGGAGGAGTGCGCGTGCCCGAGCGGTTGCGACGAGAAAGGCATGCGTCCGTCCGCGCGGCAAGAAGACGAGCTCCCCCGGTCGCGCACGGGTGACCTTGCCGTCGACGATGAAGTCGATCTCGCCGTCGAGCACGTAGAACGACTCATCTTCGTTCGTGTGGCGATGCGGCGGCGGCTCACCTCCAGCGCGGACCTCGACTTCGGCGAGAGAGAACGCGCCGTTCGTGTCGCGCGCCGTGGCGAGCCAGCGAAAGAGGGATCCCATGTGCCAAACCGGTTCTCGAGTAACGTTCATGTTCGACTCCTCGTCGCCGTTGGTTGCGACGATTCATGGGTACGGCACGCACGAAAACCGCGCATTCCCGCGTGTTGGGGCCCCTCGGGACCACCCCCCTAGAATTGGGGGGTGCCGTTCTCGAAGG
>JAEXCN010000457.1 GCA_023402175.1 Pseudomonadota bacterium | reverse complement strand
GGCGGTCACCTCACAAGCAATGGACCTCCCGGCTGGCAAGTTCTCTGGCGCGGGTACCAAGAGCTGCTCACGCTCGAGAGAGCGTGGGGGGCCGCGATCGCGAAGCTGAGATCCGATCAATCATGAGACAACGAGGAACATCCTCACATCGGTGGGTTCACATACGAGCTCCGCTCTGAAGATGATGACGAACAACCTCGCGTGCTCGGAACCGCCGACGGCTATCGCATCACCCAAGACTGGTCCGTCGACGCCGACTTACAGCTCTGGGACGAAGCAGATGCTCTCGACGCAGACATCGTTACGTATGTCGAGGCTCTGATCCGAGAGCTTCGCGCCTACGAGGCCGTCTTCGACATTGGCCCAGATCTCATTCACGCCCAACGCGTCACGATCCTCCGGCACGTCGAGGCGGTGAACGGTGTGGACTCCGCGGAGTTGACGCAAGCGACCGCGGCTTGTCTTGCGATGATGGACGCTCCATCGCTAATGCTCGTCGACCCTTGGCCAATGTCAGACGAACGTCGCCTTGCCCGCGGCAAGCTTAGAGGTCGCAGCCACGTACCGAAGCTGCTCAAGCTTGGCTTCGTCCGAATGGTTGCTTCGAGATTCGTGTGGGCGTGGAGTCGGGAGCTTTCAGAAGGCCTGATGGAGGAATACTCGTACGACAAGCTGCTCGCCGCGAAGCGTGCCGGGAAGTTGAAGCGAATCCTGGACGGCGCCCTGGTCGACGAGGTCTACGGGCGAACTCCAGACCACGTCAAACACATGCTCGGCGTCCCGCTCCCTGGCGAGATCGACCAAGAGTGAGGTCTGCCACAGGGATGAGCTTACGTCCCCGACGAGATCTGCTCGGAGGGTAAGAGCGTGGTGAAGGCAGGACCGTCCACGAGACTCTTCAAGGCGCACTGGTCCGAGGCGGGCCATCGTGCGTCAGGATGGCCCCGCTTCTGGCAAGGGGATGAATCCAAGACGAGGACGCGGATCGCTACGCTCATCGAGCAGGGAGCCAAGTGCTTCGAGTTCACCTCGTCGTACGGCATGGAGGGGTGGGTCTTCTGCCACTCGATCGAGTTCCGGGTGTCAGCGCAGCGAACGACGATGGCGCGATCGCGGTGCGCGCTTGGGGTCCCGATCAGCCATCGTTTTCGGGCGCCTCCAACAAGAACCAGGAATCATCGGGGTAGGCGAACACCAAGGCGTTCGCTTCGTGGGTGATCGGTTCCGTAGGCGGATGCCTTACAAAGCCCGGACCGCTCCTTCCACCAGGAGTGACCGGCTTCACGAAGAATGGTCGGCGCAGGCGGCCAGCGCGAAGCGCCTCCGGATCACGAGGATGAAGCGCCCGGCGCAACTCGTCGTTGATCTCGACCGGGGCGCCCCAATCGATCTTGCAGCCGCGCAGTCGCGCCCGAATGTAGCCGATGAACCGCATGCGCTGTTCCGTGGGGCTATGGCGCCCCGATCACCGGGAACGCGCTAATGATCGCGGCGAGCCCTCTGAGGATCTCGGGAAGGTCGGTCTGATCGAAGTCGATCGCAAACGTGAGGCGGTTTCCGGTGCCGGGCAGGTCAACGGCCACGCAGCTGGCGTGAAAGTGCCCCTTCCCGTCCCCGTCAATGGCGATGGCGAGCCACTCCTCCATCGTCTCGAACTTCGCTCGCCCGATGAGGTTCGCGTACAACGGACGAACCTCGTCGCGGAACCGAACAAATTCCTCGGCGCGGAGCTGCGCCTCGAACTCGCCCCGGAATGCACCGGCGGCGATCGTGATGGTCGTGGAGATCCAGTTCCCGTCCCAGTAGTCCAGAGCTTCTGGACGCTCGCGACACCGCGGGGCAATCGCGACGTAGGTGTTCGCGCGTCCGATCTGGCAACAAGGGACTGCCACGCAGCAGCAGTATAGAACAGCGCCGCGACAATGCCGACGACCAGCGTTTGGCTAGTTCACGCTTCGAAGCAGTCGCTCACGAAGACGGGCCAACGCGTCCTTTGGCAGAAGCGGCGGTGTCAAAAGGAGGCGGAGCGCAGCGGCGGTGGTCCTCTTCGTTGAGGGAGATGCGATCGCGGCCGCCGCCTCACGGCGCGCATCGAGATAGAGACCCATCTCGGAGTATGCCTCGGCCAGATTGAGATGCGAGTCGGCGTCCTCTTTCGGGATCGCGGTCGCGACCGCGCTCTTGAACTCCTCAAAAGCACGATCCGAGTCGAAACACGTGACCGAGCGCTGTCGAGCTGGCGACACGCCGTCCTCGGGTGCATGTGCGCTTTCGTCGGGCGCTACGACGCTGGCCCAGAAGTTCTCGGAGGGATCGGCCGCGAGGTCTGCGACGCGGAGTGCACACGCCCTGCACAAGTCGAGTGTTGAAGACAGCTCGAACGTCGCCTCTGTACCGCAAACGAAGCAGCGCTCTTGGTCCTGCCCCACGCCAGCAAGCATAAAGCCCATGGCCACGCCGGACGCACGAATCTGAGTATCCGTTCGACGAATCGCGTTCCTGACGTCGGTTGATCGGTCGCATAAGTCTGGCGCCGCTCGTTCGACGCGCTCGCTCTCGCGGTTCGTGAGCGGCTCGCGCTCGCCCCGAGAGCGGTGCTCTCTTCGTGTTCGCGAGCAAGCGAGGCAACCGCATCAAGGCGCCCTGGTTCGACCACAACGGCTACTGCCTGCTCTACAAGAGATTGGAGCCCGGCGTTCATTCGATTGCTGCCAGCAAGGGCCCGGCGACGTTCGTCCTGTCGGGCCCGTCGGTAGCGAACGGCGAGGCTCGATAGGTCATCGCGACGAGCGGTGCCGTCGAGGTCCTTCGAAACGATGCCACGACCTTCTCCGCGCGCGTGACGACGACGGATCGCCTGCTGAAGATCAGCGGCGTGTTCACGGCTCAGAAGTGTGCGAGCATTGGTAGGTCGTTGCCATGCGGTCTGTAGTCGTCCTCGCATTCGGTGTCACCGCCGCCTGCACCTCTGAAATCGCCGAGCCGGTCGGACCAGATCCCTGTGAAGGGGAACCGGTCCGTGTCTTCGAGCGTTGCCCCGATCACGCGGATTCGAGCGGTCCCCTGATCGACGGCATCACCGGGCCGTCGTGCGTTCGGGTCAACGGGACCGCTCGCTATGAGCTCACGTTCCGTGCACCAGCCGCTCCGGACCGGATCATCGGCATCCGCGTCAGCGGATCGCTCGTGACGCCGACGAACCCCTGGGAGACCCGCTGGTCGGCGGAGCAGACTCCACGGAATGACTTCGCGTACACCTTTGGTCCGCTGAGCCCCGGCGAAACGAAGCTGGAACTGCAGTTCATCGACGAACAGGGCAAATACGGACCGCCGATGTGCGGCGACGTAACGGTCCGGGAGTAGAATCAGAACGCAGCGGCGAGTGCGGTGGTAGCGCTCGTCGTCGATGGGGCCGAGCGGATCGAGCGGACGGTGCCGTCCTTGCGGCCCCGTCCCCACCCGGACGCATTTGGAACTGCGCTCGTCGAGAGGGCCGCGCGAACAGGTGCCCACGTCTTCGTCTCGAGAGTCGTCGCGCCCCTCACGTGGCTCACCGCAGCCGGTTCGCTTCCCGCTTCAGGAGATCGTCGTGAAGCGAGAGAGCGTCAAAGTGTGGCTCACCTCAACGAGGTCAGCGCGAGCACAGTGAGCACGGTCCCTGCGATGCTGAGCAGCGACATGACTCCAGCGGGCATGACCTTGCGGCTTCGCACGAAGGCGCTGACGAAGCGAACCGCCAACCACGACGACACGGCGAGCCCGAGGAAGAGTCCGCCTCGCGCGCCGGTGCCGATCAGATAGCCGCTGACGACACGATGGAGCTCGCGACCGCAGCCTGGGTGACGACCCTTCGGCTCACCGTCCATCGGAACGGCTGCCGGCGGAGACACTTCACGGTAGAGTGCGGCCGTTGAAGGCGGTGTGAAGCGCTCGAGCTCGAGGGCTCACGTTCGTCTGGAACCACACGAAGGGCGCGTCCGGAGAGAAGTGCGCGGTGGTGATGACCCACGCGTCGTCGACTCGGTGGTACTCCCTCGCCATCACCGTCTTCGCAATCACGTCATTGAGCGAGACGCCGCCCCACCAAAGCGCACGGCCCGCGCCACGGTTTCCGCCTCGATTCAGCCTGTGTCGGTGTTGGCGCCCGGATGATGCGTCGATCGGTGAGCCCCCCCGCACTGCGCAGCGAAGGACGCCTCCGTGGTGAACCGCTCAGGATTGTCGCCCGCCGCGACGAGGAGCGCGGAGGCGACGTCCGCGCCGACGCCTCGCAGTGCGAGGAGATCAGGTGCCCGGTCCCTTGCGATAGCCGTTGATCGGCTGCCTGCGGGCCTCGTGGTTCGTCTCCTCTCCCTCCGTGAGCACCTCGCGAACGGCAGCCTCCATGTCCAGATTGTGGAGTCGCTCCCCTGGACGTCTTCCAGAGAGCCCGCAGTGCTCCGCCGGTGCCGTGAAGTTCGAGCCCTGGCTACCTCGTGCCCCCGCCGTCGCCGGCGTCACG
This sequence comes from Pseudomonadota bacterium, assembly GCA_023402175.1. Lineage (GTDB taxonomy): Bacteria > Myxococcota_A > Polyangia > Polyangiales > Polyangiaceae > Labilithrix. The sequence continues at coordinate 16,201 of JAEXCN010000457.1, read as the reverse complement.
AGACTGTCGTGTACGGCCTCGTGACCGGAGCGGCGCCCTCGAGAGGATCCTTGCGGCGAGATCGCGATCCAAGGGCGCCGTGGGGAGGCTCGAGTGTGATAGTTGGGTGATTGCGCCTTCGTTCTCTTTCGTGGAGTGCCCACGCTCTCGAGCGAAGGGGGGACGAGTTGTTGGCCCGCAACGGGCACGAGAATGCGGCGATGTCGCACCAGCAACGCAACCGAACCGAAGCTCGCAGCCCAAAAACATGAGGGGCCACCAATGAAAGCCGCCCGCAACCTTGTTCGACGCGTCTCGCTCGTCGTAGCCATCGGTGCCGTCGCGTGTTCGAACCCGGCCCCCAACGCGGGTTCACCGACCGAGCACGTGGGCTCGGTCTCGGAGCGGCTCACGTTCAACCTGCTGCACTCGTTTGAGGTCAACTCGGAGGGCGGCACCCCCTTAGGCTCGCTGACCGTGTTGGGCTCGACCCTCTACGGAATGACCTACAGAGGCGGCGAGTGGGACCATGGCACCCTGTTCAAGGTCAACACCGACAGCACGGGCTTTTCGCGGCTGCTCTCGTTTCCTTTTTTCGGCGCCTACCCCATGGGCGATGCCTCACTGACCGTGTCGGGCTCGACCCTCTACGGAATGACCTACTACGGCGGTGGGTCGGACCGGGGCGTCGTGTTCAAAGTCAACACCGACGGCACGAACTATATGCAGCTGCACTCGTTTGTGGGCTACCCCTCGGATGGCACCTACCCCTATGGCTCGCTGACCCTGTCGGGCTCGACCCTCTACGGAACGACCGACTACGGCGGCGCGTCGAACCTGGGCGCCGTGTTCAAGGTCAACACCGACGGCTCGGGCTTTTCGCTGCTGCGGTCGTTCGACGGAGGCACCTCGGATGGCCCCCACCCACGTGGCTCGCTGACCGTGTCGGGCTCGACCCTCTACGGAATGACCGCCGAAGGCGGCGCGTCGAACCTGGGCACCGTGTTCAAGGTCAACACCGACGGCACGGGCTATTCGCTGCTGCGCTCGTTTGAAGGAGGCACCTCGGATGGCGCCTACCCCTATGGCTCGCTGACCGTGTCGGGCTCGACCTTCTACGGAATGACCAGCGCAGGTGGCGCGTACGAAAAGGGCACCGTGTTCAAGGTCAACACCGACGGCACGGGCTATTCGCTGCTGCGCTCGTTTGAAGGAGGCACTTCGGATGGCGCCTCCCCCTGGGGCTCGCTGACCGTGTCGGGCTCGACCCTCTACGGAATGACCAACCGAGGTGGCGCATACGACAACGGCACCGTGTTCACACTCGATCGCCCGTGCGACCTCAACGAGCACGTGGTGGCCAATGCGTGCGTCCCTTGTGCAGCCGGTAGCACGCGGCCGTCCGGCGACGACCCTACGGGTGTCGATACGACGTGTACCGCGACCACGTGCGGCGTCGACCAATACGTCGCGAGCCACGGCTGCGTCGCGTGCGCGCCTGGAAGCACGCGACCGGCAGGCGACGACGCGACCGGCACAGACACCACGTGCGCGAGCATCGTCTGCGACTTGAACGAATTCGTATCGAGCCACGCCTGCGTGGCATGCGCTGCCGGCACCACGCGACCGGCAGGCGACGACGCCACCGGCACGGACACCACCTGCGCGAGCATCGTCTGCGACTCGAACGAATTCGTATCGAGCCACGCCTGCACGCCCTGCGCGCCTGGGAGTACGCGACCGGCAGGCGACGACGCGACCGGCGCGGACACCACCTGCGCGCCAACGAGCTGCGCCGCCAACCAGCATGTCGTGGACCACGCCTGCGTCGCATGCGCTGTCGGCGCCACGCGACCGGCAGGCGACGACGCGACGGGGCCGAATACGGCGTGCGCGAGCACCGTCTGCGACTCGAACGAATTCGTATCGAGCCACGCCTGCACGCCCTGCGCGCCTGGGAGTACGCGACCGGCAGGCGACGACGCGACCGGCGCGGACACCACCTGCGCGCCGACGAGCTGCGCCGCCAACCAGCATGTCGTGAACCACGCCTGCGTCGCCTGCGCTGCTGGCACCACGCGACCGGCAGGCGACAACGCGACGGGGGCCGATACTGCGTGTAACCCGTCCCCCACCGATAGCGGTGCACCGGCTCAGGACGGCGGGCCCGACGCCTCGGACTCGAGCGACGCGTCCTCGGACTCGAGCGACGCTTCGAGCCCCGATTCGGGATGCAGCACGACGGCGCGGAGGTCGGCTCGCGAGAGCTCCGGCATTCTCGCCAGCGTTGCTCTTGCGGTCGCCGGCCTTCGCCGGCGTCGTCGAGCGCAGTCTCGACAACGTGAAGGGCTGTCCAGATAGCCCACTGCACTGGGTGGCCCCGAGGCCCATCTGATGGTCGGCCGCGAGTGCGGCGACCAGGAAATCGAATCGCTTCGGCACGGGCGAACATGGTCGACCGACCCGCCACGCTCGCCACGCTCGCCACGAACCGACACAGCAACGTCCTCGCAGGCGTCTCGGCACTCAGCGGAATGCGCCGGTCCAGAGCTTCGCCGAGGTTCCGCTGTTCGCAAACGACGTCTCCCTCAAGAACCCCCTCCCGCTCTCGTTGTCCGCGGAGACGCAGCGCGACGTCGTCGGAATCGACTGCCGAAGCGAGGGCGCTCGGGCTTTTGCGATGTATGGGAGGCGACAAGCGACGAGCTACGCGACACGTTCAAAGCGCTCCAGCGGCGCCTAGATGATTTCTTTCGCGACTTGCTTCCCGGCTTCCCAGACGAGGCTGCGCACGGGTAGGTCGGGGGCCGCTCGATCCGAACAAACGCGAAGGTCCACGTCGGTTCGAAGCGGATCGTGCGTGCGGACATCAAGGAGTTCTTTCCCTCGATCACGCGCGCACGACTTGACGCGTTCTTCCGGAACGTCGGCTTCGAGCCGGCCGGAGCATCCCTTTCCTCCGGATTCGTCACGGTCGAAGATCACCTTGCGCTGCGTCTCCACACGAGCCCGATCCTCGCGAACGCGATCTGCGTTGAGCTCGATCGCGACCTCCGCAAGCCTCGGACGCGCCATCGACGACATCACGATCGGCAGCGACCTCGCGACGGCCATCGCGCACGACCTCAATGCCACGCACCGCGCCGCTAGGGCCGCGCGTGAACGCGCCGCCGAGGTGTACAAGGCGCAGCTCGCGAGCCTCGACGAGAAGGAGAGTCGGCTGGTCGAACCGTGCGTTGTGACCTACCACTTCGCCGCGCTGGCCCAGATGCGCGGCGAAGGGGGGATGGCGTCCCCAACCGGGATCGTACCCTTGGGCCGCTATCAGACTGCCCCGATCTTCCGGTACGAGCGGCGGGCCGCGTAGACCGGAGGCCAAGCAACTGCACGGGGCAAGCGGCGTTCGCGCTCGCCCAGGTGCGGTCGATCCGCGCCGCACGGAAGGCTCGCGAACTGCCCCATCGATGGGCCTCCCGAAGAAGGCGTTCTACACGAGCGGGCCGAGATCGTCGGCGTCAGGTGGGAGCAGCTTCAGGACGCGATCGAGCTACGGCGCGTCGCCGACTGCGAGGGTCGCGACGCACGGGGGGACCGTCGGTGGATGGAGGCCGAGGTGGAGCGGGCGCTCCAACATTACGGCATGCCGGATCGTGATCTTTCAAGGAGCGCGTACCTGGACTCAGCGGGCCGGGATTCGTACTCGGAATCACGGCGCACTGCCGATAAGCCCGATCCGTCGGCAAGCGGCGACGTACTCCTCGAAACCATTCGGGCCTGTGAACCCGCTGGCCTCGCGAACCTTTGACACACTGTGGTGATGGCCTCTCGTAGACAAGATCATCTTGTCGAATGTCGTGTCTACAGCGGCATCGTCGTTCTCAAGCCAGGAGTGAAAGCCAAGCCGCGGGCCTCGGTCGCCGAGGAGGATGTGCCATCCTCTCTTGCGGAGCTTCCAGAGGTCGCCAGCCAGAGCGAGCGTGTTGTTGTGACACGACCTTGTGAGTTCTTGGTTCGTGACCGCGATGAACCCCATGGCGTCCCATACCAGGAACACCCATCGCGTCTTCGTTGGGTCGGAGTCGTCGCGCGAGTGCCAATACTCGAAAGTGCCAGGCCACGCGCCCTTGCTCGGTTGCGCCATAGGGATCATCGTCCGAGTCTGCGCATCCGGCGTCTGCGCGACCTCGAACGTCAGGTCCGCGGGGAGTCGCGTGCCGTATTCCTTCCAATGAAGACCGCGTACCCACTTTTCGAGGACACGTTCCACGCGCCGCCGATCGATGGTCTGCGTCATCACGCGGTCGAGGTAGACCCCTGAGGGCGCGGTCTGGGCTCGCCGACGGAGTCCCAGCGCCATGATCTCCTCGAAGTGATGGAGGATCGATGTGGCCGACGCTCGACGGTCGTGACGAGCCAGCTTCCCATCGTGAAGTGGCACGAATCGGTCGGTGATCCGACCGTCGCCGATGCCGTGCTGGACCGCCTCGTCCACAACGCCTACAAGCTCGAGCTCCGCGGCAACTCGCGGCGCAAGGAGACGACTCAGACTACCGAGAAGAAGAACTGACCCCCGAGACGTCGCTTCGCTCCGATCACGTGAGGCGATCCCGGTGATCACGTCGTCCCGATCTCGCCGCTCACATCGCGCGAAACCCGCATTACTGCGGAGGCGGGTTCTTGTCGAAATGGTCGCAAAGTCCGATGAGGGCGCCCACGGCCAGATGCGCTTCGCCTTCGCTGCACGCGTGTTGTTCCGTCAATTCGCGCTTTGGATGGATGAAGTTCCGAAAGTGGCGAAGGCCAACATCGAAAGTCTTCTCACGGCTTTGGTCGATGAAGCTCACGTCACGAGCCATCTTGATCAGCGCTTCGAGCTTCCAGTCTTCCGCCCCGAGGGGCTTCCCCTTGGATTGCGGGACCTCAGCCGTCTTCAAGCGCGCGGGCGTCCCTGTCAAGACGTCGAAGACGATAGCCTCGCAGACGCTCCCCGCTAGGATGACAGTGCTCTTCCATGCACCACCGGGCAGGAGTCTACCGACGACCTCGGCGTAGTCCCGTTCGACGATGATGCGGAGCTTCGGGTCTGCGAGCCAGGCGAATGTCCGCGACGCGACGAGCGCGAGACCGTAGCTTTCCAGGTGCGTCCCTAGCTGATTGAGAGTCTGCGCAATCGCCTCCCAGGCGGCCGTCGGATCCGTGGTGTAAGTCGGGTGGAGATGGGCCCCGGCCCTCAGGACATCGCGACTGAGAATGAATGGGGCGCGCACGTTCGGCGCGAGGAGCATGACGTCGAGCTTGTTCAGCTCGTCGAGGATACTGCCGAGGGCGTCCGACCAACGGTTCTCCTCCAGCTGGAACTCGAATCCATAGTCTTTCCGTGCTTTGCACTGGCGGATCTCCTCTGAGAGACGGTCAGCCAGTTCCTTTCTTGTGGCAACGTCCGAGACCTCGAAGCGTGCCAGGTTGCCGATTGCATCTCGCAGCACGATGTCGTGATCGTCGGCGGCGGTGCTGCTGCTGGTCGTGGAGTTGCAGAGAAGGACATCGTAGTCCTGTAGGCCACTCGCGTGACCGTCCGCCCATGTGAGGGCATCGATCAAACGCTCAAGAGTCGCGCACTGCTTACGATCTCGGCGAAGCTATCTTCCGTGACGCTCTCGCTGACTCTTGCGGGACGCTCGCCATCGACGCGGACGGGGGTTCGCTTCGCCCTCGCACCCCACTCTCGGATGGGCAGATCGGGCAGGCGCCGCGCGGCTTCGCGAGCAGCCGACGCCAGAAGTCGTGTGCGAGGCGTAGCTCGTCGCGGAGGACCGACTTGCCGATCGGACCACGAATCGCCGGGATGAGGTGCTTCATCGCGTCCTCCTATCGAAGCCGGTCGCCAACTTGGGACGGCTCACGGACGGCTCGGCGCGATCGTGCACTGCGAGCACAGGCCGGGACCAGGATTCGCGCCGCCGCAACGCTCACAGAACAGCCTCGTCACCGCAGGCAGTGTTCTGCAACGCACCTTCGGGGTCTTGTTCTCGCACCACGCGAACGAGTCGCGCGTCGTGACCTTCCCACGGCTTTGGGTTTCCTCCCCTCTTACGCCCGCGTCGGGGCTTCGAGACGAGAGGCTGCTCGCGCATACGCGCCTTCGGCGGGGATGCCCGAGCCGACCTTCGCGAGGCCGAACTCGGGCATGTTCACGTAGACCGCCTCGTAGTCGCCCGGGCGCGAGCGATACGTCTCGTGCCACACGCCAACGTCGCCGCTCGTGCCGACGATTTCGTTGAAGCGCTTCCACGCCGGCAGATGGTTCGCGTTCCGGCTCGTCGCGTAGGCGTGCAGGTGCTCCATCGAGCGCCAGTACGAGAGCATGATGGTCGTGCGGCCGAACCAGGACTCGGAGCCGAGGTAGCCGAGATCCGGATGCTCCTCGAGCTCCTTCAACATTCTCGGCATCGCGGCGGCGACGCGGAGCCAGCGGAGGACCTTCCACCAGCGGTTCACCCGCATCCCGATGAGGAAGACGATGAACTCTCCGTCCATCTTCGCGGCGCGGCGTTGGGCGATGACAGCGCTCATGAATGACTCTCCTCGATTGAGTCTTGTTAACAGTGTTCACATGATGGGCAAAAAAAGGATCACGGCGCGAGGCCGCGAATCAGATCGTCGGTCGACGTCGTGAAGAACCTGTCGAAGACCTTCGCGTCGAGCTGGATGTGCTTCGAGAGACGAAGCGAGACGAGACCGTGCACCATCGACCAGATCGCGGCGGCGATCGGGATCGGATCGCCGGCGCGGATGACGTTGGCGTCCTGACACTCGCGCACGCGATCGACGAGGAAGCGGAACGTGGTGTCCGTCTCCGGCAAGAGCTTCTTGTGCGCCTCGCCGAATTGATCGGCGGGCGACATGAAGATGACGCGATAGTCCTCCTCGTTTTCGAGGCCGAACGCGAGGTATGCCCTGCCGGTGGCACGCAGGCGCGCGAGCGGCGTCTTCTCCGAGAGCGCTCGCATCAAGTAGCCGTAGAACGTCTTGAAGCCTTCGCCGCAAAGCGCGGCGAGGAGGGTCTTCTTGTCGTCGAAGTGGCGATAGACCGCGGCGGCGGACACCTGAGCACGCCGCGCGACCTCGCGGAGCGAGAACTGGTGTGCCCCGACGTCCAGGTAGTGCTCGCGCGCGCACGCGAGCAGACGTCGTCGAGTCTCGTCGCCGTCGGCGGTCATGTGAACAGTGTTAACTCAGCCCAGACCGGCGCGCAAGGTGACGTCCCTGAAAACGAAGCCGCCGCTCGCTGCGGGTCGATTGGGCGACGCATTTCGTCGTGAGAAATGACTAGTCGGCCACCTGCAACGTGCCATGGCCTCGCGGGCGCAGCGTCTTAGCCTTGGTTGAATGCGACAAAGCTTCGTGGGTCTTGGGTGTGGCGCCACGGTCATCGTGGGGATCTTCTTGGCGGCGTGTTCGAGCTCCGGCTCGTCTTCGGGCTCCGGCTCGTCGGGCTCGTCGTCCGGAAGTGGTAGTGGTGGCGAGGGCTCGAGTGGATCGCCGGACGGCAGTGGGCCTGGCGCGGGCGGCGCGTTGCCGGCCACCACGTTCCTCTTCGTGCAGAAGGACGCGTACGATCACGACACCCTCATCGCCTACGATCGGACGAGTGGCCAAGCGGCCACGGTCACCGATTTCACCAGCGACGGGAGCAAGGGATGGTCGCTCGGCAACAGCTACGCGATCTCTCCCGATCGCACCCGCATCGCGGTCGCGTCGCTGTACGGGCCAACCAAAGCGGACGTCGACACGAAGCTCGCCGCCAAGAGGATCTGGAGCCTCGCTGTCGACGGCTCGGACTTCGTCCGCCTCACGCCGGTCTGGGAGAACAAGGCCGCGGGACGAACGAACTGGCAGATCGAGGTCTCCGATCCCGTCTTCTCGAAGAATGGCGTGAACGTCTTCTTCGACTACGGCGAGTACTGGTACGAGGGGACGAACCTCCAAGGGGCCGCCGGCATCTGGAGCGCCAGCGCAGCGGGGGACGCGCTCCCGGATCTCTTCAAGGCGCCGACCCCGTGCAGTCTCGTCAGTCCGTCGATCGATCCGAGCACCGGCAAAATCGCCGTCATCCACAGCGTCTGCGTCCCCGGACAAGGCCAGCAGGATGGGATCTACCTCTATGACGAAAGCGGCGGAGGCACACCGGAGCTGCTCCTCGCGAGCTCCAACGAGGTCGACCTCATGCTCGAGCAGCCACGCTGGGCCGCGGACGGCTCGGGGTTCGTGTTCATCGCTCTCGCGCGCGTTCAGGACGGCACGTCGACCAGACAGGTGCGCTCGCTCTTCGTCTTCGATATGAAGTCGAAGAGCGCGACGCCGATCATCGTTCCGGAGAGCCCCGACGCGCGAGTGATCGACGCGACCGTCGCGCCTGACGTGAGCGCGATCGTCTACTGCCTCCAGGAGGGCGACGCGCAGAACCTCCACCTGATCGATCTCGCCGTGGATCCGCCAACCGACACGGCGATCACGAACGACGGCAAGAGCTGCCACCCGGTTTGGTGAACAACATGAATCGAACGAACATCCACGCGCTCGCTCTACTCGCTCCTCTTCTCGCGCCGCTCGTCGTCGTCGCGTGCACCAATGATCCGGCGCCGGCGCCGGGCGAGCCCGGTCCTGGCGTAGTAGAGGGAGCTCCTTCGAAGTGCACGCCGTCCACCGGGGCGGGCACGACACACGACACCGCGCCGACCGCGGACGAGACATGGACGGCCGCCGCGAGCCCGCACGTGGTGAACGGCAGCCTGTCGCTACCCGCCGGTCGCACGATCACGATCGAGCCATGCGCGGTCGTGCAGATGAAGAGCGGCGCGTCGATGATCGTCGAGGGCAAGCTCCTCGCGATCGGAGCCGCGGACAAGCCGATCCGCTTCGAGCGTGGCGATGCAGCGGCGGCGTGGGGCACGATCGAGGCGCGCCAAGGTTCGGAGCTTCGATTCGCCTACGCATCCATCGAGGGAGGCGGAAAGCTGAACGGCAGCTCGCCGACTTCGGTGGGGGCGCTCGACATTCGCGGCGATCGGGACAGCCTCTTCGTCGACAACGTCGTCGTGAAGGGCTCCGAGTCGCTCGGCATCGTCGTTCGCGACGGGGGCGGCTTCGCGCCGGGCTCGAAGGATCTCGCGATCACCGGGGGCGCGAGCTTTCCGATCAGCATCTGGGGAAGCGCTGCGGGAGGCCTACCGTCAGGCCTTTATAGCGGCAACGCGGTCGACGAGATCATCCTCCCCGCCATCGGCGGCCGCGACGACATCAAGGAGGACACGAAGCTCGCCAATCTCGGGGTGCCCTATCGCCTCGGCGGTCCGACCGGAGGAAAGTCACTGACGGTCGCGGGCAGCGGCTCGGTCCCCCTGCTCACGATCGCCGCCGGCGCGAGGCTCCGCTTCGACAAGGACGTGCGGCTCGACATCGACGCAAACTCCGACGTTGCCGCCGGCGCGCTGCGGGTGGAAGGAACTGCGGACAGCCCGGTCGTCTTCGAATCGGCCGCCGCGACGCCCGCTGCGGGCGACTGGGTCGGAATCGTGATCGAAGGCACGCCGGACCCGCGCGACTCGATCGCTCATGCCGTGATCAGACACGCCGGGGGCGCGTCGCAGATCTCGAGCTTCGATTGCCCGAGCCCCATGAACAGCGGCTTCGCGAACGAAGGGGCGATCGTGATCGCCGGCGGGCAACCGGCGACGGCCTTCGTGACCAACACGACGATCGAGAGCAGCGCCGGCGACGGCATCGTCCGTGGATGGACGGGCGAGCTCGTCGATCTGCTCCCGACGAACACGTTCACCAACGTCGCGCGCTGCAATCAGACGTATCCGAAGCCGTCCGCCGGAAGCTGTCCGGAGCCCGCACCGTGTCCAAAGTGACGTGAGTGGCGTATATCCTCAGGCGCATACCTCATGGGCCCGGGGAGGAGACAAGTTCGCGCGCTCTGCGCGATCGAGACCGTGGAGCGCGCGTATCGGCTCGACGGAACCGAAGCCGAGTGGCTCGACGGGGTGGTCAGCGCGGCGTGGCCGGACATCGATACCGGCTGCGGTGTGTATGCGTTCACCAACAACGAGGACGTGCCGAACTTCCAAGGCGCCCCGATCTTCGCGGCGCGTGATCTCGACCCCGGGATCGCGTCGCGTCTCGAGGAGCTGAATCGCGCCGCTCCTCCCGAGGTTGCCGAGTGGCTCCGGAAGCAACTCGTCACGTGCGGAGGTATCGAGCAGACGCTGGGACCGGACCACGCCATCGTGAAAAGCCTCCGTCTCGTCATGAAGCCCGCGAAGGTGAATGACGGCTTCAGCCTTTTCGCGCGGGACGCGGAAGGCGGAAGCATCACCCTGGCCGCACTGTCGCGCAGCGCCGTGAGCCTCGCGCCTCGCGTGCGTGGCATCTGGCGCCGGGTCGGGCTGCACGTCGCGTCGGGACTTCGCTTGCGACGCAAGCTGGCTGGACACGCCACCGTGCGTGACGCTCTGTTCGACCCATCGGGCAAGATGCAAGATGCAAGCAAAGCCCTGGCGCGCGATCGGAGCGCGCAGGCCGTGCTCGTCCGTGCCGTTGCGGCGATGGAGACGGCGCGCAGCGAAGCGATGCGCGGCTCGCCGGAGCGCGCGTTCGCTCTATGGCAGGGCCTCGTGGCGGGCGAGTGGTCACTCGTCGATCACTGGGAGAGCGGGGGGCGTCGCTATCTCGCGGCGTACCGCAACCGACCCGAGCTGCGCGATCCGCGCGCGCTCACGCAGACGGAGTGCGCGACGCTCAAGTATCTCGCGCTCGGCGCGACCAACAAGGACATCGCCTTCGCGCTCGGTCTCCCCGCGGGGACGGTCTCGTCCTCCGTGACCAAGGTCATGAAGAAGCTCGGCGTGAAGCGTCGCGTCGACCTCGCGCTCCTCGCCGACCCGTCGCGCATGGATCGCTTCGATCTCTCCGTCGCGGATGCCGAGGTCGGCGTCCTCACGGTCGATGCGCGTCCTCGCGGCGCCGCCGCGGACGTGCTCTCGATCGTCGAGCTCGAGGTGACGAGCTACGTTGCCCGCGGCTGGAGCAACGAACGCATTGCGGCCGAGCGCCAGGTGTCGCCGCGCACGATCGCCAACCAGCTCCGCGCCATCTACGAGAAGCTCGACATCACGAACCGCAGGCAATTGGTGCGCGTCGTCACGCCTCGCCAAGACTGATCGTACATCGACGGCTGATTCGCCATTACGTCGTGCGTTCTGCTCATTGCGCGCGCGCGCGCGGTCTGTTCGGCTCGGAAGGTCATGCGTCCGGTGAACCGAGTCATGCTCTTGGTCGTTCTCGCTCTTCTTGCGGGCGCGTTCGCGGCCTGCACCGACGACAGCGACACGGGCGGTCCGCCGGAGGTGGACGCCGGAACGTTCGACGCGCCGTCGAGCGACGGGACCGCAGTTGATGCGAACGTGAGCGACGCCGCCACGGATGCGACGAGCGACGCGAACGATGCCGCAAACGACGCGGGCGACGCGGGCGACGCGGGCAGGCCGGCCAAGCTCGTCATCATGTCGCCTGTGACGGTGGTGGACGAAGATGGCGGAAATCCGGTAACGGTGCCCGCGCCGAACGGCGACGTGGAAGTGCTCGGTTCGACCCCTGCCGGACGCCTCGTTCTCCACGAGCCCGGCGTCCCCGGTGCGATCGTGAGCGTGTGGCCCGACGGCACGGGTCGCGTCGTCCTCGCGGACGCGGCGAGCACGCCCAACGACACGACCGTGATCCGCGTGGTGGGGATCGCGCCGAACGACACGATCTACTACCTGCTTCATCGCGGAGCTGCGAACGACTACCACCTCGGCAGCATCAAGAGCGACGGAACGAGCCGCGCGACGACGGTGCAGCTGACGGGAGGGGCGACGGGCGCTACGAACCTCACCTTCCACGGACAGGTGCCCGGCGTCGGTCATTCGCTCTCCGCGCGCTATCGCGGTCGCATCTTCACGACCGACAGTCGCCTCGTCTTCTCGGAGCTCAACGGGAGCGCGCTCGTTCGCGTGCGCGCGATCTCGCCGGACCTCGCGACGGTGACGACTGTCTTCACGGCGATGGCCGACCGCTACGAAAACGTATGCGGCGTCACGCCGGACGGTCGCGCCATCTACTATCGAGCGCGGGTGCCGAACGGCAGTGTGTTCGATGCGGTGAGCGTGAAGCTCGACGGCACCTCGGAGAGCGTGCTCACGACGAACGTGACCACGATGTACAACTGCGAAGTCACGCTCTCCGGGCACGCTCTCGTTCGCCTCGACACGGGCAACAACCAACGCGACCTCTACGTCGCGAGCGGCGGAAGTCTGGTTGCGCTTCGCGCGGACCCCAGTGTGGACGAGACCTTCGCGGCCGAGACGCATGACGGGCGCCTGCTGGTTCAAGCCACGAACCAGTCGAACGGCGAAACGAGCCTCTACGTCGTCAACGCCGACGGAACTGGCGCGTTGCCGCTCGTGACGACGTCGGATCGCGCAGGCGCGTTCGGCGCGTTCATCGCCGTGACACCGACTGGACGCGTCATCTTCGAACGTTCGCCGAATTTTCAGGCCCAAGGGACGCTTCACAGCATCAAGCTCGACGGGACGGAGAGGCTGAATCTCCTCCCGAACGGGAAGTTTCAATCGTACGACCCCTTCAGCGTCACTTCGTCCGGGCGCTTCGTTTATCGCGGTACGGGCGTCACGAACTCGAGCTTGCTGCGTCTCTACAACATGCGCGTCGACGTCGTGGTTTCGGACAGCGTGCCGGATCAGGTGATGATCACCAACGAAGCGACGACGATGTTGAATCTCGTACTGAACTGACCGCGCTCAGGCGCCTTCGAGGAGGTTCTTCATCGCCGGCTCGAAACTCCGCTTGATCTGGGCGAGCGTCCCTCGGACCTTGAACCGTGGGATCCGTTCTCGCTCGATTGGGAGGCCATCACGCCCGATGTCACAGCGTCGCTCACCTCAACGAGGTCAGCGCGAGCACGGTGAGCACGGTCCCCGCGATGCTGAGCAGCGACATGACACCAGCGGGCATGACCTTGCGGCTTCGAGCAAAGGCGCCCACGAAGCGAACCGCCAACGACGACGACACCGCGAGCCCGAGGAAGAGTCCGCCTCGCGCGCCGGTGCCGACCAGATAGCCGCTGACGAGCAGAAGCGCTCCGGCGATAGTGCCCGCGATGAGCGACGCGCGGCTCTTCGCTCGTACGTAACCAACGACCCCGCCGGCAATCGTCAGGACGCCGAAGACGTAGAGGTACAACCAGACCGCGGGGAACATGGGCGTACGAAAAAGAAAACCCCTCGCAGGACCGGCGAGGGGTTTGGGGGCGTCCCCAAGGGGATTCGAACCCCTGTTAGCGGCGTGAAAAGCCGCGGTCCTGGGCCTCTAGACGATGGGGACTGAAGGCGCCCTAACTACCGTTCAGCCGCCGCGGTGTAAAGGGGTTCTCCTCGGAACACCGGTTGGGCCCCCATCGAAGGCGAAAAAAGCCGGATCCTGCAACGCTGCGCTCGGGCTTTCCGCGTGGATCGAGCGAGCCCGGACGCGCTGGATGAGCACGAGCGCGATCAGCTCGGCGACTTGTTGAGCCCCGCCGCCAGGGCACGGACGACCGCACGCGGGGCGAAGCGGAGGCCCTGCATTCCGATCCAGTTGAGCGCGCCGTGGATCGAGAGGACGTCGCCGCTGATCATCGCGCGGTACGCATGCGTCGCGACGGACTTGACGTCCGCGACGCCGCTCCGCTGGAAGAGCTTCGACTTGTCGTTGCCTGCGGTGGACGCGAACTCGGTCGCCGTTGCGCCCGGGCAGTGGCACGTGACCGTCACGCCGGTGTCGGCCAGCTCGTACGCGAGCGCCTCGGTGAACGACACGACGAAGGCCTTCGTCGCATAGTACGTCGCCATGTACGGGCCAGGCTGGAAGCCCGCGGTCGACGCGATGTTCATGATCCGCCCGAAGCGGCGCTCGCGCATCGGGCCGGCGAAGTGGTGCGTGAGCTCGACGAGCGCGCGCACGTTCACGTCGATCATCTCGAGCTCGCGATTCAGCTCGAGATCGACGAACGCGCCGTTCGATCCGAAGCCGGCGTTGTTGACGAGGAAGTCGATTGTGAGGCCGCGGCGGCTCACTTGCTCGGCGACCACCGCGGAAGCCGCATGGTCTCCGAGATCGGCGACGACGACGTGTGCCTTGATACCGTGCGCCTTCGTCAGGTCGCCGGCGATCTCCTCGAGCTTCTTCGCGCTGCGCGCGACGAGCACGACGTCGTGGCCGTCGGCCGCGAAGAGCTGCGCGAGCTCCTTGCCGATCCCGCCCGACGCACCCGTGACGAGCGCGGTTCGCTTCTGCCCGTTGTGACCATTGTTCCTGCGGCTCTGCGTTTCGTTCCCCATGCCGACGGGTGTACCCGAGCGTGGGTCAGCGCGAAAGCGACAGCGGGCGGCAGCTCGGAACGGCAGCTCGGAACGCCGCTCCGAACGCGGCTCAGAACGGGATGCCGAGGCCGAGGCGCAGGCCGCCGCGGGTGGCCGGCGATGCATAGAAGAGGCGCGGCTCCGGGGCGTCGTCGTCGCGCACGGCGCCGACGCCGTGCACGTCGAGGAAGATGGCACCCTCGAAGTACAGCGGTCCGACGTCGAACTGCGCCCCGGCATCGACGAGGAACGAGAAGCCGACGCCCGAGCCGTGCTTCGTTCGCGTGCTCCCCCGCTCCGCGAGCCTCGACTCGACCGCAAGGCCGTGCACGCCGAAGCCCGCGCCGCACGTGAATCGAACCTTGCCCGGTGTGACGAACCTCGCCATCGGTGTCAGCTGCCAGTGCGCGAGCGTGGTCTGGGACTCGACGTCGTCGTCGGGACGTCGCGTGTACTTTGCAGCCATTCCGCCGACTTCGATGACGCCCTCGAGCGCGAACGGCTTCGCGAGCTGGTAGCCGATACGACCGCCGATCGTGGCGCCGCCGAAGTCGCTCCGGCGCGTGCCGTACGGAGCAGGCTCGCCGAGCGGAACACCGAGACGGTAGCTCACGGTGTCGAGCGCGCCCGTCACGACCACGTAGAGCTTCTTCTTCTTCGGAGCCTTGACCGTCGGCGCCATGTATTCGGGCGGCGCCTCGCCGATTGCCTGGAGCTTGATCGCATGTTCGATCGAGGTCCCCGCGGCCACGGGGATCTCGACGGTCGTCGTCTTCCAGCCCGGCGACGACACCTCGACCTGGTGCGAGCCCGCAGCGACCTTTCCGCTCCACGTGCCGCGTTGCGGGAGCTCGACGCTGTCGACACGGATGGCGGCGTCGGGCACGTTCGTCTCGATCTTCAGGTAACCCTCGTTGGGGCCGAGCGGCACCGGAGGAGGAGCGCTCTCTCCAGCTCCTGCTCCTGCTCCAGCTCCTGCTCCGGTCGTGGTGCTCAGCACGAACGTCGCGTCGACGGGTGCGCCGCTCACGAGCGCGAGCTTCTTCTCCGGCGGATCCGCATAGCCCGGAGCATGCGCTGCGAACGTGTAGATACCGGGCAGGAGTCGGACCGGACGGCGGAGCGCTGCCGGCGCGAGCGGCTGCGGCTTCGCACCCGGCGGAGCGTTTGCCGGCAAGAGGGAGACGACGGCGCCTTCGACGGGCTTCTTGTCCTCCGTCACGACGGAGAGGTTGACCGTCGCGACGGTCTTCGAGAGGTCTGCGAGCTCGCGTTCGATCGCGGCGCGCGTCTCGGGCTTGAGCGTGTCCTTGCCTTCGTCGAGCGCTTCGTCGAACGCGGTCGCCGCTTCGGCCGGGCGGTTCAACGCCTTCAGCGACAGCGCGATGTTCTGCTTGATGCCCGCCGACGGCTTCTCGCGGTACGCGTCCTGAAATGCGGCGAGCGCCTCGGCGTATTGCTTCTTGTCGTAGAGCTCGATGCCCTTCTTGAAGTGCGCGCGCGCGGCCGCTTCATCGGCATGCGCGCTGCGCGTCGCGAGGAGAAGAGCAGCGACGATCGCGATCCTTGCGAAGAGATCGGCGAGGGAACGAGCACGGAGGTACGTGAGGGCGAGTCGGAGCAGCAAGACCGGCTCGCAAAAGGTACCGGACAATCAAGGTAGGTCGCGCGAGATATCGAGCGGCTTCGTCGGCCCGGGCTTCGTACCGCCGCTCGGCGGACCTTGCGGGCTCGCCTTCGGCGTCGGCGGATGGCTCGGG
>JAEXCN010000438.1 GCA_023402175.1 Pseudomonadota bacterium | reverse complement strand
GGCGGTCACCTCACAAGCAATGGACCTCCCGGCTGGCAAGTTCTCTGGCGCGGGTACCAAGAGCTGCTCACGCTCGAGAGAGCGTGGGGGGCCGCGATCGCGAAGCTGAGATCCGATCAATCATGAGGCATTGTCCACCATCACGAACAATCACCTCGCGGCGGACAGCACGCGTCACGTATCCGAGCTTCGCCGACCGACGACGCTCTTGCGGACGCTCGGTCATTCCAAGTTTCTCCTTCTCGAGCCGAGCGATGAGGACGTCGAGGGCGCGGTCGAGGATGACGGTCAGATCCGCATGGGGATTCCGGTGACTCATGAGCTCCGTCGCTCGTTCGAGCTTCGCGCGAAGCGCCGCATCGATGGTGAGCTGCAACTTGTACCGAGCCTCGGAGAGCGGCTCGACTCGGCTCTTTACCGTTTGCGAGACGGTCGGGCGTGGCGGTACGGGGCGCATTGGCAATGTGGCGTCGACTGGCGAGGTCGTCGTTGCGGTGCTCGCAGACACGACATTGGAGGAGCCGCTGCCGTTCGCGACGCTGGCCGGATCCGACATTGCGACGTCGCCGCACGTTGCTCGCGTGGGTGCTCGCGTGGGTGCCGGCGTGATTGCCGCTGGCGTGATCGCGGCCGGGACGGTAGCCGTGGCGGG
The DNA here is from genome assembly GCA_023402175.1 of Pseudomonadota bacterium. Lineage (GTDB taxonomy): Bacteria > Myxococcota_A > Polyangia > Polyangiales > Polyangiaceae > Labilithrix. The sequence continues at coordinate 18,783 of JAEXCN010000438.1, read as the reverse complement.
CGCGCACGAGAGAGAGTCTGTCGTTCGGGCCGATGCCGTGCGCACGCTGGGGAGCTTGCGGATGCTGGGCCGAACATCAGGCTTCGGAAAGCGCCTGGCGATCGCCTTCTCGACTTCGCCCTTGGTCTTTCTCGACGCGAGCTCCAGAAGCTCCGCGTGGTTTTCCTCGGTGAGGTACCTGCGAAGAAGCACGAGGGCCGATAGATGAATCTCCCCGCGCTCGATCTTTCCAAGGATGCTCGGAAAGCGTCGAACGAGCCGAGCCGCAGTCATCCGACGGAAAGCCTCGCCCTCGCTCAGGCCGAGCCGGCGAAGACAGAACTCGAACAACGACGGGCACGCAGCCTTTGCGTACAGCCGCCGGCTATCCACCTCGACGAGATGCGCAATCAGTTGAGCGAGCGCGCGACGCTCCGAGCCGAGCAGCTTGGCAACGCCCGATAGGATCGTTTCATCAGGGAGGTGTTCGAGCTTCATGAGACGTCTCCTTTCATCGTTCTGTCAGGCCGCCCGCTACGCGTCATCGATCGGTCATGTGCATCGCACCCAGACCGGCGCCCTCGAGCACCGCGAGCCCTGGGTTTGTGGGGAGGCAACCACGGGGTTCTTGCGCGGACGTGGAGCTGGCCAAGGCCCTGTGCACCACCTGCTCGTGATGCTCCGTTCTGTTTCGACGAATGTGTTGGTGCGGGTCCGTAAGGCGTTGCCGCGCGCCTACCTCACGAAGACGGTGCCGACGCGAGCCGACGTCATTCGGCACCGTCACCACGAAGCGCGCTAAGAGCCTCCGCCCACTTGCCCACCAAACACGGGTGCGTTCGCCCTCGATAGACCGAGCTCAGATGCATGCGGCGGCCGAAAGCACACCGCATGCCTTGCGCGACGAACGCGCGGGCTCCTCTCGCAGGCGGCCACGAGGCCGCCATCGCGGGGCTCATTGACCCCATGAAATCGCGCGGTTCTGCATGCCGACAATCGGCGATGCGCGCGGGTACGTGCTCGACGCGCCCTCGGACCAAAGTGGCCCGGGCCAGGTCTGGGCCGGCCCGGGCCACCTACGCTACTTGCGCTGGGAAAAGTGGATGCGACTTGCGCTGGGAAAAGTGGATGCGCCCAAGTCGTGCGTCGCATTCGCGGGGAACAGAGTCGCGCGCGCTCTTCGCCGATGGCGAAAACGGCGGCCGGCGCCCATGCCGACCGACAGAGCGCGATCAACCAACCGCAACCCGCGACCGATCGATCAACGACGTCGACCCGCGACAAGCGCCCGAGACGAAGTACCGACCCGCGACCCGCGAGCTACCGGCCGCGTCCCGCGAGCTACCGGCCGCGTCCCGCGAGCTACCGGCCGCGACCCGCGAGCTACCGGCCGCGACCCGCGAGCTACCGGCCGCGTCCCGCGACCGAGCGATGGCGGTCAAGCGGCCGCGGCGAAACGAAGCCAAATGCAATCAGAACGAGGAACTCTTCACGTAGGGAGCGGTAGCGCCCTCGGCTCGCAATGGTCGGCAGGCCGGTGCGCGATTCGATCCGCTCGCGTGGAGGATGCGGGTGCTCGGCACTCCACATGAGCGTGCAGAGCGGAGTGTCCCGAAGCGCACCGTCACCTGACGAAGCGACGCAGCACATCCGCGAGTAGCTGCGCGACGGGCACGACCGTAATCCACGGCTCGGACGGTGATGGCGCGATCGTATCGGTGACCACGAGCCTCCGGACACCACCTGCACGAAGCTTCTCTCGTGCTCCCGGCACGAGCACCGCGTGCGTCGCGGCTACGATGACGTCGTCTTCGCTCCCGTGCTCGTGGATGGCGCGGGCGGCGGCGACGATGGTGCCGCCGGTCGAGATCATGTCGTCGATGATGATCGGACGCCGTCCGCGCACGTCACCGGCGACGCGCTCCGTCGCTACTTCAGTCCCGCTCGTACGCACTTTGTGAACCGCTGCCATCGGGAGCTCGAGCAGCCGGGCATATTCGCGGGCAAGCTTCACGGCGCCGAGATCGGGAGCCACGACGACCGCATCGCGTCGGGCATGCTCGGCCAACGCTTGCGCCAAGAGAGGAACCGCGCTCGCGTTCTCCACCGGAACATCGATCGATGCTTCGGTCACGTCACTATGGAGATCGACGCATACGATGCGCTCGAGCCGAGCGGTCGCGAGCTGCTCGGCAACGACGCGGACCCCGATCGGCTCGCCCGGACGCTTCCGCCGATCCTGGCGCGCGTAGCCGAAGTACGGAACGACGGCCGACACAGACTTCGCGCCTGCACGACGGCAGGCGTCCGCGAGAAGAAGGAGCTCGAGCACGTGCTCCCCCACGGGCGCCGACGTCGGTTGGACCACGAGCACATCCCGTCGCTCGACCGCTTCTTCATCGACGGAGACATGCATCTCCCCGTCGGGGAAGCGCTCGGACCGCGTGCTGCCGAGGGGAGCACCGAGCGAGCGCGCGACCGCTGCGGCCAGGGCTGGATGCGCAGAGCCTGCGAGCACGACGACGGCCGCCGTCTCCGATCGAGCGTCGGCGGAGGGCATGCCTCGCACGGGCAGCACGTCGCGTGCCGCCCGGCGAGGTGCTCATGCACCGACTGTTGATTGCCTCGCCTAGCCGTTCGGCTTCCGCGCGGGACGCCCCGCGCCGCTTCCGCTGCGCACGCGGCGTCACCGATGTGCTTCCGGCGGCCGGCTTCGAACAGAGCCGGCGAGCTCTCCGGCGCGCGTCTCCAGCTCTTCGAGCTGTCGAGTCCGGTCAGCCCCCTCACTCACGAGGGCGCTTCCATCCGAGGGCGAAGGGGAAACGTCGGGATACGCCCGATGACGGGCGTCGAACGTTCGCGCTCGTAGAGAAACTCGCGCGTGAGCGGGTATTCGTCGTTCAGCCCATTCGACATCGTCATCTGCACGAGGTTGAGGTGTCCCGCGCGGAACCCCGCAACGACGGACGCGAGATAGAAATCCCACGTGCGCATGAAGCGATCGTTGAAACGCATCTTGCGTTTGATCGTGTCGTAGTTTCCGATGAACCGCTTGCGCCAATGATGCGCCGTCATCGCGTAGTGCCGCCGTAGGTTCTCGACGTCGAGCACGTTGAACCCGCGGTCGATCGCGCGCGTCGTCTCTCCCTCGAGAGAGAAGAACCAGTAGCCCGGGAATACGTGCTTCTCGACGAACGGATCACTTCCCGATGACTCCTTCATCTTGGAGATGCAATGCGTGAGCACGATCGCCCCCGGGGCGCTCAGGGCCTTCAGCTTGTCGTAGAAAGCGTCCGCCCGCTTCTGGCCGACGTGGCACATCATGCCGACGGACACGATGCGTTCCCATTTGATGCGGTCGTCGAGCTCCAGGTAACTCATCGTGCGGACATCGACGGGGAGCCTCCGCGCACGCGCCTGGTCGCGGATGTACTTCGCCTGGTTGTCACAAAGCGTGATGCCGAGGCACTCGACGCCGTACTTCTCCGCGGCGTGGAACATGAGATGGCCCCAGCCACATCCGATGTCGAGCAGCCTCTGACCGCGGCGAAGATCGAGCTTCCGGACGGTGTGCGCGATCTTCTGATCTTGCGCCTGCTCGAGCGTGTCCTCGGGCGTCTTGAAGTACGCACACGAGTACTGCAGCTTCTTGTCGAGATACATCGAGTAGAACTCGTTGCCGCGACCGTAGTGATGCTCGATGTCGGCCTTCTCCCGCGGGAGCGAGCGCGCGAGCACCGCGCCCATGCGGTCCCGCCACATCGACTTCGGCGGGATCTTCAGGCCAATCTCGAAGAGCGTGGTCAGAGCATCTTCGAGGTTTCCTTCGACGGCGAGATCGCCAGCAACGTACGACTCTCCGAGGCCGAGCGTCGTCTGGAGAACGGAGCGCACGAACGCGGTCCTCGTCTTGAACCGGAGGACGAACTCCGGTGCAGCTCCAGCCGGAGCTCCGAACCGCCACCTCTCACCGTTCCAGAAGACAATTTCGAACGGTTTGCCTGTATGCGTGCGCTGGATGTTCTCGAGTGTTCGCCTGAAGAGCATCATCCCCTCCGATGTCGACGTTCCGATGGAGTAGAACGAAGGCATCAGGAATCAAGGAACGAAGGACCGTGCGGCCCCTTGTCGTGCACGCCCGCGTCTCAGCGAAACACGTCGCCGCAGATCGTGACCGTGCAGCCGCAGGCCACACCGATCTCGGGCCGCGCGTGACGTTGCCCGAGACATGGCTCGGGGTGTCGTCGGCACGAACGCGATGCTCTCACTCATCGCCGCGAACAACGCGGCCGCCTCGCTCGCCGACCCCAACAACGCGACCGCGCGGAGACGCGGAGACGCGACCGCCTCGCTCGCAACGCCAACAACACGAGCACGTCGCTCGGCAACGCAGACAGCACGGCACGTCTTTCGGCGACGCCAACAACGCGACCGCTCGGAGACGCGGAGAACGCGACCGCCTCGCTCGGCGACGCCCAGTATCGCGTCCGCTGAGCGACGCGGGGAACGCGACCGCCTCGCTCAGCGACGCCGACAACGTGACGCTCGGAGACGTGGAGAACGCGAGCGCCTCCTCGGCGACGCAACGAGCGCTCGCCGGTCGACACAACGAGCGCGAGCGCCTCGCCCGGCGACGCAACGAACGCGAGCGCCTCCTCGGCGACGCAACGAACGCGAGCGCCTCCTCGGCGCCCAGCCTCCAGCCAGCTCGACTCTCCGTCGTCTCAGGCGAGCCCTTCGGCTGTGTGCCCGGCCACCTCGATCGGCCTGGGCGAGATCTCGAAATCGCCAGGAGCGACCTCGCCTCGCTCGTCGAAGCGAAGTGCCGTTGTGCCTCCCCAGACGAGGATCAACGCGAACGGCAGCCACGGCAGATAACACGCGAGCCCTTCGATGCCCCAGCGAGCTCCGATGAGGATCCCGAGCGCGATCGTGAACAGCGTGAGCGCCAGCGCACTCGTCTTCCGAGCGCGGACGACCGGATGCTCCCTCGTGAACGGCGCAAACGATCGCCGTTGGTGGAGCTTCTGGGCGACGTGGCGGAATGAGCCGGCCAGCATGGCGTTCGTGTGTGCGAGCGTCATGCCGCTCGCGTCCGAGAAGCCTCAGCCGTCGATCTGATCGACGATCGGCTCAGCGCCGATCACCTCGGCACTGAGCAGGCGCTGCTCCTCCTCCGCCATGTCCTGCTCGAAGCGCTGGAAGAACCAGACGATCTCGTCCGCGAGGTCGTCCACTTCGCGAACGCCATCCTCGGCATCGGACGCGAGCGCGCAGAGAACCGCTCGCTGCTCCTCGTGTTCCCTGCAGAACCGCTCGGCGCGCGCGGGCCCCCACGCATCGACCTCGCGAAGGAGCGGGACGATCAGCTCTTCTTCGTACCGGAAGTGGCGCTCGACCTCGGTCGAGAGTTGGTGCAGCACGTCCCGGATCGCCGGCCGCTGCTTCTCGTCATGTTCCGCGGCGCGCGTCACGGCGATGAGCGCACGGATGAGACTCCGCAGGATGGAATGGTCGCCGGCGATGCGCTGACGGACATCGTCGGCGGTGATCATCGAGGTCATGCGTCACCTCCGTTCCTCTGGTCGAACGGGACGTTGGTCAGCGTAGCGCGATCAAGTGCCCCTTTCTTCCCGCAATGTAAGGACGGGAATCGAAGATGTGCGAACGATACTCTCAGCGACGCTTCCAATGAGCGCTCGCGCAATGCCGCGCCGACCGTGCGTCCCCATCACGATCAGGTCCGCTTCGATCTCCTTCGCAACGCCGAGCACAGCCTCGCGAGGGTCTCCCTGCACGAGCGAGGTCTGCAGCTCGATCGCTCGCGTCCGATGCATCGCGACGATGTCGTCGAGCGCACGCTGGGCAGCGACCGTGATGCGCGTGGCCATCTCGGCCGAGATCGTCATCACTCCATCAGGGAACCCGACGAGAGGGAGCTCGAACGCGTGGGTGACGTGCACCTTCGCTCCAAGCTTCTCGGCGAGCTCCACGGCGTAGTCGAGCGCCGTGCGGGCCGGCTCGCTGAAGTCCGTCGGGACCAGGATCGTCTTCGGAGGAATCATGTCCCATCTGTGAGCAACTGTCCTGCCATTCGCGAAGGTCGCGGTCTGCGCGCTCGCGGTCGTCGGTCGACGCACTTCTTGCGCACGCGTGCAACGACGGCGCGCGCGTCCCTGACGGACCCACGTGCCAGGCGGGATCACCGCGAAGGTCGCGCTGGCCATCGTTTTGCACATCCTCGCGACATGATGAGACAGAGCACGCGAGCGCAGGACACTACGAGCCGGAGCCAAATCTCGCGAAACACGAAGATCCGGCAGCTGATGGCCGAAGCTCCGCACAGCGTCGGCAGCGATCAGACGCTCTCCGTAGCTCACAAGATCATGCGGGAGCATCATGTTCGGCACCTTCCCGTGCTGCGCGCCGGCAAGCTCGTCGGCGTACTCTCGGAACGCGACTTGTTCTTCCTCGAGTCGGTCGCCGGGGTGGACATCGCGATCGACTCCGTCACCGACGCCATGGTCCACGACGTCTATACGGTCCATCCCGATGACGATCTCCGCGACGTCGCGAGGATCATGTCGGACAGGAAATACGGGTGCGCTGTCGTGATGGAGAATGGTCGCCTGATCGGCATCTTCACCACCACGGATGCCCTCCGGCATCTCGCGGAAAGTCTGGCCTGACATCGGATGCAAGGAGTCTCGCGATGAAGAAGATCCTTACGTGTCTCGATTCCTCTCCGCGCGCCCCGCATGTCCTTGCTGCTGCGATCGACCTCGCCCGTCGCACCGGAGCAAAGCTCACGCTGTTTCGCAGCGTCGGACTCCCGCCGGAGCTCGCGCACGATGACGTGATCGGCGTCAGCCCGAACCAGCTCATCGACCGTCTGCTTGCGAGCGCGCGCGCATCGCTCGAGCAGCTCGGCACGCAGACACCGCCGGAGCTCCTGGAGGGCGTCGAGGTCCGCATCGGGACGCCGTGGGACGCGATCTGCACCGAGGCCACCGAGCTCGGCGTCGATCTCATCGTCATCGGGTCCCACGGGTACGGGGGAGTCGACCGTATCCTGGGCACGACCGCCGCGAAGGTCGTCAATCACTCCGATCGCTCCGTCCTCGTCGTGCGCTGACGCCGAGGCGCGACGTCAGCGGGCGACGAGGACGAGCGCGTCGTCGTTCGCGCGTGCGAAGCGCTCCATGATGCGCTGCGCGATCACCGCCGGGTGCATACGCAGAAGCGGAAAGTCCTGCTCGACCGAGAGCCTCGACGAGATCCCGTCGGTGGCAGCGATCACCACCTCGTCCTCGCGGACGGGCACGCGCTCAGTACGTAACCGGAGACGCGGTCCGCCGCGCCCACCTACGATCGCCGAGACGCCGCCGAGACGGCGCACCGCCCGTGGCGCGCACACCTGGACTTCGATGTTGCCGACCACGACCACCTCCATCGTCGCGGTGACCTCGTCGAGACGGCAGATCGCCATCACGACGCCACGCGTGTCGGCCAGCCTGCGATGGCACTTCTCAATGATCCCCGACGGCGAGTCGTCTGGCCGCTCGTCGAAGATCGCCATCGCTGCCGCCGCTGCCTCGCGTGCGAGCGGACCGTGACCGAGCCCATCACACACCGCGAGGACGAGCGCCCCCTCGACGCGATGAGCACGCGCGTGATCTCCGCTCACCCGCTCTTCTCGATGGGGAGTTCCGAAGATGCCGACCTCGCGTCTCCGCGAGGCCGTGCGATCGAAGAGACGCGCTCTGATCCCGGTGCCCTCACCGGCGCGAACATCGAAGTCGACCTCCGATGACAGTCGGCGGATCGAGCCGATCCCAAGCCCGAGCGTTCCTTCTGTCCGCGGCAGCGCATCGATCGATCCCGCGACGTCCACGAGGCCGGCACCGCGGTCGACTGCGACGAGCTCCAACCCTTGGTGCCCGCCGCGCTGGATGACGTTCGCGGCGATCCGGCCCGAGCGCGCGTGCCTCAGGTGGTTTCGCCCAAGCTCCGTCGCGACGAGCACGGCACGATCGACGATCTCCCCGACGACGCCGTGCTCCGCGGCGACCTGCTTGATCCGATCACGTACGAGGGTGAGCGACGCTTCGTCGATCACGAAGACCGGATCGAGACCGCGCAGCCACTCGTCAATCAGAAGCGCTTCCACTTCGTCACCGTGACGCGCGTCCCCTCCCCGACCTTCGATTGCAGATCGAACACGTCCACGAGACGTTTGCTGCCCGACAGGCCGAGCCCCATCGAGCGCGCAGTGCTGTACCCACCCGAGAGCACGCGCGGGATGTCGGGGATACCCGGTCCGGAATCGATGAACGCGATCCGGATGCCCGCACGGTGGCCGTCGGAGACCTCTTCGATCGTGGCCTTACCGCCTCCACCGTGGACGAGCACGTTCCTCCCGAGCTCGCTCGTTGCGGTCATGATCGCGGCGATCGCAAACGTATCGAACTTCCGCATCTCCGCGATTTCGCGCACGCGCCGTCGGACCACCAACACGTCGTCTTCCGTCGCCAGCTTCATCGAGTGGACCGCGAGGACCTCCTCGAACATCAGGTTCCTCGACGCTTCGGGACGACGTGGCCGAGCAGCTCGAGCCCATCGTCGACGTTGAGCGCAGTGCGCACGCCGTCCATCAGATACCCCATGCGGATCAACGTCGCCGACACCTCCGGGCGCATCCCGACGAGCACGGTCGTAGTCCCCATGAGCTTCGCCATTCGCCCCGTCTCCGCGACGATCCGCGCGACGTAGCTGTCGACCATGTCGAGACCGCTGATGTCGATCAAGAGGCCGGTCGATCCGGTCTTCTCGATTGCCTCGAGCACGTCCTCTTGGAATGCGTCGGCGACGGCATCACGGAGCTCGATGTGCACCGTCGTCAGCAGCGTGGGACCGATGCGGAGGATCGGTATCTGGCCGCGCATCACGTCGCCGTTCCGTTCGGCGCCAGCGGGACAAGAACGGGGACCGGAGCAGCCGGAGCTGGTGCGGGCGCAATCGCCGTGATCGCCTTGCCGACGATGCCGAGCGCGAGCTCGATTCCGTCGCTCAAGCGGCTCACTGTGTGCATCGTCGAGATGTCGAGCCCGAGCTGCACCATCGTGCGCGCGACTTGTGCGGTGATACCGGTGAGGATCGTCTGCGCGCCGAGCAGGCGAACGGCGGCGGTCGTCTTGAGGAGGTGGTCGGCGACGCGCGTATCGACGACGGGGACGCCCGCGATGTCGATGATGATGACCTTCGCCTGCGCATCGACGACGTGGAGCAGCACGCTCTCCATCACCTGATGGGCGCGATGGCTGTCGATCGCTCCGACGAGGGGCAAGAGCAGCACCCGCTCGTAGACGCGGATCACGGGCGTCGACAGCTCGCGGATCGCGGCTTGATGGCGACCGAGCGCGTCGAGATTCGCGGCGATGTACGTATCGATCGCCAGCGCCACGTCGAAGAAGACCATGCGCTGGATGCTCGCGAAGGCCTCGCGGATCTCCGTCACGTCCTTGAGCTCGTCGAACAGGCGGCTGTGGATGAGATGGAGATATTGCCGGTACGCGCCGAGGTACCACTTCGGCGCGAGGCCGATACGCTCGTGTGCCGCGCCGACGCGGAGTCGGTCTTCGACGTACGCCGCATCGCAGCGGCCCGCGAAGATGCCCAGGAAGTAGTCTCGCTGATGTCTCTTGACGCGTCGGATCGTCGGCTCGTCGCCGAAGAACTTGAACGTCTCTGGGTGCCCGAGGAGGAGCGCATAGAACTCCTCGACGATCCCGTCGGTCACCTTCTCCGCGAACGGACGGAGCGAAGCGAGACGCGCGAGATCTTCATCGCTCAGCTTGAAGAACGCTCGCCGGCTCGCGATCTCTGCCTCGTCGAGCCTGAGGATCGTCATGTACTTTCGGTGGTCGTCCATCGGTCTCCCGGTCCTCGGCGTCCTTGAGCGCACGAGGACTGATCCCATACCATGCCGGCGTGTCTGACAGCGCACTCCAGACGCTCGGCCGCTTCGCTCGTGTCGTCTCCGATGCGGACAGGGTTCAGGACGTGCTCGCGTTCCTCGCGGACTCGCTGTTCGAGCACGTCTCAAAGGCCGGCACCGCCGTCTTCGCGCTCGGCAACGACGGGAAGCTCCGCGTTGCGGCCCTGCGCGGGCTTGCGCTCGCGGGCGGGCTCGAGGTCGATCTCGACGACGTCGACACGCTCGGCGAGAAGGTGCGGGGCGTCGTGGGCGGGAACGGGAGACACGTCAATCGACCGCTCGTCGCCGGCGCGTCTCTTTACGGCAGCGTCGTCATGGTGTGCAACGAGGGCGACGGCGATCCGGATCTCGCGCTCGCGGAAGGTCTCATCGACCTCGCGGCCGTCGCGCTGAGCACCGCCTCGCACGTCGGACAGCTCGAACGACAATACAACGAGCTCCGCGAGCAACAGGAGATGCTGGCGCGCACCGAGAAGCTCCGAGCGCTCGGACAGATGGCAGCCGGTGTCTCGCACGATCTGAAGAACATCCTCAACCCGCTCTCGCTGCACCTGCAGCTCATCACTCGTTCGCTCGACCGCGGAGACGTCTCGGGGGCGAAGGAGAGCGCCATCGAGATGAAGGAGGTCCTCCAGCGTGGCGTTCAGACGCTCGAGCGCCTACGCGACTTCAGCCGTCAGTCGAAGGAGGCGAAGACCGAGCTCGTGGAGCTCGATCGTCTCGTTCGCGAGGCAGCCGCCATCGGCAAGTCGCACGCAGCTTCCGGCAACGCACGCGTGCCGAGAATCCGCGAGGAGCTCGGATCTCCGCCGGCAGTGATGGCCGTGAGCGGGGAGCTGGTGAGCGCGCTCGTGAACCTCGTCGTGAATGCCGTCGATGCGATGGGAGAGAGGGGCGGAACGCTCACTCTTCGCAGTGGACAAGACGAGAAAGGCTCGTGGGTCGAGGTCTCCGACGACGGACCCGGGATGCCACCCGAGATCGCGAACCGTGTCTTCGAGCCGTTCTTCACGACGAAGGGAAGCAAGGGAACCGGCCTCGGCCTCGCGATGGTTTACGCCACGATCGAGCGCCACGGCGGAACGGTGATCTTGGATACGGCACCTTCGAAGGGGACGACCTTCCGCATCACGCTCCCAGTCGCTAGCCCCGTCTCCGCCGAGTCGAAGTAGACTGCGGCAGCACCGCCGAAGCCCGCTGGCGTTCGAGAGCATCCCGCGCCGTCCGCACTCACGAGCGTCTCCGCTCCGTCCGCACTCACGGGCGTCTCCGCTCCGTCCGCATCACGAGCGTCTCCGCTCCTTCTGCATCACGGGCGTCTCCGCTCCTTCTGCATCACGGGCGTCTGCATGCCTTCCGCACGCGCGTCCTGCAGCGACGCGCAGACGTTGCATCCACGCGTTCACGTAGTTCTCGTTTCTGCTCGATTTCGCGCACGGCACGGCCGCTGCAGAGGTGAGAGGTCATGAAGCCCACCGCCCACCGCACCGTCATCGTCGCCGCCGTCGATCGTACCGCCGCGACGAACCAGGTCGTGCATACCGCCCGCTCGCTCGCGTGCATGCTCCCTGGCGCCGAAGTTCATCTCGTCCACGTCGTCGAGGTCGGCCAGCCGTCGGGCGCGCACGTAGTCCCGCTCACCGACACGCTCGAAGCAGGAAGCCTGTTCCTCGACGACATCAAGGCGCGAATCGCGGAGCAATTTACCGGCCGCATCGTCGCCCATCTCGGGGTCGATCTTCCCGGCCGACACATCGTGGAGCTCGCGAAGGAGCTCGAGGCTGACCTCGTCGTCGTCGGCACGCACGGGAAGGGTGGCCTCGCGCGGCTTCTCCTCGGGTCCGTGTCGCAGCACGTCGTCAACCACGCGTCGTGTGCCGTGCTCGTCGCCCGTCCGAAGGACGAGGTCGCGGTCCCAGAGATCGAGCCGGCGTGCTCGAAGTGCCTCGAGCTCCGAAAAGAGACCGGCGGTGAGAAGCAATGGTGCGTCCAGCATTCGGTCAAGCACGCTCACGCACGGACGCACTACGCGACGCCGCAGCCTTTCGCGCTCGGATCCATGCTTCTTCGCCCCGAAGCGTGAACCACGGCAGCCGGCCGGCTCGGCGCGACCACCGCCGGCCTCGCAGCCCTTCGCACGACAGCAGATAGCGCGAGACGACATCCGTCAGCGTGAGCGGATGACACCGTCGCAGCGCCTTCGCACGACAGCAGATAGCGCGAGACGGCATCCGTCATGCGTGAGCGGGTGACACCGGGCCTGTCGAGCGCGATGTGGGCCTCCATTCGAGCCATTCAGTGGCTGCCAAAGGTGGAACTGCCGACGGCGCGTTCCCAGAGACCACTGCGGTGGACCGGACTTCAAGCAGGAACGCCTGGTCGCCCTTGAAGTCGATCGCCCCAGACGTCGTTCGAAGCGGATGCATTCAGTTCGTTCGAGCTGCGCGGAAGCGACACCCGAGCGCGGTTCCGCGGGCGATCGGTCAGCGCGCGTTCGATGATCACCGCAGCGTTCGCGGACAGGCAGCGCGGAGCAGCGCAGCGATCGATCGGTTCAGCGCACCGATTGCGCGGAACGAACATGGGTCCAAGCTTCGGTCGTGTCTTCGAGCGGGTGGCCGAGCTCGGACCATTTCCGGATTCCGCCGTCGAGGACTGAGACTTCACCGAAACCCGCGAGCGACAGAGCGCCCGCCGCGATCCTCGCGCGCAGCCCGTCTTGCGAGACGACCACGATCGGATCCGCTCGATGCGTGTCGAGCTCGCACGTGCGCGCGACGAGCTGATGGATCGGAATGAGACGCGAGCCCGCGATGTGTCCCGCGCAGAACTCTGCTTTCGAACGCACGTCCACGATCACGACGCTTCGCCCGCTGCGCAGCTCCTGAGCGAGAAGGTCGGGATCGATGAGCGACGGCCCGTTGAGCTCGAGACCCATGCGAGTGAACGTTGCCAGTGCCGTGCCCGATGAACGGACGGATCGACGCCAAGCGCGCTCGACCGATCGCTGATGGCGCGTCGACGCTCGACCGTCGACCTCTCACGCAGGCAACGCGGCCGAGCCGTCCACGACGACGATCCGTCCGTCGACCTCCACGCGACCAGCGCGGCGAGCCGCCCGCGGTGACGCTCGACTCGACCTCTCACGCGAGCAGCACGGCCGGGCCATCCTTGAGACACTAGAACGTCATCTTCCTCACGCGAGCAGCGCGGCCGTGCCGTCCTTGGGACACTCGAACGTCGTCCCTCTCGCGCGAGCTGCGCGGCCGAGCCGTTCCTGAGACGCTCAGGCGTCGTCCTCTCACGGGAGCGGCGCGGCCGAGCCGTTCCTGAGACGCTCGAGTCTCGACCTCTCACGCGAGCAGCACGGCCGAGCCCGCGACCTTTCCTTCACGCAGGCGCGCGAGGGCCTCGTTCGCATGCTCGAGCGGGTGCCGTTCGAAACGCGTTCGGAGCGGAATTATCGCGGCGAGATCGAGCAGGTCGGTGGCGTCGTGACGCGTGTAGTTCGAGACGCTGACGAGATTCCGTTCCCACCAGAGGAGGTCGTACGAAAACTGCGGGATCCGATCGAGATGGATCGCGTTGATGGCGACGGTCCCTCCCCGTGCGACGGCGCGCAGCGCGGCGATCACGACATCGCCGACGGGCGCGAACGTGACCGCTGCATCGAGCGGCTCAGGCGGGGACTCGTCGTAGCCTCCCGCCCACTCGGCGCCCATTTCCCTCGCCCTTGCTTGCTCGTCGACGGAGCGTGTGACGACGAAGACGCGACAGCTCCAATGCCGCGCGACCTGCAGCGCGAGGAGGGCTGATGCGCCGAAGCCGTAGAGTCCGACGCGCATGCCGGGCTCGATGCGCGCTCGCCTGAGGGATCGATATCCGATGACGCCTCCGCAGAGGAGCGGAGCGGCGTCGACCGGGTCGAAGCCCGCGGGGATCCTGAACGCGAAACCTTCGTCAATGATGGCTCGGCTCGCGTAGCCCCCGTCGAGATCCCAGCCGGTGAAGCGAGCGTGCTCGCAGAGGTTCTCCCTTCCGGCCTGGCACTGTCCGCAGGTCCCGCACGCCCAGCCGAGCCATCCGGCAGCGACGACGTCTCCGAGCGTCCATCTCGAGACGCCCGGGCCGATCGCGACGACGTCGCCAACAATCTGATGACCGGGGACGACCGGGAGACGGTGGGCGGCGAGATCCCCTTCGACGAGCTGGAGGTCCGTACGGCAGACGGCACATGCGCGGACGGCGACGGCGATCTCGTTCGCGCCGGGCTCCGGATCGGAGACTTCGTCGAGCTCGAGCGGGCGCTCGTCGATGGGCTTCGGACTACGAAGGACCATCCGTCTCATGCTCGCGACGGCTGCATGCGTCGTTCCGGACGCTCGCATGCCGCTGCGGCACGCGTGGTGCTTTCTCTCCCCGATGAAGGAGGTGACTGTCATGTCGACATCGCCGAATCCGCGCCCGAACTTCCTCGCCCCAATGACGGCTCACCCGATCGAGCACGCCGAAGAGACCGTCGACGAACCGCATGAGGACGAGCTCGTCGGGGCGACGCCGCACCTGTCATCTGAGGATCGCCGTCCCGAGGAACCATCGGAGGAGGCGGCGGGAATCACGGACCTCGGATGACCGGCGCCTCCTTCGCCGCGCCCCTGACGTCGGTCCCGAATTCCACGGTCCACTTGCTCCAGAGCAAGTACCGATCTCCACGGTCCACTTGCTCCGAAGCTCCGGAGCTCCGGAGTAGGTACCGTCTCCACGGTCCGCTTGCTCCAGAGCAAGTACCGTTTTCCACGGTCCACTTGCTCCAGAGCAAGTACGGCTACGCCACCCGCACGCTGCGCGCCGTCAGGCAAGCCGCATGCTGCTGGGCGAACTGGCGGCCGGCCCTCCGCACGGGCAAACCGCATGCTGCTGGGCGCTCCGACGGGCGGGCCCCGGCGCCATGGTGGGCCGGCGCCATCCCCTTCCGCTTCCTCGATGGCAGACCGCACGGCCTCGGATGACTCGGCGGGCTCGGATACCTCGGCGAGCCCGGGTACGTGGGGGCTCGACACCTGGGCGCCGCCTTTGCGGGTTGGGCATCGTGGCACGCGGGCGGAGCATCGTTTCGTCAGCCGCGTCCAGCTGGACGACCGCGTCCCGGATACCGAGCCTCGGACGCTCGTCAGACGAACAACGGCTCGTCGCGTTCTTCTTCTTCGGGAAGCATGGCGTACGCAGCCAGGTCGTCGGCCAGGATCTCATCGCGAGCTTCTTCGGCAACGTCCTCCGCCGACGTGGCGGTCACGATGAACTCCTCGGCGAACGCCTCGGCGTCGTCGTCGATCAGGGTCTCGTGCGAGCGGGCGACGTCCGGGATGAAGGCATCACCGTCATCCATTCGGCGGAAGCGGCGCGCGTCCTTGCGAACGACCTTCTTGTGCGATTTGGTTCCCATCGGGTGCCTCCACATCGACGTGGTGCAAGCTCGTGACCAGCTTCGAACGACGTGGATCACGGAGTTTCTCGCAGATCGGGGTCGCGTCTCGTGCGCGCTGCCGCAAGCGGTGCGCCTACCGCAGCAGTCCGAGAGGCCACTTCTCGGTCATTCGCTTCGCGTGACGGACCGCGTCTCGTGCGTGCTGTCGCAAGCGGTACGCCTACCGCAGCAGTCCGAGAAGCCACTTCTCGGTCATGCGCTTCGCCTGACAGACCGCGTCTCGTACACGCACGCCGGCGCAAACGATGCACCTACCGCAGCAGTCCGGGAGGCCACGTCTCAATCATGCGCTTCGCATGGTGGATCGAGTCTCGTGCGCGCTGCCGCAAGCGGTGCGCCTACCGCAACAGTCCCCGAGGCCACGACTCGATCATGCGCTTCACCTGGCGGGTCGCGTCTCGTGTGCGCGTCGGCGCATGCGATGCACCTACCGCAGCAGTCCCCGAGGCCACGTCTCGATCTCGCGCTTCACCTGGTGGACGGCGTATTCGAGCTCGCCGGACGTGTCGACGCGGATGTGCTCCGTCGCGTCGAGCTCCGTGATCGGCTCGTAGGCGGCGACGAATGCATCGAGGATCTCCGGAGTCGCATCGGAGACGCTCGTTGCCCGCTCACGCGCGGCGAGTCTCGCGCGGCAGAGCTCGACGGGCGCGGCGCATTCGAGGAGTCGGAACGGGACGCGATGCGCCTTCGCCAGCTCGCGCACCGCCGCCCGCGCGGTCGCCGAGCGGAACGACGCATCGACGATGACCGGCCGGCCCGACGTGAGTACGGCGTCGGCACGGCGAAGGACCTCGTCGTAGACGCGGTCGCTGAAGGCCCGATCGTAGGCTCCCTCCCACGCCTTCGCGGCGACAGGATGGGCCGTCGGCGCGAGCCCGAGCATGTGCTTCCGCGTACGATCTGCGTCGACGATCGGAGCGCTCAATTCATCTCCCAGGCGCGCGGCAACGGAGCTCTTCCCGCTCGCGATACCGCCTGCAACGGCGACGAGCACGGGGTCGAGCACGCTGCGCCGACGCGCAGACTGCGCGAGCACCAAGTACCTCCTCGCGTCGGCATGCGCCGCTTTCGCGGTGTCGTCCGGGACGCCGTCGCGCGCGAGCGTCGAGGCGGCGATCTTCGCCCGGACGCACGCCCGGTAGCTCTCGTAGAAGTCGAGGAGCCGATACAGCTCGAAATCGTTTGCAGCGCGCGCGTACATCGCGACGAAGCGCTCGGCCAGGTCGACGCGACCGAGCCGCGCGAGATCCATCGCGAGGAACGCGATGTCTGCACACGTGTCGGCGAATCGATACCGGTCGTCGAACTCGATCCCGTCGATCACCTCGAAATCGTCGTCGTGCTCGTGGAGGAACACGTGCTCGAGGCGGAGATCGCCGTGGCCGTCGCGAATCGCGCCGTCGATCATTCGCCGCTCGAAGAGATCCCGGTGATCGCGAACGAACTCGGACTGCCCGCGCTCGATTTCGGACACTACCGCGTCGGGGACGAGCTCGACGGGAGACGCGCGGAGCGCCGCGAAGTTGTCGACGACGTTACGTTCGACGATTTCAGGCGCTCCGTACCGCGCGATCCGCAGCGTGCTCGCCGAATCGGCGTGGAACGCGGCGATCGCGACCGCGAGCGCGTCGACGTGGTCGCGACTCAGTGCACCACGTGCGAGGAGGACATCAGCGCGTCGCTCGTCATCGAGACGCCGCATCTGGACGGCCCACTCGACGATCGCGCCGCCCGCGCGAAACGTGAAATGGCCATCGGACCGCCGCCGGATCGGCACGACGCCGAGGTACGTCCTCGGCGCGAGCCGCCGGTTGATCCGGACCTCGGTGCGACACGCACGCTCTCTCGCCTCGAACGAGGCGAAGTCGAGAAACGGGAGCGTCACCGGCTTCTTGATCTTGTAGACCTCGGGCCCGAGCAACACCCACGAGATGTGCGTCTCGATCAGCTCGACCGGCCGCGGATCCTCCGCCGTCGCGGCACGCTCGCGAAGCTCCGCCAGAAGATCATCGACGACGGAACGACGTGTTGCCGAGCTCTCCGAGCCGGCTTGCAGATGGTGAGCTCTCGATGCGGCAGGCATCCCGGCATCGGAGTCAGCATCACGCGTGCCACGCGGATTCCGCGACGCATGGGCCCTCGTCGCGCACGAGTCGTGCGCGAACCTCGTGCGATAGCCATGCGCGAATCTCGTGCGCGAGAGAAGTGCGCGAGCGTCCGCGAACCTCGAGAGAGAGAGATCCCCGAGAGACGTCGGGAGCGTCCGCGAACCTCGAGAGAGAGAGACGTCGGCGAGCGTCCGCGAACCTCGAGAGAGAGACGTCGGCGAGCGTCCGCGAACCTTGCGCGACGACCGTGAGCGAATCTGCGAGAGACGTCGGCGAGCGCCCGCGAACCTTGCGCGACGACCGTGAGTGAATCTGCGAGAGACGTCGGCGAGCGTCCGCGAACCTCGCGCAAGAAACGCGCGCGAGCGCCCGCGAACCTTGCGCAAGAGACGCGCGCGAGCGCCCGCGAACCTTGCGCGACGACCGTGAGCGAATCTGCGAGAGACCTGCGCGAATCTGCGAGAGACCTGCGCGAATCTGCGAATCACGCGCGGGAGACGCCCGAGAGACGCGGGCGAGCGTCCGCGAATCTCGCGCAAGAGACGTGCTCGAGCGTCCCCGAACCTTGCGCAAGCGGCGCCGCGCGAGCGTCCGCGAAGCTTGCGCGACAACCGTTAGCAATTCGGCGAGAAACCTGCGCCAATCTGCGAGAGACCTGCGCGAACCTCGCGAGACAGCCGCGCGAGACGCGTGCGCGAGCCTGCGCGAACCTCGCGAGACAGCCGCGCGAGACGCGTGCGCGAGCGTCCGCAAACCTCGTGAGACAGCCGCGCGAGACGCGTGCGCGAACCTCGTGAGACAGCGCGCGAGAGACGTGTGCGCGCGTCCGCGACCCTCGCGCGACAACCGTGAGCAATTCGGCGAGAGACGTGAGCGAATCAGCGAGAGACGTGCGTGCCCGCGCAAGGACGGCGAGGCGGCTACTTCCGGAGGTCCGTCGACGCCCAGCCCTACTCCAAGAGCCCGTACTGGAGCGTGCGCACGCCGATGTCGACGAGCTCCGCAGCGCGAGCCGTGCGCGCCCGCGCACGGACGACCAGAGGCGGCGACTTCCGCAGGTCCTTCGACGTCAGCCCTACTCCGAGAGCCCGTACTGGAGCGTGCGCACGCCGATGTCGATGAGCTCCGCAGCGCGAGCCGTGCGCGCCCACGCACGGACGACCAGAGGCGGCGACTTCCGCAGGTCCTTCGACGTCAGCCCTACTCCGAGA
>JAEXCN010000434.1 GCA_023402175.1 Pseudomonadota bacterium | reverse complement strand
CGACGGGCGCTTCGATACGTGATTCCGCACGCGCGGCCGCGGGAGCCGGGGTGGGGGCCGACGCCGGAGCAGCTGCTCCAGCGACGGAGGGGGTGCTCTCACGCGCTTCGCGCATGAGCGCATCGAGATCGATGAGCCCGCTGTCCTCGTTGCGTCGCGTCATGGTCGCTTTACTGCCTTCGAAGTGCCACGGCGGCCGCGGCGGTTGTTAGGTCGCTGGGCATTTTAAAACGGGTCATGAAGAAATACATAAAGGTCGATTTGAGGCATCCGAGGTAGGACACGAGGCGCCTTCCGGAAGAGCTTCGCCTTCATCGTCATGGCTCGATGATGACATCGAGCCACCGAACGCAGACCAGACCTCGACGTCGAGGGTCAAGCATAGGTCACGGGTTGCGATCGACGAAACACATCGAGGAGCAGCCGTCGCCGTCATTCGTGTTGCCGTCGTCGCACTCCTCATCGCCGTCGACGACGCCGTTCCCGCAGGCAGCGGCGGTGAGCTTCGCGTCGAGGGTGTAGCGGCCCTTCGCGTCGATCGCCCCGCTGTCGACGTAGACGTAGACCATCTGCTCGGCGACGACCGGGATGTTCGTCGTCGCAGGGACGAGCGCATCCGTAACACCGCTGCAGGCGATCTGCGTCGTGCTCTCGGCGCACTCGCGGCGAACGTGCAACAGGGCAGTGGGATAGTTGGCGAGCAGCGCGAGCGAGAGACTTCCCGTCACCGTCGGCGTGATCGCATAGACGGCGTTCGGCCCGGAGCCGTTCGAGACGCACCCGCTGGCGTTGCCTCCGCCATGAGAGAGCGTCGACGTATCGCCTGCGAAGCTCACGACCCCCGGATTCGACGGCGTCGCGCCGAGCCGATATCTCATGCCGGGGCAAGCGGAGGGCGAAGTGGCATCGTCCAGCGTGCACGTCGACGAGCAGCCGTCACCGTCGTTCGTGTTTCCGTCGTCGCATTCCTCGGGCCATTCGGCCTTGCCGTTGCCGCACACCGCGGTCTCGACGTCGACGTCGAGCGTGAACTCGCCGGCGCTGCCCCCATAACCGTCGACGAACACGAACACCGGCGCGCCCTGGAAGACAGGGAAGGTGAGGCTCGCCGTCGTGTCGGCGGTCGCGTGCGAGTCGTCTGCGCAGGCGAGCTCGGTCTTCGCGTCGGTGCATCCGGTGCGCGCGAAGAGCACGGCCGAGAAGGCCGCCTTCAGGCGGACCGTCGCGCGCCCGTTCAACGGCGGCTCGATGCGGTACACCGCGTCCCGCCCGGTGCCACCACCACACGTCGCCGCGTAGTGATTGAAGAGGCCGGTCGTCGTACCGCTGACCGAGCCTGTGTACCGGGTCGACGCGTCTGCTTTCGAAAGCGCGAGCAGCGCGCCGTCGCAGACGTCCTGCGTGCCGGCCGACTCGATCTTGCACGTCGACGAACAACCGTCGTTGTCCACGATGTTGCCGTCGTCGCACTCCTCGCCTGGATCGATGACCTTGTTTCCGCAGAGCGTCAGCGCCTTGCTCATGGCGGCCTCGTCGGCCCAGCCCGCATCGCCGCCCGGCGCTGGCTCTACTTCGTCGGAGGTCGACGCGTCAGGACCGAAATCGAGCTCGCCGTCGGCGTCGCACGCGACGAACGCCGTCGCGAGCGCACCGATGACCGCGATGCTGCAGAGCCTGCGTGCGAACGAGAACGCGAGACCGAGGCGCACCGTCATGATGCGGTCCTCGGATCTTTTCGCCGACGCACCGGCAGGTTCAGCCACCGCTCGCGTGGGATGCCCTCGAGCTCCGGAGGCTCTTCGATCTGTGGCGTGCTGCTCGCAGGGACGACGACCTCGTCGATCGCATCGGTCAGCTCGGCGACCTGGGGTCGTGGAAAGGACGATCTCGGACAAAGACTAAGCTTCATGGCGCCGTCTCACTTCGTCGCTCGCGTCATGGAGTCACCGTCACGCTCAGCGTGGCCGGGCCCGCTCCGCCCTGCGTCCCATCGATGAACAGGTAGACGGGCACGTTCGGCTGCACCGGTGTCACGATCTCCGTCGTCCTCAGGTGCAGCTTCGTCGGGTCGTTCGCCTTGCAGTCGATCTCGCTGCTCGCGCTGCTGCAGGTCGTCCGGGCATAGAAGATCGTGGGCCACGTCGCGGTGAGCTGCGCGGTCATCGTCCCGGCGATGTCGGACGTGACGGCAACCACCGCATCGCGACCGCTCCCGCCGCAGGTCGCGCTGTAGTCCGAGGCGAGGTCTGTGGTGGAGACGGTGACGACCCGCTCGCGGGTCGCCGTGCCGACGCCCATCAGCGCGATGGCGTGTCCCGGACACGTGTCGGTGCCTGCGAGGGCTTCGAGCTGACACGCGGCGCTGCAGCCGTCGCCGTCGGTCAGATTGCCGTCGTCGCACTGCTCGGTGCCGCTGACGAGCCCGTCTCCACAAGAGTCCTCTTTGAGCTCGACGTCGAGCTGGAAGCGCCCGAGGTCCTTCGTTCCGGGCGCATCGACGATGATCCAGTACGTGGTCCCGGCGGTCGCTGCGAAGGCGAAGCGCTCGCTTCCGGGACCGGCCGATCGATTCGAGCACGCGAGGAAGTCCGCGCCCGTGTTCGGCGGGCAGGCGGGACGGACCCCAATCGAGACGTCGTACGATGCGGCGTCGACGCGAGCGACGACGACTCCGCTGATCGGCGGGGTGATCGTGAAGTACGCTTCGCGCCCTTCGCCCGCGCACGGGGCCGCGAAGAACCCTCCGCCGGGGAAGTTCCAATTGCCGCCCTTCACGGACGCGCCGTAGGTGCCTGGCGCGCCTTCGACGAGCGCGAGCGGCTCCGCGTTCGCGCACGTCGTTCGCGTGGAAGGGACCGGCTCGAGGCTGCAGTCAGGAGCGCACTGATCGCCGGGATCGTTCGCTCCGTCGTCGCACTCCTCGCCGCCTTCCGTGACGCCGTTGCCACAGACCGACGGCTTCATCTCGATCTCGAGGGTGTAGACGCCGTTCGTGTTCGCGTTCGACTTTCCGCCCTCGACGACGATCCAGTACGGCGTGCCGAAGGCGATCGGTCCGGCGACCGTCTCTGCGTCGTTGCCACCCTCGGCGTCGGCGCACGCGATGCTCGGCGCCGTCTCGACGCTGGGACCACGATCCGGCTCGCCCTCGGCCATGCACTCGCTGCGGAGGTTCAGCGAGACGTTGAAGCTCCCGCTCACCTTGCCCGTGAACCAGCCGTCGAACGGCGCGACAAACGTGTAGACCGCACCGTTGTTCGTCGACGCCGTGGGATTCGAGCAGCTCTTCACGCCCGGATTCAGCGCCACGGTGCTCGCCGTGTGCCTGAACGTCATCGCGTTTCCGGTCCCGGGGACGAGCGTGATCGGAGCGCCAGGGCAGCTGTCGATCCCGGCGGGCGCCGGCTCGAGCGTGCACGAGGCGCTGCATCCGTCGCCGTCGACCATGTTGCCGTCGTCGCATTGCTCGGGCGACTCGAGGACGCCGTTGGCGCACGTCGCCGGGGCGAGCGTCACGTCGAGCCTGTAGATCCCTCCGCCCGGGGCCATGTTGCTCGCGAGCGTGTCCGTGTCGGCGAAGACGAAGTACGTCTTCTGGGCTTCGACGGGGAAGGTCGTCCGCATCGGCACGCCGGCGACCGGGCCCTGCTTGCAGTCGAGCTCCGTCGAGCTCGTGGAGCACTCGCCACGCACGTGGAGGAGCGCGGCGGGGTAGCTCGCGTGAAGCTCTGCCGTGATCGCGCCGGAGATCGTCGGGGTGATCGCGTACACCTGATCGGGACCGAGCCCGCCGCCGCAGCCGAGCGACCCCATCGTGTTGGCGAGCGTGGAGACGTCACCGGCGAAGCTGAGCTTCTTCGGGCCCGTTGCCGAGCCGACGAACATGTAGCTCGCGCCGGGGCATGTGCCGGGCGCCGCCATCGGTGTCTCGAGCCGACATGCAGCGTTGCAGCCGTCGCCGTCGATCAGGTTGCCGTCGTCGCACTGCTCGGGGAACTGCGCGATGCCGTCGCCGCACGACGTGGGGCCGATCTCGACGCCGAGCTGGAACGTGCCGCTCTTCCCGGTGGCCCCGTCGACGACGACGTACACGGTCTGGCCGTTTGCCATCGGCAGCACGACCTCCGTCTTTCCGCTGCCCGCGGGGCCGCGCTTGCACGCCACCTCGGTGCTCGCATCGCCGCACGCGGTGCGGATGTAGAGCAGCGCATCGAAGGACGCCTCGAGGCGGATGCGCGCGACGCCTTCCACGTCCGAGGTGATCGCGTAGACGACGTCCTTGCCGGTGGCGCCGCCGCATGTCGGACTTTGGAGCGCGAGCCCGTGCTCCGACGTATCTCCGGTCACCGAGCCGACGCGCGTCGTCGCGTCCACGGCGGACAGCGGGAAGACCGTTCCCGGGCAAGCACTCGGCGGCGCCGGAGGCTCGATGGTGCACAGCGCGCTGCAGCCGTCGCCGTTCGAGAGGTTGCCATCGTCGCAGGCTTCGCCCTCTTCACGAATGCCGTTGCCACAATCGGCGGCCGGCTTCCTGCCGGTGTCGGGCATTCCAGCGTCGCCCGCATGCGGGATCTCCTCCCACGCGAGGACCTGGTCGCTCGTGCTGCACGCGATCGTCGCAACGGAAGCGGCGCCGACGGCGAGCGCAGTGCGCACGACGACCGTCCGCGCTACGGCGGTAAGGCGAGAAAGAGCTTTCATTGTTTGCTGCGAGCGGTCCGGCCCGGCCCGATCCGTTCACCGCACTGTGTTCTTGTCGTTGCCTGGATCGCTTCGGGTCACGATTCCGTGATCAATTTGCGATCAGGCAAGAATTCAGTTCGTTTCTATTCCGATCATCACGAACGGACGGATGACCCACGGCTCGAAGAGGACGACGGGCTCGTTCTCGCGTGAGAGGAGGTACCGCGGGTTCCGGAAGGGGATGTCGAGACCCGCCGCTCCGAAGAGACGCGTCGTGCGGGTCGCGACCCACGCGTAACGCGTCAGCACGCGGGCAGTGGGGATGGGATCGATGTTGCCGTTCACGAACCGCACATTGGTGAGGTCCGGGCTCTCGCCCTTCGCATGCACGAGCTCGCCACCTCCTCCGACATCGAGGAAGAGCTGCTGCCGGTTCGAGAGCCGGTATCCGGCGCTCGCCATCAGGTGGAACGCCGCGCCTTCGAAGCGCACGAGAGCGCGGCCACGATCCACAGTCGAAGCAAACCGGTACTCGCCGGTGAATTCCGCTCCGAAATGGAGCTTTCCTCCGAGCCAGTGCGGGTCCGCATGGAGCTCGAAGATCCCGCCCGGTCCGCTCGCGAGCTCGAGCCCGGAGCCATACGCCGTCGTCGAGTAGAAGACTCCGCCCCGGGCGCTGACTGCCACACGTGAAGGAGCGCGCGCCGCGAACCGCGGGGCCTCTCTCCTCCGCCGAGGGCGCGGAGGAGGATCGGGTGAAGGGAAGAGCTGCTCGAGTGCGACCGCGCGACCGACGCCGATGCTCTCTCCCGCGCGAAGCGCTCCGAGCGCGAGCTCGACGATGTGACCGATCTCCTCCCACGTCACCTCGGGGTTCGCCTCGCGCGCCACGGGCCGGACGAGCACGCGCTCCCACGGACCGTCGACCACGTAGAGGGTGACGGGCTCGGCCGCGCCTGCGCGATCGACAGGCTCCGTCATGTCGATCCAGATGCGTGCGAGCTGCCGCTCGTCCGGCGGACCTGGCGTCACGACGCTCGCGCGATCGATCGCGGAGACGATCTCGAACGACGCGTCTGCATCCGCCGCGCCGATACGCTCGCGGAGCACGTCGAGCACCGCGGCGGTCGAAGTCGGATCGCCGGCGAGCTTCACCGAGACGAGCGTTCGTTTCGCCGGATTGTTGCCGCTCGCCGTCGTGCGCCCCCATGCGTACGCGGTCGTAGGCGCACCGACGAGAGCCGCGATGGAAATGCCGACGGCGGCGAAGACACAAAGTCTTCGCCGCGCGGAATGTCCACCGTCGCGTCGCCTCACCGAGCGGCCTCCTCAGCCAGTGTCGTGCGGGAGGGCGCCGATCACAAGCGAAGCGCGACAATCCGTCAGGGAATCGGCGTATCGCGCATGCCGGAGAGAATGCTCAGCCGTTCGTGGGCGCGCGCAGAATGAAGGCTCTGCGGATGCCGCGAGACGAGCTCTTCCCATGCGCGACGCTCGTCGTCCCGTCGCCCGAGCTGTTCGAGCGCGAGCGCCCGACCCACCCGCGCCTCCTCGGCAAGCGTCCCATTGTCCGCCACCGAGGCCTTCAGATACGCGTCGAACTGGGCGAGCGCACCACCCGCATCGCCCTGTCGATCGAGGAGCAGGCGCCCCAAGCTCACGCGCGAGGCCTGCGTCTCCGGAGCATCCGGATGCCGCTTCTGCAGCGCGCGATACAGGTCGATGGCTCTTCCGATGTTGCCGGCTCTTCGCTCCGCATTCGCGTCGCGGAAAAGCTCGGCCGCCGTCACGGGACTGTCCGCAGGGGGGGGAGGGGGGGAGAACGAAACAGTATCCGACGTGACGGCGGCCAAGGGTTTCGCACTGGGGAGATCGTGAACCGAGACACTCGGCTCCGTGCTGACAGTCTCCGCAGGCAAATTTTTCGTGATCTGCGTGGGAGCCTCTTCGGCCGGCGCCGGAGACTCCGGGACCTCGATCGCTGGCGCGGGCAATGGCTCCGCGCTGCGAGAGGACACGTAGATGCCTGCCATGGCGATCGATGCTGCAAACGCCGCGGCAAGGGGGAGCGCTACGCGAAGGACACGCGTGCGCGGACGCGAGAAGGAGATGACTCGTGTGGGCTCCGAAGCGCTGGTCGAGACATTGGATGCCGCGACCTTCGACGAGGAGTCGGCCGAACTCGAAGACGCCTTCGCTTTTGCTGCCGGCGCAGCGAGAGTCGTAGTCGCGCGGGCGATCGCACGCGCGAGCAGCGCGTCGTCACCGGCGGCCGGGCGCTCCGCCTCGAGCGCTTCACGAAGCGCACTGGCGAGCGGGTCACGGGGCGTCATCATCGTCCGTCTCCGAAAGCTCGAGAAGAGTAGGGTCGTCCTGGATGCGCGACCGGAGAGCGGCCTTCGCGAGGCGCAGCCGACTCTTCACCGTGTCGAGTGGCGCTCCCGTCTGGAGCGCAATTTCCTGCATCGAATATCCGAACAGAACGCGCTGAGCGAAGGCCTCGGCCTGCTCCGGGCGGAGCTCGGCGAGAAGCGCACGGAAGGCCTCGCGACGCCGCGCAGCGAGAGCGCTCGCGGCGGGCGAACGCTCGTCGGAACGGAGATCGTCTCCGATCCCATGGGGCTGCGAATCTTCGTCGTGCACGGCCTCGGCGTGGAGGCCGATCTCGGCGCCGCGGCGAGCACGCTTGCGACGCTGGTCGAGCGAGCGCCGCAGCGCGATTGACCGCGCGAAATGGAGGAATGAGGAGTCGCCGCGGAAGGACGCAAGGCCCTGCACGACGCCGACGAGCGAGTCCTGCAGAACGTCCTCGGCATCGCGATCGCCGCTTCCGAGGACAGCCCGCACGACACCGAGCATCGGCGGCGCGACGGCATCGAGCAGGCGGCGCACCGCGAAGGCGTCGCCCGATCGTGCCTCCATCGCGAGCCCCTTCAGGGGGTCCGCAGAGGTCGTCTCCTCGTCAGCCACGTTTCCTGCGTAGCAGAGACCGGCCCATCGCTCCGTGACGAGGCGCATTCCAGACCGAGGAGCCTTGGTGGCTGTCCCGGACGGCGTTGCCATCGGCAGAGATACTTCGAGCACGTCCCTCTCCTGCTTCGCCACGCGTGGTCGACATCCGATCGCCCGGAACCTTCGAGGAATCGGGCCATCTTTGCTTATCTTGTCGCTCGCGCCGCGAAGAAGGGGTCACGGTTGAGCAAAAAAACGACAAGTCTGCAGAACCTCATCCGTATTCGCGCGGGCTCGAGACGGCCGACGGGGGCCGGGTCGCGGAGGAGTGCCATCGTGGGAACCGCGGAAGAGCTCGGTGGGCGTCCCGGAGGTCGATGGCGGCACGCGACGTTTCCGTGATCAGAATCGTCGGATCCGGGAATCAACCTGTGTGAGCCCCATTCGAAGAGCGGACAAAGCGCGCTCGACGGTTCTTCACGGGAGCTCCATCGCGAGCCCAGATCAGGCCCGCGGCTCGCGAACCCAGCCTGACGCTCGCAGCGTACGTCGTCAGCGCGAGGCGGAAGGTGAGCGTCGAGAGCTCGCGGCCGGGCGACAGTTCGCCCACGATGCTCCCGCCGGGCGCGAGCTCGGCGATCGCGATGCACGCGCCGATCATTCCGAGCGCCCACCGCCTGCCCTCCTTTCGGGTGGCCGGTGGTCTGTCTGGTGAAAGGATCGCTCGACGCGCGGAGACCGGGAGCGAATGCGCTCGGCGAAGTCGTCCACGTCGGTGCAGGCCAAGCGAGCGCGAGATGAGAGCGAGATCGCGCTCGAGCTCGTGCGAGAGGCGTGGCCCGCGCAGCGCGCTTCGTGCGAAGATGCTCGGCCCCATGCTCGTGAGCCCTGGCGCGAAGCCCGGCACTCCTGTGCTCGACAAGCGGCGCTCGAAGAAAGACGCGAAGGTTGCAGCCATGGTCAGCGAGTACACGCTCAGGCTCCACTCGATCCGCTTCCGGACGAACATGGGGGCCTCGCGCTCGGAGCGAGAGATCCCGCAGGAGATCGTCGTCGACGTCGAGCTCACGCTGCCGGTGTCGGCGCTGCCGAGGCGCGACCTCCGCCGCGACGCCGTCGACTACGGCGTCATCGCGGATCTCGTCGTCAAGGAAGGGCTCGCCGAGCCGTATCACCTGCTCGAGACCTACGCGCAGCGCCTCGTGACGCGCTTGCTCGAAGAGACGCCAGCGCTCCGTGTTCGCGTCGGCGCAACGAAGCTCCGCGTGCCGACCTCGCACAGCGTCGACCGCGCCGTCGTCGAGCTCGTCGCCTCGCGCGACTGAACGCGGCGCGCGCGGCTGCTACTCGGCGTGCGCCTTCTTCGCGCCGCGAAGATAGGTGAGCGCGTGCGCGACGTGGATGTCCGAGAACATGTGGCCGACCTTCTGCTCGTCGACGCGGCTCGGCCAGCCGCGCGCGGCGAGCAGGGTTCCGAACGCACGCGAGTGGCTCGCCGTCTGGCGATCGTCGGCGCAGACACCGACGTAAACGGGCGCTTTGAACGGAGCGTCCGCTCCGGAGTGCCAGCCGCCGCCGCCGGCAAACGTCGCATAGCCGTCGAACTTCACGCGGCCGCGGAGCACGAGCGAGCCCACGTAGTAGGCGCCGCTCGAGAAGCCCATGAGGAAGACCTCGTCGTACGGAGCGCCATTGCGCTTCTCGAGGAAAGCACGCGCGGCGTTCCAACCGTCGATGAGCTCCTGCTCCGACTCCTTCGCCGACGCCAAGCCTGACCACACGTATCCGTTCGGGCCGAGCGGCGCACGCGCGAAGACCGCCTCGAACTTGCTCTGCTTCGCCTGCCGCGCGAGCGCGCGCTCCTGGAGCCACTGCCAGTCGACGTCCTTCGCGATCGCGCCGTGCAAGAAGACGACGAGCGTTCGCCGTCCCTCCTTCTGCCCGCCGTCGATGTGACAGAGCCCATTCGGCAGCGTCTCGAATTCCTCGGCGCACCACGAGAGAGGAGGTCTCTCCGTCGCCGCGACGGCAGCGGCGTGGCCCGTCTTCGGTGCGCGCTCTTGCTTCGACTTCTTCGTGCGAGGCGCCGCATCTGCAGTCGCCCCGGCAGCGAGCGACGTCAGGGTGATCGCCGCGAAGGCGACACGGAGATCGAGAAACCTCTCCATGGCGCGCGACGCTACCACGGAAATCCGCGAGCGCAGCCTTCAGCGCGCAGCGCGGTTCGAAGTGCGCAGCATCAAACGCGATAACGTCCGGTCACTCCAAGGCGACGATCAGCCGAACGCCGCGAGTGTGTCGTGCGCCTCGCGCGCGAGGTCTTCGACGATCTGTCCCATCGGCTTGATGTCGTGGATCAGGCCGACGCCTTGGCCCGCGCTCCAGATGTCCTTCCAGCGCTTCGCGCCGTCGGGGCTGCGATCGGGCGTGAAGCCTTCCGGCACCGTGTGCTTGATGAAGCTCGCGTGGATGCCCGAGACCTGGTCGGTGTAGACGATGTCCTCGGGCGTGGCGCTGACGATGCTCTCCTTGTACTTGTCGACGGCCCCGCACTCGGTCGACGCGATGAACCGCGTGCCGATGTAACAGAGCTCCGCGCCGAGGCTGAGGCTCGCGACGACCTGACGACCGTCGCTGATGCAGCCGGCCGCGAGGAGCGGCACCTTCAGCTCCTCCTTCAGCCACGGCACGAGCACGTACGGCGAGATCCTCCCCGCGTGCCCGCCTGCGCCGGCGGACACGGCGATGATCCCGTCGACGCCGGCAGCGACGGCTTTCTTGCCGTGCGCGAGATTGATGACGTCGTGGAAGACGAGCCGGCCGTGATCGTGCGCCTGCTTCACGAGCGCGGTCGGATTGCCGTAGCTCGTGAGGATCACCGGAACGCCGAACTCGATGCAGAGCGCCATGTCCGCCTCGACGCGCTCCTTCGCGGTGAGACCGATCGTGATGTTGATCCCGAACGCCTTGTCGGTGCGCTGACGGATCCACGCGAGGTCCTCGCGCAGCTTCTCGGCCGTGCGTGCGTTCAGCGACGGCATGCATCCGAGGATCCCCGCCTCCGCCGCAGCGACGATCATCTCCTTGTTCGAGATGATGAACATCGGCGCAGCCACGAACGGGTACTTCAGCCCGAGCCTCTTCGCGAGCGGGGTGGAGAGCTTCATCGGTTGCGATGGTAGACGAGGGCGCGCGATTGTCGATCACACACCCGTGCGCTGCTCTCGGCCGCCGCACGGCGCTGTCGGAAGCAGGAGCGTTCGGACGCAGCGCGAACGCGCCACATTGCCACGCGCGGCGAAAGTTGGACGTCTCAGGGAAGCCCGGCGTCGCAGGCGCAGCGCGCGTCGACACCTCCATCGCGAAGGGGGAGGGGGGCCGCGACGCAGCCCGGCGCGCAAAGCGCTCGGGTGAGCGTGTACGTCACCTCGACGTCTCGTTTGCAGGCGACCGGCTTGCGCGGGAGCGTGCAGCGGACGGCGTCCGTGTACTCCGAGCGCACGTTCGCGACGATCTTCGTCGCGCTCACGTCGACGATCTCGATCTCGCGCGAGATTTCGTAGGCGCAGGTGCGATCGGGACGGAGCGCCGATCGCGCGACGTGACCGGCCTCGAGGACGACATCTTGCCGATCGATCGCCGGCGACCCGACGCCGGTGTTGACCGGCAGGTTCGCGGCCCATTTGCCGTCAGAGGTCGGCTTCGTAGCGACGACGTGCGGCGGGTGCGCCGACGAAGGCGCGCCGGCATCTGCGCAGCTGTTCGAGCGATCGCGCATCGTGATCGCGTACATGCCGGTGGGCGGCGCGTCGGCCGAGCGTGTCGTGCTCGTCGTGCGCGAGCCGCTTGGCGGCGCGTCGCTCGTCGCGGCGTCGCTAGCGCCTTCCATGCTCGCGCCTTCCATGCT
>JAEXCN010000391.1 GCA_023402175.1 Pseudomonadota bacterium | reverse complement strand
GTCGTCGACGTCGAGTCGAACCTTCCGCGCGCGCACATCGACGAGCGCGCCATCCAGCTCGCGGTCGTGAACCTCGTCGACAACGCGCTCAAGTACGCGCCCGACGGCGAACAGATCCTCGTGCGCGCCGCCGCCGACGGCGACTCCGTCCGCGTCGACGTCGTCGACAGGGGCCCCGGCGTTCCGCCCGACGAACGCCACCGCATCTTCGAGCGCTTCGTCCGGCTCCCGTCCCGGGGCGACTCGCAGGTCCGGGGCAGTGGCATCGGACTTGCCCTGGTCAAGCACATCGCGGAGAGCCACGGCGGCCGAGCCTGGGTGTCGTCGTGGGGCGACGCCCAGCACGAAGGGAAGATCGGGTCGACGTTCAGCTTTTCGATCCCAGCCGCGGGGCCGCGGGGCTCGTTCCGCATGGAGGCGGCGGCCGAAGGGCCGAGCCCGGAGGGACCGCCGGCCCTGGGCTCGGCGGCCCCAGCTATCTCGAAAGAGGCGGATGGGCGCCGAGCGACGGAGCACAAGCCGCCGCAGTCGACTCTTGTCGAGTAAGTGTCAACGGCTGAGTTGACGGGGTGGCTGCACAAGATATCGTGATCTTGACGCGGGAACGCTTTATGTTGCGCCCGCGCGAATACGTGTGTCCGCGCTCTCCAGAACGAGAGCGTTCGTTTGGGAGGTCTTTCAAGGGTTATCGGCATGGCGATCGGGAACGAGGAAGCAAAGCTATTCGTCGCAGGACTCCCAGACAGCGTTTCGGAAGAGGTGCTCAAGCAGATTTTCGAAGCGACCGGCGGAAAGGTCGTGAGCGTGAGCCTCCCGAAGGACCGCATGACGGGACGTCCGAGGGGATTCGGGTTCGTGACGCTTTCGACGCCGCAGGAAGCAGAAGCCGCGCGCAGTGCGCTCGACGGCTCTCTTCAAGGCGGTCGTTCGATTTCTGTTCGGCCCTTCCAGGCAGAGCCGCCCCGCAAGGGTGAAGGTGGACCGATGTCGAGCGGGCCGCGCTCGAGCGGGCCGCGCTCCGGCGGAGCTCCGCAGCAGGCACCGGACCGCACGCTCTACGTCGGCAACCTGCCGTACGACTGCGCGCAGCCCGAGGTCGAGGCGCTCATCAACGGCGTCGTCGGCGAGGGTCAAGTCGTCCGCGTCCATCTGCCGATGGATGCCGACGGTCGCAAGCGCGGCTTCGGCTTCGTGACGATGGCATCGTCCGAGGCAGCGAAGAACGCGGCCGAACAGCTCAAGTCGGCCGACCTCCGCGGTCGCCGCCTCATCGTCAACATCGCTCATCCGAAGGGCGATCGTCCTCCGCGCAGCGAAGGCTTCGGCGGCGGCGGCGGTGGCTTCGGCGGTGGTGGCGGCTACGGCGGCCCGCCGTCGTTCGGCGGCGGCGGCGGTGGCCCGCCTCCGTCGCGTCGCACGTTCGACAGCGATCGTCGTCGTAAGGGCGGCGGCGGTGGCGAGGGAGAGGGCGGCGGCAAGAAGCGCGGCGGCGGCGGCCGTGGCGGCCGTGGTCACGACACGGACGATTTCGACTGGCGCAACGCGAGCACCGACAAGGACGACGACTGAGGTCGTCGTTCGAGCTCGCTCCAGGGCGCGCTAGGTAACGAGCCGCCGAGCCGGCGGCCTTCACTCTCAACTCCCATTTTCAAGAGACTTTACCAGGCAGCGCTTGACCATGGCGCTGCCTGGTAATAAGTTCCGCGCCCCGTTCGGGACCCGAACGGCCGGATTCCGAGGCGACACATGCGTGACATCATCAAGATGAGCTGCTCGAACTGCAACCGCGCGAACTACGTGACGACGAAGAACAAGCGCACGATGGCGGAGAAGTTCGAGATCAAGAAGTTCTGCTCCGCGTGCCGCAAGCACTTCCCCCACAAGGAAGGCAAGATCTCGAAGGGCTGATCCACGGCTGGGCTCGCGCCCGCCGTTGGTAAGGCCGTCTCGTCACCGAAGGGCCTGCGTCGTTCCTCGACGCGGGCCTTCCGTGTTCCATCGGTCTACGCGTGCGCCCGCTGGAAATCGGGCTCGAGGGTAGACACTCGGTTTGCCTGTGCTATTCAGGCCGCGGCCTAGTAGTCGGAGGCCGATGAGAGCGGGCAGCCATCGAATCATGGCGTCAGGCCCCCTCCCCCCGATGGAATCTCTGAACGCATGATCTTCGACTGGGTTCACGGCCTCTTCTCGAACGATCTCGCGATCGACCTCGGGACCGCGAACACGCTCATCTACGTCAAGGGCAAGGGCATCGTCTCCTGCGAGCCCTCGGTCGTCGCCGTTCAGCGTGACGCGCGCGGCGGCAACAAGGTCCTCGCCGTCGGGCGCGAGGCCAAGGAAATGCTCGGGCGTACGCCGGGCAACATCAAAGCCGTTCGCCCGCTGCGCGACGGCGTCATCGCCGACTTCGAGATCACCGAGGCGATGCTTCGTTACTTCATCGCGCGCGCGCACAACCGCCGCACGCTCGTGAAGCCCCGCATCATCATCTGCGTCCCCTTCGGCATCACCGAGGTCGAGAAGCGCGCAGTGAAGGAGAGCGCGGAGAGCGCCGGCGCGCGCGAGGTGTACCTGATCGAGGAGCCCATGGCGGCCGCGATCGGCGCCGGCCTGCCGATCACCGAGCCGTCGGGCAACATGGTGGTCGACATCGGCGGCGGCACGACCGAGGTCGCGGTCATCTCGCTCGCGGGCATCGTCTACTCACAGTCGGTCCGCGTCGGCGGCGACCGCATGGACGACGCCATCCAGGCCTACTTGAAGCGCAAGTACAACCTCGCCATCGGCGAGCAGACGGCCGAGCGCATCAAGATGGAGGTGGGCAACGCCTATCCCCTCGAGGTGCAGAAGACGACGGAAGTGAAGGGCCGCGATCTCGTCGCCGGCATTCCGAAGACCGTCGTGGTGAACTCCGACGAGATCCGCGAAGCCCTCGGCGAGCCGATCAACGCGATCGTCGAGGCCGTCCTCATCGCCCTCGAGAAGACGCCGCCGGAGCTCGCGGCGGACATCGTCGACAAGGGCATCGTCCTCACGGGAGGCGGCGCCCTCCTCGGAAACCTCGATGTTCTGCTCCGGGAGGAGACGGGTCTGCCGGTCATGGTCTGCGACGATCCCATCAGCGCGGTCGTCCTCGGCAGCGGCAAGACCCTCGATCACATGGAGCTGTTGAAGGAGGTCACGATTGGCTGATCGCCTCTCATCGAGAGAGCTGCGTAAGCCATTCGCGTCTCCGCCGGAGTGAGCAGTGTCGGCGTTCAAGCGGTACCGGGACGTCGGAATCGTCATCATCCTCCTCGCGGTTCCGTTCTTCTTCCTACGCGCCAACATGAAGGCGCCCTCGAACCTGAACGCGCTCGATCGCGTCATCCTCAGGCTCAGCGCGCCCATCGAGTTCGCCGCCAGTAGCCTCGCTCGCGGCATCTCGAACATCTGGGAGAGCTACGTCTATCTCGTCGACGTGAAGGCCGACAACGAGCGGCTCGCGTACGACAACGCTCGCCTGCGCGAGCAGGTGCACCACCTCGAGCAGAAGGAAGCCGAGAACCGCGAGCTCCGCCGACTGCTTCAGCTCCGCGAGTCGATCCCCGGCGACCTCGTGAGCGCGCAGGTCGTGGGCAAGGACATCACCGAGTTCTTCCGTGTGACTCGCGTCGTGCTCGATCGCGGCTCGCGCAACATCCGCCCGCACATGCCGGTGGTCTCGCCGGACGGCGTCGTCGGCGCGGTCCTTCGCGTCAACGGCGACGCCGTCGACGTCCAGCTCTCGGTCGATGCGGCGTTCGGCATCGACGTCGAGGACGAGCGCACCCATGCGCGCGGCTTCGTCCGCGGTACGGGCGACCCTTCGCGCTACGCGTGCAAGGTCGAGAACGTCGACTCGCGCGACGAAGTCGAGATCGGCGACCTCCTCGTCACGAGCGGCAAGGGCAAGTGGTTCCCGAAAGGCCTGCCAGTCGCGCGCGTGACGAAGGTGGTGAAGCGCGAGCCCGGCCGCGATCAGGAGATCGAAGCCGTTCCGACGGTGAACTTCTCACGCCTCGACGCGGTGCTCATCCTGGTGGCGCCCCCGTCCGAGGACGCCGAGGAGCCGAAGGACAAGAAGTCGACCGCGTCGAAGGGGAGCAAGTGATGCTTGCGTCGCTTTCGTTTTGCGGCTCCGCTTTCGCGCTCGGGCCCGGTCGCTCACCCTTCTTTGCTCGGAGCGCTCTCGCACCAGAGATTTTCACAGGGAGACAGGGGGACAGGGAGATCGGAGGGAGGGGCTTCCTCTCTTTCTTCACCTGGACCCTCCTCGGGCCCTCGGGAAACGTGAAGCGCTCGCTTCGCGAGCACTTCACGTTTCCCTCGGAATGGAAGATCTCAGTTCCGAGCTCCATCCTCGTTCCGCAAACGGTGCGCTCTCCAAGCTTCGTCCCGAGACCTTCGGGAGGAGGCGAGCTCCGGGACTGCGAGCGAGATGCGCGTGTCACCAGCTCGCGCGCGCGCTTCTGCTGCGGCGACAATCATCGCCTGCAATTCCACGCGGGCCCAGCAGGCCGCTCTCCGTCCGAGTCGTGCAGCCGGCAAGGACACCAGTGCCTGTGCGGAACGACCTCTCAGGTCGAGTGGGAGGCTCAAATTTGCGAGCAAAACGCGATCAGCGTTTTGCGAGCGCCCACGAGGGTCCAGGTCGGAACTGAAGCAGAGCCCCTCCCTCTCGGCTCCCTGTCTTCCTGTCCCCCTGTGAATCTTCTTCACGAAACGGCTTCGCACCCCGAGAGCGAAGCGAGGCCCTCGCAGCAAGCCGCGACCGGCAATGATCTGACCCGACCCTCGCGAGCATGTCGGATCCGGAACTCCAGCCACGGCCTGAGCAGACCGTGGTCCGCGGAGCGGGGACCGAAGACTGCGGAGCGGAGCGCCGCATGAGGAACACCGCCTTCTTCATCGCAGGCGTGGCGCTGCTGCTCGTGCAGTCGAACCTCTTTCGGGTGTTCGGCCTCGTGTTCCGCCTCGTCGGCTGGATCGTACGCGCGCAGCACGACATCGTCGTTCCCGGGCTCGTGCCCTCGCTGGTGCTCCCGCTCATCCTCTTCATGGGGGTGCACGAGTACTCGCTCGTGCGAGGTGCGGGCGTCGCGTTCGCGCTCGGTTACCTCACCGATCTCGTCGGTATCGCGCCGATCGGGCTCTACACCTCGACCTACGTCGCGATCTACGTCCTCGCCCGCGCGGCCGGAGTGCGCCTCGCAGCGCAGACGATGCTGATGCAGGTCGGGCTGGCGCTCGCGTTCACGCTCGTCCACAGCGTGATGATCCTCGTCTTGCTCGCCATCTTCGGACGCGACGCGTACGTCCCACGGGCGCTCTATCCGATGACGCTCCCGCACGTCCTCGCCACGGGAGTCGTGGCGCCGCTCGTCTTCCGCCTCGCGGACCGCATCCACGCGGCGACGATGACGGGCGCACCGGCGGCTGTGCGAGGAGGAGGCCGATCTCCGAAGGAGGTCGTGTGAGCAACCTCCTCCTCCCGCGATCGGACGTAAGCGAGTTCCGCAAGCGCTATCGCTGGATGGCGCTCGTCGCGTTCCTCGCGTTCGCGATCGTCGTCGGACGCCTCTTCCATCTCCAGGTCCTGCGCGGAGCGGAGTACGCGCAGATTGCGCACGAGAACGTCATTCGCCGCGTCACGCTGCCGACCACGCGCGGCATCGTCCGCGACTCGCAGGGACGTGTTCTCGCCTCGAGCAGATCGTCGTTCAACGTCTTGCTCGTCCCTGGACGCGTGATGCCGAGCGCGCGCCCGTCGCGGCGCAATCGCCCGGGCGCCGAGGAGCAAGACTCGTTCACCCGCATCGCCGACACGTTGCGCCTCAACCCGGACGAGCGGCTTCGTCTCGCAGCGCGCATCCGCGACGCCTGCATCACGGACGAGGATCGCTCACCGTGCTGGCGCCCGATCCTCGTGCGCGAGGACCTCTCGCGCGACATCGTCGCCGAGCTGAAGCAGCACGCGAGCGAGATGGCGGGCGCCGAGGTCATCAGCCAGCCCGTTCGCTACTACCCGTACAAGAACCAGGCAGCG
Source organism: Pseudomonadota bacterium (assembly GCA_023402175.1). Classification (GTDB taxonomy): domain Bacteria; phylum Myxococcota_A; class Polyangia; order Polyangiales; family Polyangiaceae; genus Labilithrix. The sequence goes on along the minus strand of JAEXCN010000391.1, from coordinate 329 downwards.
CACACGCTCGGGTACACGAGCGAGATCGACGCCGAGACGCTCGCGAAGTATCGCCCGCCCGGCTACGACCAGATGTCCGCCGAGGAGCGGCAGAAGGCCAATCCGCTCGGCTACGACCCCGGCGACATCGTCGGAGCGACCGGCGTCGAGCGCGCCTGGGAGAGCTACCTTCGCGGCCAGCGTGGCTGGGAGAAGCGCGTCGTCGACGCGCGCGGTCGTTACCGGACCGGACCGGAGACCGAACGTCTCCTCGATGCGCCCTCCCGGCAGGAGCCGCTCCCCGGTCGCGACCTGCGCCTCACGATCGACATGGAGCTCGAGCAGTCCGT
>JAEXCN010000356.1 GCA_023402175.1 Pseudomonadota bacterium | reverse complement strand
TCCTTGCGGCGGCGATGGACCGGCCGAGGCCGACTTCGGCGAGCACCGCTACGCCGGACGGGTCACGCGCGGCGAGCTCGAGCTCGAGCTCACTGGCGAGCTCGACTGGGAGGACGGCTGCCACTGGGGAACGGACGCGGTCATCCGTGGAACGCTCGTGGCGAACGGCGAGCCCACGCTGAAGAAGCTCTCGTGGAAGTACGAGGACTTCGTCATGACCGGCACCGACTGCTCCGGCGTCTGCACCGCGCGCGCGGAGATCGACGTATCGAGCGCGACGGCGCGCACGCCCGAGATGCCGGCCGCGGACGACGACGACGAAGACTGAGGCACGGATCGCGGCATCCGCCTAGCGCGTCCGCGTGCTCGTCGTGCTCGCGTCGTTTTCGACGGCTCACGTCATGTGCTGTGCGGATCGGAGACGCGTGACGAAGTGCACCGAGGTGGTCGGCAGCAGGCAAAAACCGCGATCGCGTGGATCGACGCCGCGGCCCAAGCCTGTCGGGGATGGCGGAGACCAACGTCGCGCGTGGGCGCGAGTGGCCGCGAGTGGCTCGAGGGCGCATCGCTTGCAGCCACGTTCGGGCATGAAGAACAAAGCTCACGGGCGCGGGCACGACCGCAACGATGTACCGCGTCCTCCGCCGCGGAAGGACGACGGAAACGCTTTCCTTCCGGACACGGTCGGGCAGCTCAAGCCTCTGCCCGCCGCCGACGCGGAGTCGTTCGCCGAGGAGTTCATCGGATCGGCCACGCAGGGCGAGCCCGTCTATGAAGCGGCCCACGAAGAGGTCTCCGATGACGAAGAGGGCGGTCCGTTCATCGTGCTCGACGACGAGGGGAGGCTTCCGCCCGAGCCCGAAGAGCGCGGCTCCGAGCGCGAGGGCAACGAGGGCCCCGACCCCGTGCACTCCGTGCGCGGCGCGAACTGGGCAGCGAAAGGCGTCTAGGGCATCGAAAGGCGTCTAACGCCCGCGTCGGGCCCCTGCTTTGCGGCACGACCGCTCGGGCGAACGAGCGGGGACGGAAGCGACAATCCCAGGCCCTCGCTGGGCGCTTGTTTCCCAGTTCACTCAACAAGGAAACAAGCACGAGGCACGACGACGACACGGCCAGCCCTCCGAGCTTTTGCGGCGCGGGCGGTTCGCGCCGAACCCGAATTGGAGGTGGAAACGAGGTTTCGACAACTACGTCTTGTGATCGGGCCGTGTGACGATCCACGATCAGGCGCTCACGCCGAAATCGTCGAATGCCCGCGCCCCCGAAGCCCGCACCGAAGGACACGTCCGAAGACCTCGCCGAGGTCGAACGCGCGCTGTCCGTTCTCAAGGGGCGTCATCCCGAGCACGAGCGGGTTCGGCGCGAAGACGAGGCGAAGCGAGCCCAGCGTCAGGCCGAGATCGAAGAGGCGGGGCGCATCGAGACGCGGCGGATCCGTTCGCGCCGGGCGCTCGTCGGAGCAAGCGTTCTCGCGATCGGCGCGGTCGCCGTCATCGGGGCGCTCGTCTTCCGCAGCGAGCTCGCGCGCCGCGGGAAGATCGAGCAAGCGGGCGATCCGTATCGCGCGATGGGGTTCGTCGTTCTCGAGATGACGAGCCGCGGCGAGCCTTCGAAGCTCGAAGCAAGCGCGCCGGCAGGATGCCTGCTCGCGACGTCGTCGAACGGAGGAAACGTTCGGCTGACGCACGCAGGCGGCACGGTCGAGGGGCCGGTGCCTGTCCTCACGTGCCTCTGTGAAGGAGGACACGTGACCGTCACCGGCGACATGAAGCCGGGCGAGGGGCTCGCGCTCCTTCGCACCGATGCCGCTTCGATCGGCGGCTCGCGCGCGTTTGCGTTTCTTCCGTTCAAGCCCGGGACCAAGGGGCAGACCGATCAGGCGTGTGCCGAGGCATCGCTCGACGCATGGCTCGACACGAAGCGATGGACGCAGACGTCGCCGGAGGGAGCCGCGCGGCCGCGCGCACCGGTCGATGCGGCCGCGAGCGATCGCTGGCTGTCCGCCGATCCGAAGCGCGCGGCGCTCCGCAGGGCGGGCTTCGAGGTGACGGCGATCGTCCCGCGCGGCGCTCCGTTCTCCGTCGTCGAGATCCCTGCGGAGACATGCGTGCTCCTCGCGGTCGAACGACCGACGGACAAGCCGAGCCTGCGCCTCGCGGGCGGGGCGCTCGCCGTCGGGCCTTCGGCCGGCAACGCGGGATGGTGCACGTCGACCGAGGCGCTCGTGCTCGCGCAGCGGGAAGGGGAGGGCGCGCTCGCGGTCCTGACGACGAAGGCTGCACGCGTCGGCGGGCTGCTCGGGCTCCGCGATGTCGCACGCGCGGCGGGAGTGCCGCTCGAAGCAGCGACCGTTCCCGCGCGCGATCGAGGATGGAGCGCCAAGCAGCTGCTCCTCGCGAGCGCCATCCCGGACACGCTGATCACGACCGCGAACGCGCCGGAGCTCGGAGTCGACCCCGAGGCGCGCGTCGTCGCGCTCTCGATGGACAAGCCGAACACGCTCGTGGCCGACACACCGGCCGACGTGTTCTCGTTCTGCGATCCGCCGCTCGACAAAGCGCTCACGACGTTGTGTGTCTTCTCCGGAACGCAGAAGTGGCGCGTCGACGGTGCCGATGTCGAGGCCGGGATCGCCCGAGCGAAGCTGCCGTTCTGGCTCTTCGGACTGCAGGGCGTCACCGAGCCTGCAGCGCTCAAGCTCGAGACCGAGCTCGTGTCGCTCGCGCGGCGCCTGCGGCGTGACGGCTTCGAGCCGACCACGATGGAGGCGGTGACCGAGCTCGACAAGGGCGCCGAGGTCCTCGGGCGTGCGGGCGAGGACGCGATGGTCGTCGTCGGTCTCGCGCCGACGCCGCCGTGGGTGATTCCGTTCACCGATGGTCCCGCGTGGACGATCGACGGCGAGCCGCGCGTCATCCCGATCAAGGCGCTCGAGCGGATCACGGTCACGACGGCGAAGGCCGCCACGGCGAAGGCCCTTCCCCCGAAGGCGACGCGGCGCACGGTCGTCTTCCGTCGTCAGATCGAAAACCGGTGAGCGTCTCGGGAGGGAAGAGAGCGTGAGCCGCATCCGCTTGAGCGATTTCGAACGGATCGTCTTCTTCACCGGCGCCGGCATGTCCGCCGAGAGCGGCATCCCCACGTATCGCGGTAAGGGCGGGATCTGGGCCGAGTACAACTACGAGGACTACGCCTGCCAGAGGGCCTTCGATCGCGATCCGGAGAAGGTCTGGGACTTCCACGACAAGCGCCGCGCCGCAGTGAGCCGGTGCGAGCCGAACCCCGGCCACCTCGTCGTGACGGACGTCCAGAAGAAGAAGCCCGGCACGATCATCGTCACGCAGAACATCGACGGCATGCACCAGCGCGCGGGCGCGAGCGAAGTCGTCGAGCTCCACGGCAGCTTGTGGCGCGTTCGCTGCGACGCCGAGGGCATCGTGCGCGACGACGAGAGCGTGCCGATGAGCCCGCGGAAGTGCAGCTGCGGGAGCTACTGGCGGCCGGACATCGTGTGGTTCGAGGACCAGCTCGATCCGCGCACGATTCGCCGCGCGCGCGAGGCGCTCGAGCAGTGCGATCTCCTGGTCAGCATTGGCACGTCGGCGGTCGTCTATCCGGCCGCGGAGCTCCCGCGCATCGCGCTCGAACGCGGAGCGGAGACCGTCGAGATCAACCTCGAGGACACGCCGCTCAGCCCCCTCTACAAACATCGCTTGCGCGGCAAGGCGAGCGAAGTGCTCGCGCAGCTGAACCGCTGATCGCGACGCTGCGCCCGGGGGCGGGAACGAGACGACCCATCGCATCGGCGCGCGCGACGTCCCATCGGCGCGAGGCATCGTATTGGCTCGAGACCCACATCGGCTCGACACGTTCCATCCCGCGCGCGGGCGCATGGCCCGCTGCGTGCTAGGTCAACGGCAATGCACCCTCTCGTCATCGACGACTTCGACGCGATCACGAAGCTCCTGGAAGGAACGCACCGCATCGCCGTGCTCGGCATCAAGACGGAGGCGCAGGACGATCAGCCCGCGTTCTACGTGCCGAAGTTCCTCGCCGAGATGGGATTCGACGTCGTCCCGGTGCCCGTCTACTACCCGGACGCGAAGACGATCCTCGGCAAGCCCGTGTACCGGAAGCTCGCCGACGTGCCGCCGCCGCGCATCGATCTCGTGAACGTCTTCCGGCGATCGAAGGACCTCGCGCCGCACCTCGACGACATCCTCGCGGCCAAGCCGCGCGCGGTGTGGCTGCAGCAGCAGATCCGTGACGACGCGTTCGCCGAGAAGCTCGCCGAGTCCGGGATCACTGTCGTGCAGGATCGCTGTCTCATGGTGGAGCTGCGCTTGCGATCGGCGCTTCGCCGTCCGCGCGAGTAACGATCGACGACGCGCCGCGCGCGTTGTCCTGACCGCTCGCTGCGCGCGTTCAGGCTCGGGACGTTGCGCGGGACGGCGGCTTCGGTGTGTCGGCGGCGGCGTGTCGGTCGTCGCTTCGTGCGGCGCCCGTGGGCGGTCCGTTTCCAGACGGCGACGACGTCTCGTCGCGCCGCATCTCCTCGACGACGGTACGGAACGCAGCGCCCGCGGCGCCGGGAACGCGCGACAGCTGCTCGTGAGCATCGACGATGAGCCGGCTCAGCCGCTCGTCGTTCGGACGTGTCGTGGGCACATCGGTCAAGAGGCCGCCGATCCGATCCGCGATCTCGATCGTGTAGAAGTCTTCGAGGTCCATCTGCCGGAGGAGATCGATGACCTTCGCCGAAGGCGAGACGAGCGTCAGCGTGCCACCGACGTCCTCCAGCTGACGCTTCAGCGACAGCAGCGTTCCCGAGAACGTGCTGTCGAGCGCGGTGCAGTCGCGGAGGTCGAGGCGCAGTGCGCGCACTCCGCGGCGAAGCCGTTCCGTCGTTGCCTCGCTGACGGCAGGGCTCTCCACCATCGTCGCCGGTCCTTCGACGACGAGCGTGAGCACGACTGGCTCGTCATGAGAACGAATCATTTTCTGTCGCCTGCTCAACAAAGCTGCGTCGTCCTCGCGGGCGCGCAAGCAACGTTCGCGGTCGCGCTGAGGCGCGGCACTTTTCTTGTCTGCCAATGTGTAGGGCCGAAAGGCGAATTGCGAAGAGAGGAGCCATGAGCACGTCAGCGACGCCGGACAACGAGCCGCGCCTTTCCACGGGCGTCGCCGGCCTCGACGACGTGCTCCACGGCGGAGTCCTGCCCGGACGGACGTACGTCGTGCGTGGCGGACCGGGGACGGGCAAGACGATGCTCGGCCTCCACTTCTTGACCGCCGGTGCGGCGCGCGGCGAGCGAACGCTGTTCATCACCGTCGAGGAGCCGACCGAACAGATCCGAAGAGACGCCCACGCGCTCGGGTTCGATCTCGAGGGCGTTCGCTTCCTCGACCTCACGCCCGGGGCCGAGTTCTTCATGAAGGCCCAGTCGTACGACATCTTCACGCCCGCCGAGGTCGAGCGCGAGCCGACGACGCGGATGATCGTCGACGAGATCGAGCACGTGCGTCCGGAGCGCGTCTTCCTCGAGGCGATGACGCAGTTCCGCTATCTCTCGCCAGACACCTTTCAGTACCACAAGCAGGTCCTCTCGCTGCTGCGCTACCTGGAAGAGCACGGCGCCACGGTCCTCTTCACGTCGGAGGGCGGCGAGGCCGCGAACGACGAGCACTTGCAGTTCCTGAGCGACGGCGTGCTCCACCTCGCGTCGACGAGCGCCGGCCGCTCCGTCCAGGTCACCAAGTTTCGCGGTTCGGACTACGAGCCCGGCGAGCATTCCTTGCGGCTGACCGATCGCGGAATGGCGGTGTATCCGCGCCTCGTCCCCGGACGTCATGGCCGGCAGTTCATCAGCGAGCTGGTCCCCTCGGGCATCCGCGGGATCGACGAGCAGCTCCACGGGGGGATCGAGCGTGGGACCGTCACGGTGATCACCGGGCCCACCGGCGTCGGCAAGACCACGCTCGGACTCTCGTTCGTGAAAGAAGCCGCCGCGCACGGAGAGAGGTCGTGCGTCTTCCTCATCGAAGAGGCGCTCGAGACGATGCTCGTCCGATCGGAGTCGATCGGGATCCCGGCCCGGTCGATGATCGAGCGCGGGACGATGTCGGTGGTGCACGTCGAGCCGCTGCGCTACAGCCCCGACGAGCTCGCCTATCTCGTGCGCGAGGAAGTCGAGAAGCGGCAGACGCGGCTCGTCATGCTCGACAGCGTCAGCGGGTACCGGCTCTGCGTGCACGGCAACGATCCCGGGCCGCACATTCACGCCCTCTGCGCGTACCTCCGCAACATGGGCGTCACGGTTCTTCTCGTGAACGAGCTCGAGTCGATCACGGGACAATTCGTCGTCGGGACCGAGATCGGGATGGGCCATCTGGCCGACAACATCCTCTTCCTCCGTTACCTCGAGCTCCACGGCCGGCTCGAGCGCGCCGTCGGCGTGCTGAAGAAACGCGTCAGCTCGTTCGAGACGACGCTCCGCGAGTTCGAGATCTCGGCGCTCGGCATCCGCGTCGGACGCCCGCTGACCGAGCTGCATGGCATCCTCACGGGGTATCCGGAAGTCACGAAGAACAGCAGCAAGAGCAGCAGGGCAGCATGAGTCGGATCGTCCTGCTCATCGAGCACGCGGAAAACCGAAGGCTCCTGGCCGAATGGCTCTCCTTGCGTCACGAGGTGGCCGTGGCCGAAGCACCCGCCGCGATGGCGGGCTTCTCGTTCGATCTCGGGATCGTGGACGGCCCCTCACTCGAACGTCATGCTCACTGGATCGACGCAGTGAAGGGCGCCGTGAACCCGGTGTTCCTGCCGTTCCTCCTCGTCACGCATCGTCACGGCGCGGGGATCGCGACGGGCCATGTCTGGGAGCGCGTCGACGAGCTCATCGTCGCGCCGGTCGAGAAGCTCGAGCTGCATGCGCGTGTCGAGACGCTGCTCCGGGCGAGATCGCTCAGCCTCGCGAACGCCGCTCTCGCTCGGCGCCTCGAGACGGAGCTCGCCCGCGCGCGCGAGGTGCAAGCAGGCCTCCTTCCTCGCGACCCGCCGCTGATGAGCGGGTTCGAGCTCGCTGCGCGCTGCATCCCGGCGCGCGAGGTCGGCGGTGACTTCTTCGACTGGCAGCTCATCGAAGGCTGCGCCGTGCTCAGCGTCGGCGACGTGATGGGCAAGGGCATTCCTGCAGCTCTCCTCGCGGCGACGGTGCGGGCCGTGCTGCGTGCGCTCGCGCATCAGAACCAGCCGGGAGCGGCGCTCGATCTCCTCCGGCAGGCCCTCGGCGGAGATCTCGAGCGAACGACGAGCTTCGTGACGCTCTTCCACGGACGGCTTGCGTCGAACGAGATGCGTTACGTCGATGCGGGCCACGGGCACGCGCTCGTTCGTCGTGTCGATGGCTC
>JAEXCN010000295.1 GCA_023402175.1 Pseudomonadota bacterium | reverse complement strand
GGTCGACACCGGGCTCGTGAAGCTGTCGCCGGGGGATCGCTTCCTTCTCTGCAGCGACGGCCTTCACGGCTATCTCCGTGATTCGGACATCGCTCCGATCGTCGCGCTGAGCGGCGAGGCGGCCGTGAAGAAGTTCATCTCGCTCGCGAACGAGCGCGGCGGGAAGGACAACATCACGGCGATCCTGGTCGAGATCGACTGATCTCGCGGCGGACTCGCAACCGCGTTGCTGTTGACCGTCGTCCGCGCACGAAGGCGCGAGCCCGTTCGCTGCTGACCGCCGTCCGCGTTGCTGACCAGGGTCCGCGTTGCCGACCGCCCTTGGGTCGCGTCGTGGTGTCGGGCCCTGGAAAAGCCCGAAGCCCGAAGCCTCGAGCCCAAGCGCGACCGCGAAGCGCGAAGCGCATCGTGAGAAAGCGCAGAAAGTTCGAGGAGCAACAAACTTGGCCCCTTGACCTCTACCTATGTACGTGAGAACGAGCTTTCGCGGTGCTTTCTCTCTTCCGTGCGGCGCGTGCCACCGGACGAGGGGCGTGTCTCGCAAGACACATCGGACCGGCATCGAGCTTGTCTTTCCGGCGTATTTCGCGCGGCCCAGAAGTTGGATTCAGCAACCCCGAGGTGAACACGGATGAGCAAGCGGCGTGTGGGGGTCTTGATGGGTGGGACGAGCGCGGAGCGAGAGATCTCGCTGCACACCGGTGAGGGTGTCGCGAAGGCGCTCGAGTCGCGTGGTCACGACGTCGTCCGTGTCGTGCTCGGCGCAGGAAAGCCGGCCGATCAGGTCGTGCGCGAGGCGTCGATCGACGTGGCGTTCCTCGCGCTCCACGGCCGCCTAGGCGAGGACGGCTGCATCCAGGGCATGCTCGAGATGATGGGCATCCCGTACACCGGATCGAGCGTGCTCGGCTCGGCGCTCGCGATGGACAAGCTGAAGGCGAAGGAGATGTTCCGCCTCCACAACATCCCGACGCCGCCGTACTACGTCGCGAGCGAGGCCGACCTGCTCGACCTCGAAGAGGTGCACGGGAGCTTTGGCTTCCCGGTGATCGTGAAGCCGCGAGGCGAGGGATCTTCGGTCGGCCTCACGATGGCGAACGACCTCGGCGAGCTCCGCGCCGGTCTCGAGCGCGCGCTCGATCACGATCGCTTCGCGCTCGTCGAGCGGTACGTGAAGGCGACCGAGGTCCACGTCGGCATCCTCGACGGCCGCGTCCTCGGCGCGATCGAGGTCGTCCCGAAGAGCGGCCTCTACGACTACACGGCGAAGTACACGCCCGGCGAGACGGAGTACATCCTGCCGCCGCGCATCGCGCCGACCCGCGCGCGCGGTGTGATGAACCTCGCGGAGCGCGCGGCGCGTGCGCTCGGCGTGACCGGCGCCTGCCGCGTCGATCTGCTCGTCACCGAGGGCGAGAACGAATACGTCCTCGAGGTGAACACGCTGCCGGGGATGACGCCGACGTCGCTCCTGCCGAAGATCAGCGAGCACGCCGGCATCGACTACGCGTCGCTGTGCGAGGCGATCCTCGAAGGCGCGACGCTCCACGCGAGCCCGGCGCCAAAGCGCGCGGACGGCGACGAGCGGCCCAAGTCCGGTGTTGCGTTCCGTCAGAGCGATCTGTCGCTCGTGCAGCAGCCGGCCCGCAAGGCGGTCTGACCTCGGCGAGGGCGCGCCCGCGCAACGTCGCGGGCGACGTCTTCGTGGCGTCGCCTCGCGCTAGCGCGGCTCGTCAGTCTCGGAAGAGGAGCTTCGAGAGCTCGGCCCAGCGGGCCTCTTCCTCGTCGTCCCGGCTTTCGCCTTTGGCTTCGAGCGCCAGCTGCTCGGCGTCGGCGGCGAGGAACTGCTCGCGCGTGAGCAGAGCCGTCGTTCCGCCGAAGTATGCGTGACGGTCGCGATAGTCGAGGAAGCGCTGGTGCGTCGCGGGGTCCACGCGCAGGGACCTTAGCACTGGAGAACAGACCCTAGAAAGACGGGCTTCAGGCAGGGCCATGATAGGCTCTATCCAAGGCGCGATGTCTGAGGACGATGACCTCCCACGGCTGCTGAGCGGCCGCTACCGGCTCGAAGCCACGCTCGGCCACGGAGGCATGGGCGTCGTGTACCGGGGGATGGATCTCCTCATCAAGCGGCCCATCGCCGTGAAGCTCATCCGCGCGGTCGACGGCATCGAGCTCGACGACGAGATTGCCGGGCGCTTCCTGCGTGAAGCGAAGAACACCGCGCGCCTCCAGCACGAGCACATCATCGAGGTGTTCGACCTCGGTCGCACGGAAGAGGGCGGGCTCTACTTCGTGATGGAGCTGCTCGAAGGCGAGTCGCTCTCCGCTCGTCTCCGCCGCGAGGGAAAGCTCTCGCCGGCGAAGACGGTGCACATCGCACGGCAGATCTGCGAGGCCCTGGAGGTCGCGCACACGGCGGGCGTGGTCCATCGCGATCTCAAGCCTGCGAACATCATGCTCCTCTCGCGCGCCGGCGACGACGACTACGTGAAGGTCCTCGACTTCGGCGTCGCGAAGTCGACAGCCGGCGACCAGGACACGCAGCTCACGCATACGGGCATGCTCGTCGGAACCGTCGACTACATGGCGCCCGAACAGATCATGGGCAAGCCGGTCGACGGGCGCACGGACGTCTACGCGCTCGGCGTCGTCCTCTACAAGATGCTGAGCGGAAAGCCGCCGTTCAAGGACACGGGCGTCCCCGCGCTGATCCACGCGCACCTCAACACGATGCCGAAGCCGCTCATCGAGGTGATGACGGGCGTGCCGAACGAGCTCGATCACGTCGTGTTGCGCTGCCTCGCGAAGAGCCCCGATCGGCGCTTCGAGTCGATGACGGAGCTCGCGCGCGCGCTCGCGCAAGCCGTGATGCCGGACTCGGCCGGGCTCATCGATCTCGAATACGGCGGCTCGAGCGACGATGACGTCTACGGCGGCGGCGACAAGACGGCGATCGCTCGCTCGTACGCCGATGCGCCGGCGGCTCCGACGACGGGCGCGCGCGCGGTGGGCGGTCGCTCGATGCACGATCCGCTCTCCGACGACACGACGGTCAATGACCGCGTGAACGAGCTCGAAGACGCGACGCTCCGGCTCGATCGCCCGCTCTCGATGCCGGCCCCTGCGCCGATGGCGTTGGGCCTTCCGATGACGCCGCGTGGCGGGATGCAGCCGCGGCCCTCGCCGGTCATCCAGGCGCCGATGCATGCGCCGCCGATGTACCCGGAGGACGTCTCGACCTCGAAGCGGGCGATCCCGGAAGAGCTGCGACGTTCCGAACCGAAGCTCTGCGCGATGTGCCAGACCGTGAACGCGCCTCACGTGCGCGCGTGCATCGCGTGTGGAGTGTCGCTCGCGATGGAGGACCAGGACGCCGTTCGCGCACGCGTGAGGGCAGGGGTTCCGCGCACGGCAAGCGCTCCGGCTCCGCACATGCCCCCGCCAACGTCGGGCGCGTATGACATGCCGCGCGGGCCGGCGCCGTCGCACCATCCGAGCGGCCCATACGGACCGCCGTCACCGCTCCACGGAGTGCCGGCCGCGAGCGGATGGCTTCCGCATCAGCCTCCGCCTCCGCCGGAGCCGCCGCGATCGATGTGGCAGCGCTTCCTGACGTGGACCGGGCTGCGCAGCCGCTGATCGCGACGCGCACCCAGGATCAAGCGAGCGGCGGAGCGGGGCCTCTCGGAGCGGTCATGCCCTTCTTGCCTTCGCCGTCTTTCGACATGTCATCGGCGTTCTTCTTCGCGCGTCGCATCGACATGACGACGTAGCCGAGCGCGAACACGCCGGCCGCCAGCAGGCCGATACCGAACCAGCGCTTCGCCGTGAAGCCTTCGGTCACGTCACTGCCGCCGGTGTCGCGACCGCCCACGGACCCCATCGGACCTCCGCCGCTGCTGCCGGGCTCCGACGACGTGTCGCGCGACGATCCAGCGCCGCCGCCGCTCTCGCCGGCAGCGCCGCCGACGCCGCCGACGGTGACCTTCGAAGCAGCCGTGGCTTTCTCGCCGCCCCCGCCGCTGCCC